>CAZPUH010000113.1:0-7915 GCA_964589215.1 uncultured Myxococcales bacterium | reverse complement strand
AGGGCGGGGCAACCGGCGGCCGTTCGGGCACCGGCGGGGCGGCAGGCGCCGCGGGCATGAGCGGCGCGGCGGGCAACCCGGGCGGCGGCGGGCAATCCGGCACGGGCGTCGTCGCGGCCGGCGTGCGGTGGGTCGGGCGCGTCGATCTGACGGACGCGCAGCACCCGCGGTTTTCGTGGTCGGGCACGGGTTTCGTGGCCCGCTTCTCGGGCACCGGCCTCTCGATCCAGATCACCAACAGCGGCAGCACCGTGCTGTTCAAGCCGGTCGTCGACGGAACGCCCGGCGCCGTGAAGTCGATCCCGGCGGGCCAGCAGACGGCCAGCATCGCCAGCGGGCTCGGCGCCGGGACGCACACGGTCGAGCTCTACCGTCAGACGGAGGGCTCCCAGGGGGACTCGCAACTCATGGGCATCACGGTCGCCGGCGGAGCGCTCGTCGCGCCGCCCGCCGCGCCCGCGCGCCTCATCGAGGTGGTGGGCGACTCGATCACCTGCGGCTACGGAACGCTGGGCACGCTGTCGGACAGCGACTGCTTCCCGACGGAGAGTCACTGGGACACCTACGAGGCCGTGGCGGGACGGACGCTGGGCGCCGACGTCAGCACGATCGCCATGTCCGGCCAGGGCGCGTACCGGAACTACGGCGGCGACATGAACAACACCCTTCCGATGGTCTACACGCGCGCGCTCACGAACGACGCCTCACCCGCCTGGGACTTCGGCACGCAGCCCCAGGCCGTGATCGTCAACCTGGGGACCAACGACATCAGTAACGGCAAGGGCGATCCGGGCGCCGCGTTCGAGACCGCCTACACGGGCCTGCTCGCGACCATCCGCGCCAAGAATCCGGGCGCGCTCATCGTCTGCATCATCGGGCCGCTGCTGAGCGGCAGCGACCTGACCACGATCCAGGGGCACATCCGCAACTCGGTCAGCGCGCGCATGACGGCCGGCGACAAGAACGTCGAGTTCTTCGACAAGATCGCCGCGCAGACCTCCGACAAGGCGGCCTGCCAGTACCACCCGAACCCGGCCGAGAACCAGATCATGGCGACGCAGATCGTCGCCGAGCTGCGCAGCCGTCTCGGCTGGTAGCGCTTCAGTTGAAGATCGTCGGCGCGTCGGACGAAAAGGCGCCGGTCAGCACCGGGCCGCGGGAGAGGAGCGCGCTCAGGATCGCGCAGCGGTCGGGCTCGCTCCGGGGATCGCAGCTGCTGAGGTCGTCCTGCATCCGCTGGACGGGGACCACGTCCGACGGCAGCGGCGCGAGCACCCCCGACTCGAAGGCGGCCGCGGCGGTGACCTGGGGCGCGGGCTCTTCATAGCGGTGGCAGACGCCGCAGGTCGTCGCCGCGTCCCCGTCGCGAATGCTGTCGTAGGCGTCCGCGAGCCCGATGGGCGCGGTCACCGGGAACGCGAGCTGTCCCTTGATGGACCGGATCGGGCTGGTGTACTCGGCCAGCTCGACGAAGGGGCTCCCCTCGCCGGCGGGCACGACCGACATGACCAGGTTGCCCGTGAAGATGAAGATGCGCGGGTTCAGCGCCCCGTTCACCGACGGCTGCAAGCTGAACGTGCTGACGACGGCCAGGACCGTCAGCGGATGCTGGAGGGCGGAGAGAAAGCAATCCAGCGACAGCGGCGAACGTCGGGCGAGAAGCGCGTTGGCGAGCGCCACGGCGTCGGCAATCGTTGACGGTGAGGCCATCGCGGCGGTCGGCGCCGCGGGGCAGCCGATGCTCGCATCGGCAGGCGGCGCTCCCGCGTCCGCGGGGGGCCCGACGGCGTCGGGTCGACTCCCGTCCTGGGGGGCGGCCCCGCAGGCCGGGACCAGCAGAAGAAAAAGACTCGCGAGCGCAATCCGGGCGCTTCCAGCTCGGGGGACGTGAGCCATCGGCTGGATCACCGTAGCAAAGGTCTCGCCATCGTGCAGATTCCGGTCATTTTGGGGAATCATTGCGGCGGTCGTCGTTCCTTTGACACACGAATGGCGCGCCACGTTGGCCTCCCAGGGGTTCCCCGGTTCCTGGTTGCCGCCGCTGTTGCGGTGCTGCTCAGCCGTGCCGTGCGGGCGCAGGCTGCGGAGCCCGCCCGCGCCTGCGCGAAGGACAACGGCCGCAACGACGCGGGGTGCTTCGAGGCCTGCGTGCTGGGGACCGGCGCCGTCCGGGCGCCGTCGGATTCTTTCGTCGCGAAGCTTCGTACCCTTTCGGCGGCGGGCCATCACGTCCGCGGCTCCGCGTCCCCGGCGCCGGTCTCGCGCTTCCGCGTGGCGTCGATCCCGTTCGGAAAGGAAGCCGCCGGACGGTGGCGGCAGAACGGTCTGTGGGCGGGCCCCTGCGCGGGACTCACCGCGGCGTTCCACGCGACGGCCGCCGAAGACAAGGACCCGCGCAAGCTGGTCGAGCTCTACGAGCTGCGCTACGGGTCCGAGCTGGCGGCCCGCCGCGTGGGGGCGCTGCTGGCCAGCTCGTGGCGCTGGAACGGGCACCCGTTCGTCGCCGTCCAGCAGGGCTCGAGCGTGCTGGTCGCGGAAGGGCGCTACGGCGCGTGGGGGGCGCTGGAAGCGGTCGGCGCTCACCTGGCCGGAACGATCCCGGCGGCGGGCGGGCCACCGGCGCTGGCCCTGTGCGACAAGGGGGCGCCGCGCCGCCCGATCTTCCAGGGAGACGGGGTGGCGGTGCACGTGCTGGGTTTCGCGGCCTCGGGCCAGCTGGCCTGGCTGGACGCCAGCGCCGCCCAGAGCGGCGAGACGGTGTGGACGCTGCACGTGACCAACCTGGTCGACGATCGCGAGCTGGTGGCGCGCACGTATCGGACGGCGGCGCCGGGGGCCGACGCGTTCTGCGCGCAGCACCGCGCCGACGCGGGCCAGGTGCTGGCGGACCAGGCCGTGAGCGGCGCCGCCTTCACCGGGTTCGACAAGGCCGCCTCCGACGGTGAGCCGCTGGAGGTCGTGCTGCGGCGCGATCCATCGGGGCGGACCGAGATCGTCATGCAGGGCGCGCCGGGCACGAAGGTCCTGGGGCGGCTGCCGGCGTCCATCGCTTCTGCGCGCGCGCTGGGGTTCATCCGCAGCCCCTTCGAGGAACGGGTCGCGGTGCTGGTCCTGGCGCGTGGCGGTCCGATGGTGCCGACCGGCCGCGCCGCCGTTCGCGTGTTTGGCGGGCGGCTCGACAAGCGCTGGATCCCGCGCGCGCTGCCCGCGCAGCTGGCCTCCACGGCGTCGCCGGCCGCGCGCTGACCACGGGGTGCCGGCGTGACACGGCGGCCGGTTCGCGGTTGAATCGCTGCCGAAGAGCCGCTTGAGCCGCCGCCGGAAACCCCATCTGCGTTGCGAGGCCTGCCGCATGCACCGCAGCCTGTGCATCTGCGGCCTGCTGCCGCGGCTGGAGACGCGGACGCGCGTGCTGCTGGTCATCCACCAGCTGGAGGCCGTGAAGCCGACGAACACCGGCGTCATCGCCGCGCGCTGCCTCCCGAACAGCGCCGTCGTCTACCGCGGGCGCGGGCCGGACGACAGCCCGAGCATCGAACGGGAGCTGGCGCGCGACGGGGTGACGTCGCTGTTCCTGTTTCCGCACGCGGACGCGACCCCGCTGGAGAGCTGGCGCGGTCGCGACGAGCGGATCCAGCTGGTGGTGCCCGACGCCACCTGGAGCCAGGCCGCCCGCATGCGCGGCCGGATCGCGCGCGGGCTCCCCTGCGTATCGCTGCCGGCGCGCGGCGTCGGCGCCGACCGGTTGCGCGCCGCGCCGCGGCCGGGCCGGATGGCCACGCTGGAGGCCGTGGCCGCCGCGCTGGGGATCCTGGAGGGGCCGGCCGTGGACGAGGCGTTGATGCGCGTCTACCGCATCATGACCGAACGGACGCTCTGGACCAACGGGCGCATCCGCGGCGAGGACGTGACCGGCGGCATCCCGGCGGGCGTGCGTTCGCACCTGCCGCTCGGGTCGTGAGGCGCTCGCCGCCGGCGCGGGCCGGGGACCGTACAGCAGTTTCGGCGGGACCTCCCCTTTGCATGGACCATGATCTCTTACGTCCGCGCGCGGCGTGCGATCTGTCTGGGGCTCTCGATGCTGGCGGGGTGCGGGTACGGCTCGGGCGCCGTCGTGAACGGCGCGGGGGCCGGCGGCGGTAGCGCCCACGGCGCTGGCGGGTCGCGCGCGACGGGAGGCAGCAGCGGCGCGGCCGGGACGCCGGGAGACCCGGGATCGGGGACGGGCGGGGCAGCCAGCGGCACGGGTGGCTCCGGCGACGGCGTCGATGCCGGCGCCAGCGGCGGCTCAGCGGGGGGCCGTGACGGGCGCGGCGGGACGTTCGGCGCCTCGGGAGGGGCGGGCGGCGCGACGCCGACCGGGACCGGCGGCAAGAGCGCCACCGGCGGTGCGCCGGGCGCCGGCGGGGCCATCAGCGACGGGTGGGGCACGCCGGTCGGCGGCGGCCCGTCGGGAACGGGCGTGACCGCGACCGTGACCGTCAGCCCGAACACGACGGTCGGCAACATCGGTCCGGCATTCGTCGGGTTCAGCTACGAGAAGACCCACATGACCAACGATTCGCTGACCAGCGCGAACAGCAAGCTGGTCGCGCTGTACAGGCTGCTCGGCACGCCGTCGGTCCGGATCGGCGCCAACGACGTCGATCTGACGACCTGGGCGGGGACGGGCGCCGCGCCGACGCAGCCGTCCGGGCAGCCGTTCGCCAAGACTGTCAACTCAGGCGAGGTCGACCAGCTCTGCGGATTCCTGACCGCCACCGGCAGCAAGGTCATCTACGGCGTCAACTACAAGGCCGCCAACGTGTCAGCTTCGGCGGCGGAGGCGGCGTACATCATGAACAAGTGCGGATCCAGCGTGTACGGGTTCGAGATCGGCAACGAGATCGACAAGTACGGCAGCTGGAGCTCGCTGCAGTCGCAGTGGGACTCCTTCGCGGACGCGATCGTCGCGACCCCGGGCGCGCTCCTGATAGGCCCCGCCGCCGCCGGCGGTGATTCGACGTCGTTGAGCGTCCCGTTCGCCAAGAGCGAGAGCGCCAAGTACGGGAACAAGCTGATTCTGCTGACGCAGCACTACTACGTGGGCGCGTCGAACTCGACGAGCGCGACGGCGGCCGCGCTGCAGACGATCAAGTCCGACATCGCAACGGTCAGCGACACGATGAACGGCGCGGCGGTGCAGTACAAGATTCGCGACGGGTACCGCTTTGGCGAGTGCAACAGCTTCTACGGCCACGGCCAGATGGGCGTCAGCGACGCGCTGATCTCCGGGCTGTGGGTGCTGGATCTGATGTTCGTCAACGCGGAGCACGGGTCCAGCGGCGTCAACCTGCACGGCGGCGAGACCGGCATGGACGGGACCAAGCCGTTCTACTACGAGCCGATCATGGAGAACCAGGGCGCGGTCATCGGGGTGCAGCCGGTCTACTACGGCATGCTGCTGTTCACTCTGGCCGGCACCGGGCCGATGGTCTCCACGGCGGTCACGACCAGCAACCCGAACTTCACGGCGTACGCGATCAAGGCCAGCGGGTTCACGGGGATCGTGCTCGTCAACAAAAGCGCGACGAGCGGCGTGAACGCCACGGTGAACGTGGGCGCGCCGGTGAGCAGCGCCAGCGCGATCTACCTGCAAGGAAGCCCGGCGGGGTCGCTGTCGGCCGCGGCCAGCGCCGTGACCTTGGCGGGCGCCCCGGTGACCACTGCCGGCGCGTGGAACCGGAACCCGCCCTACGCTCAGACCGTCTCTGGCAATACCGTATCCGTGTACGTTCCCGCGGCCAGCGCGGCCGTGGTCCGCGCCCTCCCCTAGAGGGCCACGCCGGCGCGCGTGTCCGCTGACGCGGCGCACACCTCACGGAACCATTGGGCGGCGTCGGCCGTTGTCACCCTCGGGCGCGAAGGGGATGAGCGTAGGATGTGCCCTCGGAATCAGTGGCCGAATGGCGGCTCGAGACACGGCTGGCGAATCGGCGCGCCTCATGCGCGAGGCGCTGGCGCACGCCGACGGTCTCCACAACCTGGCCCGTCACCTGACCCGAGACGGAGCCCGCGCGGACGACCTGGTTCAGGAGACCTACGCCCGCGCGCTGGGGGCAGCCGGGCAGTTTCGCCCGGGGACCAACCTCCGGGCCTGGCTCTACAGGATCTTGCGCAACACCTTCATCGACCTGCAGCGCCACGAGCATCGGGCGCGCACCGACGGGGGGCTGGACACGGTGGCCGACGGGGAGGGGGCACCGCCCTCTCCGGACGGGCGCTCCCTGGACCAGGAGCGTGCCGTCACGGCCCGCGAGATCGAGGTTGCGCTGGGAACCCTGACCGAGGACGCGCGGATGGCCGTCCTGCTGGACCTGGAAGGCTGGACCGAGTCCGAGATCGCGGAGTGTCTGGGCTGCGCCGTGGGAACCGTCAAATCGCGGCTGTTCCGGGCGCGCGAGGCCCTGCGGGAAAGGTTGCGCGAGCATGGCCAGTGACCCGGCGATGAGCTGCGAGGCGGTCCGACCGCTGCTGCGCGAGGCGACGCGTGGCGCGCTGGACCCGGCGGCGCAGGCCGCGGTCGACGCGCATCTGGCCACGTGCGCCGAGTGCCGGAAGGTCGCCGCCGAGGAGCGCGCGCTGGACCGCATGCTGATCGAGGGGCTGCCGCAGTACCCGGCCTCGCTCGCGCTGAAACGGCGCCTGCAGGCGCGGCTGCCGGCCCTCCCGTCAGCGCCGGTGCGCCGTCCGCGCCGCGCCTGGATTGGCCTGGGCGCGGCGCTGGCCGCGTGCGCGGTGGTCCTGATCGTCGGCGTGCGCCGGCCGCCGCCGGCGGCGGAGCCGCTGGTCGCCGAAGGGGTCGCCGATCACCTGCGCGTGGTGGCGCGCGATCGCCCGGTCGACGTCGAGAACGGCGGGCCGCACCAGGTTCGCCCCTGGTTCACCGGACGGCTGGATTTCGCGCTGCCGTTCGTCTTCGGCGGCGACGGCGAATACACGCTGGCGGGCGGCGCGGTCGGCTACTACCTGGACCGCAAGTCCGCCGTGCTCGTCTACAAGCGCGGGCTGCACGTCGCCACGCTGTCCGTGTTCCCGGCGGCCGGGCTGACGTTCCCGGCGCCCGCCCAGGACGCGGGTGGCGTGCCCGTCGCGCTGCGCGAGGCGCGCGGGTTTCGGGTGGTGCTCTGGCGCCAGGGCGAGCTGGGGTACGCGCTGGTGTCGGATCTCTCCGCCGACGAGATCCTGGGCCTGGCGTCGCGCATCGCGCACGGCCGCTGATCGCGCCAAGCTTCCGCGCGGAACCTCGCGCGGCGCGAGGCGTTCTGGTCCGCCCCGGTCGCGGTCCGCTGAGCGTTACAGCGCCGAGGTCGGATCCGTGACCGAGTCGAAGAAGTACACGTGGCCGTCGAGCGTGCTGGAGTTCGCCGTCGTCACCATGTAGCGGTCGAAGGTGGGGTCATAGCCGATGCCCGACACCGACTCGTTGGGACCGAAGTAGTACTGCTTGACGATCGAGACGCTGCTGCCCGTGTTCCGGTCCAGGAAGTAGAGCTTCCCCTTCGTCGACCCGACGACCAGGATCCCGTTGTAGTAGAGGGGCGCGGCGGTGATCGGGTCGCTGGAGCCGCCGCCGGGCGGCGTGTAGGGGTAGGCCGTGTTTCGCAGCGTGTAGCTGCTGGTCCCGCTGGTCAGAACGACGATCGTTCCGCTGTTGGTGCCGAACTGGACCGTGTTGGTGTCGTGGTCGTAGTAAGGCGAGCCGTTGATGGCGTTGGCGCTGCCGCCCGCGTATTTCCAGGCACCGCCGTTGGTGTTGAACGAGGTTCCCGGGTCGATAGCCCAGAAGTTGCCGAGGTCGTCACCGGCGAAGACCCGCTGCAACCCGGTCTTGTCGTACCCGACGATGACCCGTCCCTTGATGGTCCCCATTCCC
>CAZPUH010000112.1:0-3013 GCA_964589215.1 uncultured Myxococcales bacterium | reverse complement strand
GGCACTGACGGTCGACGAAGCAACACGGATCGTCCAGTTCTGCCTGGCGGGGGATGGCTGGGGGAAGGCGTTGTACGAGGGCGACGTCCGCACGATCAACCTGGTCGTGCACGCCGCCGACCGGACGCAGATGCACGAGTTTTGGGGGGAGACGTTCGAGGCGGCGTTGCAGGCGGCGGTCGAGGCAGGTGTGCTGAAGGGAGCGGCTGTCGAGAGGCAGATCGCTTTCCTTCAGCGCACCTCGCCCCGGGCCGGCCGGCTGGCCGAGCCGACGGAGCCGGCGCGCTTCCACGAGGCGACCGGCGTGCTGAGCGCGCTGATCCACGAGACGCAGCGCGAGCGCGGTGTGTCGTCCCTGTATGCGGCGTCGGGCGGGCGGCTGTTCGGCGAGGAGCTGGCCCGGCAGTGGCGCACGACCGAGCGATGCCGGGCGGAGCTGACGGCGTTTCGCGAGCGGTTCGCGGCTCGGCTCCCGCCGGGGATCGCCGGCCGGCTCACGGCGGCGGACGAACGCCTGGGCGACGTCATCGCCTCGCGCGCGGCGATCGAGAAGCTGAAGATGCGCCCGCCGGAGTTGATCGAGGCGTACAGCCAGCTCAACCGTGAATTCCTGCAGGTCATCGACGCGTTGCTGGTGATGGTCACCGATCCGGCGCAGCGCCCGACGGCGCTGGCCTGGATCGCGCTGCTGAACGCCAAGGAGAAGACCGGAATCGAGCGCGCGCAGCTGGTGAGCGCGTTCGAACGCGACCGCTACGTCGACGGGCAGTACCAGGCGTTGCTGGGGCTCATCGCGGCGCGCGACAGCTACCTGCACCTGTTCACGGACGCGGCCCCCGGGCCGGCCCGCGATCTCTTGAACGAGCAGCTGTCGTCGGACGTCGCGGGCGCCGTGCAGCGGATGGAGCAGATCGCGATCGCGCACCGCCGCGGCGGCTTCGGCGTCGATCCCACCTACTGGTTCCGGGCGGTGAGCGCGCAGATCGATCACCTGGGCGTGCTGGAATCCGCCGTGCAGACCAGCCTGGCCGGCGCCGCCCGCCCGACGCCCTAGCGCCGCGGTCAGCGCGCGACGTTGAAGACGTCCTGGCAACGGCCGTCGCCGGCGTCGGTGGGCATGCAAAGGCCGGCCGCCGGGGTCGCGCATTCGATCGTCAGAACGCAGACGGACAAGCTGGAGCAGCCGGCCTGCTCCATGCTCTGCACGATCGCGTTCAGCGCGGTGGCGTCGCTGACGTAGACCTGGCAGTTGGTCACGCACCCGTCGCCCGCCACGGCTTCTGGAACCAGGGTCGTGCACGGGTCAGCCGCGCCGACGGAACAACGTTCGGCCGCCGGCAGCGCCGCGGCGTAGGCCTGCGCGAAGGACCGGCACAGCTCGACCAGGGCGCCGCCGTCGGCGGAGCCCCCCGCCCCGCCCGTCCCGGGTGAGCCCCCGGCGCCGGATCCACCGGTGGCAGCAGCGCCGCCCGTCGACATGCCCCCACTGCCGCCCGCGCCCGTCGTCTGCAGGCTCGACCCGCAGCCCACCGCCAGCCCCAGGAGGAGAGTCACCGCGCACGCCGGGTTCCCGAGAAGCCGCATGGTCTACGACAGTAGCACTGGCGCGGCTAACGGTCGCCGTGTCCCGGCGTCGCCGGTGATTGCCCGTGGCCGTTGCGGCGCTGTTGGGCGGCGCTGTCGGGGTGGCCCGCCAGGTTGAAGGCGGTGTTCACCAGCGCCAGGTGCGTGAAGGCTTGCGGGAAGTTCCCCAGCAGCCGCTTGGCCTGCGGGTCGTACTCCTCGGATAGCAGCCCCAGGTCGTTGGCCAGCGCGCAAAGCCGGTCGAACAGCTGCTGGGCCTCCGCGCGCCGCCCCATCTGCAGGTAGGCGTCCGCCAGCCAGAAGCTGCAGGGCAGGAACACCCCTTCGCCGGGCGGCAGGCCGTCGGGCGAGTGCTGGGGGTCGGTCTTGTAGCGCAGCACGAAGCCGTCCTTCATCAGCTCGCGCTCGATGGCCCGCACGGTCCCCAGCACGCGCTCGTCGTGCCACGGCAGGAACCCGACCAGTGGGATCATCAGCAAGCTCGCGTCGAGCTCCGGGCGGCCGTACGACTGCGTGAACGTGTTCGCCGACGCGTCGAACCCGCGGGCGCACACCTCCGCGTGGATCTGGTCGCGGATGCGCCGCCACTTCTCGACGGGCCCATCCAGCGGAATCTGTTCGGCCGACTTGACGGCGCGATCGAAGGCGACCCAGGCCATCACCTTCGAGTACGTGAAGTGCCGCCGCTCGCCCCGGATCTCCCAGATGCCCTCGTCGGGCTGCTGCCACTTCGCCTCCAGCGAATCCAGCAGCGCCTGCTCCAGCGCCCAGGCCCAGCGATCGGGCGGGATCCCGAACCGCCGCGACTCGTAGAGCGTCTCGATCACCTCGCCGTAGACGTCCAGCTGCAGCTGCTGGTGCGCGGCGTTGCCGATGTGAACCGGCTTGGACCCCTCGTAGCCCGACAGCCACGGCGCCTCGTACTCGGGAAGGCGCCGCTCGCCGGCCAGCCCGTACATGATCTGCAGCTCCGACGGGTCGCCCGCCGCCGCGCGCAGAAGCCACTCGCGCCAGGCGCGGGCTTCGTGCTGGTAGCCCCCCTGCATCAGCGCGTACAGCGTCAGCGTCGCGTCGCGCAGCCAGCAGTAGCGGTAGTCCCAGTTGCGCACGCCGCCCGGCCACTCGGGCAGCGACGTCGTCGGCGCGGCCACGATGCCGCCCGTCGGCTGGTACGTCAGCGCCTTCAGCACCATCAGCGACCGCGCGACGAGCTCGCGGTGCGGTCCGTCGTACGTGAGCCGCCCGGACCACCCGGTCCACCACCGCTCGGTCTCTGCCAGCGCCTCCGCGGGATCGATGGCCCTGGGCTTGGGATCGTGCGACGCGAACCAGGTCATGACGACCGACCGCCGCTCGCCCGGGCCGAGGTCGAACTTCGCGACCGTGGCCAGGTCTTCGCCGTGCATCTCGATGTCGCCGCGGATGCACA
>CAZPUH010000111.1:0-3563 GCA_964589215.1 uncultured Myxococcales bacterium | reverse complement strand
GCGAACGGATCGGGAGCGGCCTGGGCGGCGCGCGCGACGGTGAGGCCCACCAGCAGGGCGCCCGCCGCCAGCTTGGTCGCCAACTTGGCGCGATCCACCCCCGGAAGGTACCACCGGCCCGTGCAGGCACCTTCAGCGAATGAAGGTGGCGGCGCGCGCGACCGCCACGCTGCGCTCGGCCTGCGCCTCGGTGATGAGCTGCGCGTCGAGCAGCATCTGGTACTCGCGCCGCAGGTGCGTGTTCAGCAGGTACGGCCCGTCGGTGTTGATCGTGTAGCGAACGCCGGCGTCCTCGAAGATGCGCAGCGCCGCCCCCAGCTCGCTCAGATCCTCGACGGCGTGCGTGCGCAGGTTGGAGCTGGGGCAAATCTCCAGCACCGTCCCCGTCTCGGCGATCTTGCGGACCGCCTCCTCACTTTTGGCGGCCGCGATGCCGTGCCCGATGCGCGTCGGCGCCAGCTCTCTCAAGACCGCGAGCACGCCGGCCGCCGCCGTGTACGTCGTCTCGCCGGTGTGCACGGTGGTGCCGAGGGACGCGGCGCGGGCCCGGGCGAACAGATCGCGGTAGCCGGCGACGTCTTCGCGCAGCTCCAGCGTGTGGACCTCGGGGCCGGCCAGGTCGATCCCGACCACGCCGCGCGCCCGGTACTTCACGGCCTTCTTGACGATGATCTCGTTCAGCTCCAGCGTGAACTCGCGCGCGAGGCAGAAGATCAGCCCGGCCCGCACGCCGTACTCCAGGCAAGCCCGGTCCATCCCGCGCAGCGCCGCGTGGATGATGTGGTCCAGGTCGCGCTCGCCGCCCAGGTTGCGCTTCATCGGGTTGAAGCGCAGCTCGATCAGCGACACACCGCTCGACCGGAACTCTTTTCCGATGATCTCGTACACGGACCGCTCGATCGCGGCCGGCGACGACTGAATCTTCTCGGTCCAGTGGTGCAGGATGGCCAGGTAGTCGTCGAGCGAGGCGACGTTCTCGGGCTTGGCCGTGACCAGGTCCCGGAACTCCCAGTAGGTCGACACCGGCAGCTTGAAGCCCTGCTCGTGGGCGATCGACCAGAGGACGTGGGGCGCGACCGCGCCACCCACGTGGATGTGCAGATCGCAGAGCTCGAGGCCCGGGTCGAGCATTCGTCTCGTCTATGTTAGCGCGCCCGGCGCGCTTCCGGGAGGTGTGACGGTCGACGCGCGGGTGCGATAAGGCGACGGCTCGCTCAGCGGCCGGTCGCCACGGCCTTGACGGCGGGCGCCGCGGTTCCGTCGGCGGCCTTGGCGTGGCCGTTGGCGCCGTTCCGGTTCAGCAGCGAGCGAAGCTCTTGCCCGGGCGAGAACGTGATCGTCTCTTGCTGCGGGATCGTGATGGGCGCGCCCGTGGCCGGGTTCTTCACCATGCGAGGCGGACGACGGCGCTTGGAGAACGTCCCGAAGCCGGGATAGGTCAGCCGCGCGGTCTGGTTCCGGGTCACGCGCGTGCGAATGAAGTAGTCGCCCATCTCGGTGAAAACGGCGTCGACGATCTGAGCCACTGCCTTCTTCGTCAACCCGCGCGGGAGATTTTTCCCCGCATACACACGCTCGATGAGCTCCGCCTTCGTCATGTCGTGTCTCCCGTTCCCCAGCTCACGGGGGCGCGCCAGAGTACGGATTCGAAATTGCGGTGTCAACGACCAGACAGACGCAATCCGCACATCGAGCAGGATGGCTTTTTTTGGCTTATTCTAGAGGGGCGAACGGGAGTCAATTTGCAATGACGGCGCCCACCAAGGTGACATACGTCAGTCTCTCCGCCGACGACCCGGAGATTGACGCCGGGTTCCAGGCCGCCATCACCGCGGCCCGCGCGGCGCTGGGACGCACCTACCCCGCGCGCGTCGCGGGCGAGGATCGCCCCGGCGACGGGATCATTGAAAGTCGCAATCCGGCGGACACGCGCCAGATCGTCGCCCGCGTCGCCAGCGCCACCGCCGCCGACCTGCGCGACGCCGTCGCCGCCGCGCGCGCCGCCTTCCCCGCCTGGAGCGCGCGGCCGTGGGAAGAACGCGCCGCGATCATCGAGAAGGCCGCCACGATCGTGCGCGACCGGCGCTTCGAGCTGTCCGTCTGGATGATCCTCGAGATGGGGAAGAACCGCATCGAGGCGCTCGGCGAGATCGAAGAGACGGCCGACCTGCTGACCTACTACGCCGGCCAGATGCGAGAGAACCGCGGCTACGTCCGCGAGATGGGGCGCCTCTCGCCCGGCGACCGGAACACCAGCGTGCTGCGCCCGTACGGCGTCTGGGCGGTCATCGCCCCCTGGAACTTCCCGTACGCGTTGATGGGCGCGCCCATCGCGGCCGCACTGGTCACGGGCAACACCGTGGTCTGCAAGCCTTCGTCCGAGACGCCGCTTTCGGCGCTGAAGCTGACCGAGATCTTCGAGGCGGCCGGCGTGCCGCGCGGGGCGCTGTCGTGCCTGCCCGGCAGCGGCCGCGTGATCGGCGACGGCCTGGTCGAGCACCCCGGCGTCGACGGCGTGACCTTCACCGGGTCCTTCGAGGTCGGCTTCAAGCGCATCTACCAGCGCTTCGCCGGCGAGTTCCCCAAGCCCGCCATCGTCGAGATGGGCGGCAAGAACCCGGCGCTCGTGATGCCCAGCGCCGACCTGGCTCAGGCCGCGCAAGGGATCTACCGATCCGCGTTCGGGATGAACGGCCACAAATGCTCGGCCTGCTCGCGCGTCTACGTCCACCGGGACGTCGCGGACAAGCTGCTCGCGGACCTGGCGCGCCTGGCGGACGCCGTCGACCCCGCCGACCCGCTGAACAAGGGGGTCTTCGTCGGGCCGGTCGCGACGAAGCAGAGCTACGAGGACTACCAGCGCTACGTCGCCAAGGCGCGCGCGGCCGGGACGGGCGTGGTCCGTTCGGGCGGCGCGGTGCTGACCGATGGCGGCCGGGCGCACGGCTACTACGTCCGACCGACGGTGCTGGCGGACCTGCCGGCCGGTCACGAGCTGCTGCGCGAGGAGCTGTTCGTCCCCATCGTCGCCGTCGAGACCGTGGGCAGCCTGGACGAGGCTCTCGACCGCGCCAACGACACCAAGTTCGGCCTGACCGCCGGGCTCTTCGCGCGGGAGCAGCGGGAGATCGACACCTTCTTCGACCGCATCCAGGCCGGGGTCGTCTACGTGAACCGCGCGGCCGGCGCGACGACCGGCGCGTGGCCCGGCGTGCAGCCCTTCGGCGGCTGGAAGGGGAGCGGCTCGACCGGCAAGAACATCGGCGGCCTCTACGCCCTGCCCTGCTACCTGCGCGAGCAGAGCCGGACGGTGTGCACGTGACCGCCAAGCCCAGTCCCGCTCCGGCGGCTGCGGCGGCGCTGGCGTCGCAACCGATCCGGATCGTCACCGACCCGCCCGGGCCGCGCGCCAGGGAGATGATCGCGCGCGCGATGCCGCACATGTCGCCGTCGCTGATTCACTGCTACCCGCTGATGGTGGCGCGCGCGGCCGGCTGCATGGTCGAGGACGTCGACGGCAACGTCTACCTGGACGCCGAGGCCGGCGTGGCCACCGCGTCGAC
>CAZPUH010000110.1:0-7715 GCA_964589215.1 uncultured Myxococcales bacterium | reverse complement strand
TCGGCGAACGGCATGATGACGACGTCGATGGGTCGCAAGACCATCTCGTACCTGGTGCGCTGCGCGCTGGCGGCCGGTGACACGCTGGTCAAGCAGGACCAGAACGGCAACACCTACACCTTCCCGGGCGCCATCGGCCTCTGCCCGGCCTGGAAGAACGGCAGCGTGGCCGGCAACGGTCAGTGCATGGAAGCCATCTCGGCCTGCATGATGGCCCACGTCAACACGGCCGGCATCCACGTGCCGCTCTGGTTGGACTCCGGCGATCCCGCCATCGGTTGGGGCGTCGACCGGAAGAACTACCCGATGCAGGAGGGGACGTTCTTTGGCGACATCATGGACACGGGCAACCTGGCCTCCATCAGCAAGCCCAGCGTCAATGGCCCCGTCGCGTACTACTGCGACGGCGCTGGCTTCCCGGCCGGCGCCGCCGGCGTGGTCGCCGGCCGCCTGGGCGCCAAGCAGTCCGGCGCCCCCTACGTCAACCCCTACGGGGACGGGGTGCTCTGCCAGAACGCCGGCGCCGTCGGCCAGTTCAGCGCCGGCGTCGGCGGTAGCTGCCCTCCGGGCTCGACCTCGAACCCGGGCGCGGGCTGCCCCGACGGCTACAAGGCGCTCAACGGCGCCGGCACCGTCTGGCAGCACGGCATCACGGTGTGGCGCAACAACAGCTACACGCCGGTGTTCGACACCAGCTACATCTACCGCATCTCGCCGCTGCCCTCGAACGGCGGACAGTCGCTGGACGTCTACAACGGCTCGACGGCGATCGGCACGGCGGTCCAGCAGTACAGCTCGTGGGACGGCATCCCGCAGAAGTTCACGCTGGTGCCGGACGGCACGAACTGGCGGATCGCGATGACGATCGACCTGTCGAAGTGCATCGACCTGGTGGGCAGCGGCAGCGCGACTGGCAACGGCACCCGCCTGCAGGTCGCCGCTTGCACGGCCGGCGACAAGAGCCAGCAGTGGACCATCAGCGCCGACGCGATGAGTGGCGCGTTCTACCTGAAGAACGTGCAGGCGGGGCGCTGCCTGGACGAGAACGGCGGCAACACCTCGCCGGGCCTGCCCCTGCAGATCTGGGACTGCAACAACGGCGCGAACCAGAAGTGGAACATCAACGCCTACCCGAGCAACTGAGCTAGGCGTCAGCTGACAGCACGACGGCCGGTTCGCCTCCGCGGACCGGCCGTTTTCATTTGTGCGGGCTTCAACGCAGCGGGGCAGGGGGGAGCTGGTGCTGGTCGGCGAAGCGGCTGCTCACGAAGACCGTCGCTAGGCCGTCGGCGAACACGCAGCGCCAGCGCGGGTCCTGACTCAGCACCTGGGCCGCCCGCCCCAGCGGCCCGCGTTCGATCAGGATCGCGGGGACCTCGTCGGGGCGCGCGTGATCGATCTCCAGCTCCTGCTCCCAGCTGGCGTCGCCCCGCCAGAGCCGCTGGATGCCGCCCAGGTAGCGCCGGAAGGTCTCCTCGGTGTTGACCTCGAGCCGCGGGTCCATGAACTGCTTGTGGTCCGGCGCGCCGTGCGCGATGCAGACCGCCGCCTGGCTGATGTTGTACGTGACGTCGCGCGCCGGCAGGTCGGGGCGCGCGAGAAACGCGCACGCGTCGTGGGCGTACCAGTGGGGGCGTTCGCCGAATCCGACATGCCGCCCCTCGCCGGCCCACGCGTAGAGGGCGCCCGAGACGGTCGCGACGGCCAGCGCGCCCACGCCGCCCAGCAACAGCACGTTGGGGTGCAAGCGCCGCCGCACGGCGGCCGCGGGCGCGGCGGGCCTGGGGCCGCGCGACTTCCGGTCGACCGGGGCGGCTGCACCAACCGGGCGCGCGGACACCGCGTCGTCGAGGTTCCAGGTCGTCACGAAGGCGGCGATGACGGCGCACAGGCCGTTGTTGCGCGTCGCCTGCCAGCCCAGGTAGGCGCCCGCCCCGAACAGCAGCCCGCGGTAGAGGGAGAGACGCGACCGGCGCGCGCACGCGACGAAGCCGACCAGACCCAGCAGCACCGACGCGAAGTAGGCCAGCAGGTAGGGATTCCAGATCCCCGCCGCCGCGATGAAATCGCCAGCGCTCTTCAGCTCGCCGATGGTGGCGCGATACAGGCCCGGGCCGATCTTCTGGAACTGCTCGAAGGAAAAGCCGACCGCGGCCAGGCCGAAGGGGTTCGCCAGGCAGGCGAGCGCCGACGCGGCGGCGACCATCGCGAACGTTCGGGCCGGCGGCCGCGCGACGGGGATCGCCGGCGGCCGCAGCCGCGCCACGAGCCAGTCCGCCGCGTACGCCCCGAGGACCAGCGGCCCCATGACGAAGAACCCGTGGCAGTTGACCCACAGCAGCTGGACGGCCGGCAGCACCCAGAGCCAGCGCGGCTGCCGCGGCGCCCGCGCCAGCACGGCCAGGTAGACGGCCAGCAGCACCAGCGACACGAGCTCGGGCCGCTCGGACAGGCGCCCCGACAGCATCACGACGCCCGGCAGCCAGGCCAGCGCGACGGGCCAGGCGGGCTGGTCGGCCCGGCGCCCCAGCAGCGAAAGCCCGACGATGGCCGCCCCCGCAGCGGCCTTGACGACCACCAGCGCCGTGACGCCGCCCGCGCCGTGAAGCAGGGCGAGGCCGACCTGGTACAGCCAGTGGACGTCGATCCAGGGGCGACCCGCGTTCGTGTAGGTGAAGACGTCGACGCGCGGGACGGCGCCCGTCTGCAGAATCAGCTGGCCCGTTCGCAGGTGCCACCAGACGTCGAAGTCCGACATCGGGGTGCACCCCAGCAGGAACGCGAGCGCCGGCAGCGACGCCAGCAGCAGTCGACTCGCCGGCTCGCGCGGACGCGCGTCCTGTCTCATGCCGCCGTCTCGGGGAGGCGCCGCCCCTTCCAGACCATGTAGACGGCCGGGTAGACCAGCAGCTCCAGCAACGCCGAGGTCACGACCCCGCCCACCATCGGGGCGGCGATGCGCTTCATGACGTCGGCGCCGGTGCCGTCTGAGAGCAGCACAGGCACCAGGCCGGCCAGGATGGTGGTCACCGTCATCATCTTGGGGCGGATGCGTTTGACCGCGCCCTGGTAGATGGCCTCGCGGGCCTCGGCGCGCGTGGACGGCGCCCGCTCTCGCCAGGCGAGGTCCAAGTACAGCAGCATGACGACCCCGGTCTCGGCGTCCAGTCCGGCCAGCGCGATGATTCCGACCCACACGGCGACGGACAGGTTGTACCCCAGCAGGCTCAACAACCAGAAGGCGCCCACCAGCGAGAACGGCACGGCCAGCATGACGATCAGCGATTCGACGGCGCTGCGGCTGTTGAGCAGCAGCAGCAAGAAGATCAGCGCCAGCGTCGCCGGCACCACCAGGGCCAGCCGGTGCTTGGCGCGCTCGAGGTACCGGAACTGGCCGGCCCAGTCCAGCCGATACCCGGGCGGCAGCTTCACCTTGGCCGCGACGGCCGCGCGCGCGTCGGCGACGTAGTCGGCGATCGGGCGCGTCGTGTCGACGAAGACGTACGTGTAGAGCCGCCCCCCTTCGTCGCGCAGCATGGCGGCCCCGTCGCGCGAAACCAGGCGCGCCACCTGCGCCAGCGGGATCTGCGCGCCGCCCGCCGTGCTCACCAGGATCTGCTGGAGGTATGCGGGGCGCGCGCGGAAGTCGCGCGCGTATCGGACGGTGACCGGGTAGCGCTCGCGCCCCTCGACCGTCGTGGTCACCGTCTTGCCGCCGGCCGCCGTCTCCAGCGCCTCCTCGACGTCGGCGACGTTGAGCCCGTAGCGCGCCGCCGCGTCGCGGTCGACCTCGAAGTCCAGGTAGTGGCCGCCGCCGGCCCGCTCGGCGAAGGCGCTGCGCGTGCCGGGCACGTCCAGCAGCGCCGCTTCGATCTGGCGGGCGACGGCGTCGATGCCCGCCACGTCGGGCCCCAGCACCTGGATGCCCAGCGGGCTGCGCACGCCCGTGGCCAGCATCTCGGTGCGGGTCTGGATCGGCATCCACCAGACGTTGGGCATGCCGGTGAAGGTCATGGCGGCGTCCAGCTTCGAGATCAGTGCGTCCCACGTTTCGCCGGCCGGCCACTCCGCCGGCGGGCGCAGCTGCACGATGGTCTCGAACATCTCCAGCGGCGCCGGGTCCGTCGGCGTCGAGAAGCGGCCGGCCTTGCCGAAGACGCGCGCCACCTCGGGGAACGACTTCAGCACCCGGTCCATCCGCTGGATGACGTCGCTGGCGCTGGCGTCGCTGATGCCCGGCACCGCGGTCGGCATGTAGAGCAGCGTCCCCTCGTTCAGCGGCGGCATGAACTCACTGCCCAGCCCGCGCGCCAGCGGGATCGTGAGCGCCACCAGCAGGGCGGCGCCGACGATGACGGGCCATCGAAAGCGCACCGACAGGCGGCACACGGGGCCGTAGAGGCGGACCAGCAGCCGCGCCAGCGGGTTCTGATCCTCGGCGCGGATCTTCCCGCGGATGAACAGCGCGGCCACGGCGGGGACCAGCGTCACCGACAGCAGCGCCGCGCAGGCCATCGACAGCGTCTTCGTGTAGGCGAGCGGCCGGAACAGGCGCCCTTCGGTCCCCTCCAGCGTGAACACGGGCAGGAACGCCACCGTGATCACCAGCAGCGAGAAGAAGATCGGGCGGCCCACCTCGGTCAAGGCGCGCGCCAGCACGTCGGCGCGCACGCCCGGCCGGCCCGCGGCGTCCCAGTCTTCCAGGCGCTTGTGGATGTTCTCGACGACGATGATGGCGGCGTCGACCATGGCGCCGACGGCGATGGCGATGCCGCCCAGGCTCATGATGTTCGCGCCCAGGTGCAGGGCGTGCATGGGGACGAACGCCAGCAGCACGGCGATCGGCAGCATCAGCACGGGCACCAGCGTCGACCGGACGTGCAGCAGGAACAGCAGGATCACCACGGCCACGACCGCCATCTCATCGACCAGCGTGCGCCGCAGCGTGTGGATGCTGGACCGGATCAGCGTCGAGCGATCGTAGGTCGGCACCACCTCGACGCCCGCCGGCAGCGTCGGGGCCAGCTCCGCCAGCCTGGCCTTCACCGCGTCGATCACGTCCAGCGCGTTCTCGCCCGTGCGCATGATGACCACCGCGCCCACGGTCTCGCCCTGGCCGTCCAGATCGGCCAGACCCCGCCGCGCGGCGGGCCCCACCCGCACGCGCCCCACGTCGCGGACCGTCACCGGCGTGCCGTCCTCGACGGCCAGCACCACTTTTTCCAAATCCGCCGCGCTCTTGACGTAGCCGCGGCCGCGCACGAAGTGCTCGGTCCCCGAGATCTCCAGGACGCGCGCGCCCACGTCGTCGTTCGAGCGCCGGACGGCGTCGCTGACCTGCGCCAGCGAGACGTGCAGCGCCTGCAACCGCCGCGGATCCAGGTCCACCTGATACTCGCGCACGAAGCCGCCGATGCTGGCGACCTCGGCGACGCCGGGCACGCTCTGCAGCGCGTACCGCAGCGTCCAGTCTTGCAGCGACTGCAGCTGGGACAGCGACTGCCCGCCCGTGCGGTCGACCAGCGCGTACTCGAAGACCCAGCCGACGCCCGTCGCGTCCGGGCCCAGCGTCGGCGTCACGCGCTCGGGCAGGCGGGCGGCGATGCTCGACAGGTACTCGAGCACGCGGCTGCGCGCCCAGTAGACGTCGGTGCCGTCCTGGAAGATGACGTTGACGAACGACATCCCGAACATCGACTGCCCGCGCACGGCCGTCACGCGCGGCGCGCCGACCAGCGAGGTCACGATGGGGTAGGTGACCTGATCCTCGATCAGCTCGGGCGCGCGTCCCATCCACTCGGCGTAGATGGTCACCTGCACGTCCGACAGATCGGGGACCGCGTCCAGCGGCGTCTGCCGGAACGACCAGACGCCGGCGCCGGTCGCCATCGCGACCAGCAGCACCACGATCAGCCGGTTGCGCGCCGACCAGGCGATGAGCGCCGCGATCAACGGCCGCCCCAGCGCGGCAGCACGTCGCGCAGCTTGGCCTCGCTGGACAGCAGGAACGTCGCGCCGGTCGCGACGCGGTCGCCGGCCGCCAGCCCGGACAGCACCTCGGCGAGCTCACCGGCCTGCGCCCCCGCCTCGACCTCCACGGGCTGCAGCCGACCGCCGCCGCGGTCGACGAAGGCGTAGCGGTGTTCGCCCGACATCAGCAGCGCGCTGTCGGGCACGCTGAGGCGGCTGCCCAGCGGCGCGTCGATCTGCACGTCGACGAACATCCCTGGCTTCAGCGCCAGCCGCGGGTTCTTGATCTCCAGGCGGGCTTCGATCGTGCGGGTCTTGTCGTTCACCGTCGGCGCGACGAAGGCGACGCGCGCCTCCAGCGGCTCGGGCAGGGCCGGCAGCCGCACGCGCGCCGGCTGGCCGACGGAGACGAAGCTGGCGTCGCGCTCGGCGACGGCGGCCTGCACCCAGACCCGCCCCAGGTTGCCGATCCGGTACAGCGACGTTCCGGGCTCGACGCGCGCCCCCTCGACGACGTTCTTCTCGATGACGACGCCGCTGCCGGGCGCGACGATCGTGATCCGGCCGTCGGCGTGGCCGCTCTTCTCGACGGCCTGCAGCTGCGCGGGCGACAGGTCCCAGTAGGCGAGCCGGCGTTCGAGCCCGCCCGCCAGCGGGGCGGCCGCCCCGGCGCGCCGCGCCGCCAGCAGCTCTTCTTCGGCCGACAGAAGGTCCGGGCTGTAGAGGACGGCCAGCGGCTGCCCACGCCGTACGGACTTGCCGGTCTCGGCGACGAACAGCTTCTGGACGAAAGCCTCGTACTTCAGCGTCACCTCGGCCAGGTTGCGCTCGTCGACCTCGACGCGTCCGGCGGCCCGCAGCGTCGTCGCCAGCGGCCGCAGCGCGACGGTGGCGAACGTGACGCCGATCAGCTGCTGGCGCGCCGGCGAGACGACGATCGCGTTCGCCGTGCTCGGCTCGTTCTCCTCGATCGCGATGCCCGACCTTCCCGTCGCGACCTTCATCTTCAGCTCGCGCGCCGGCCGCCCGGGCGCCTCGATCGACAGGGTCAAGAACCAGTCGCCGTCCATGGACAGTGGGTAGCTGACGACGTAGCGGCCTCTCCCCGCGGCCTGCACCGCGCCGCGCCCCCGCATCTCGGGCATCGCGCCCATGGCGGGCATGTCCCACACGAACGCCAGCTTCGCTCCGTCGACGGGCGCGCCGGTCGGGTCGGCCAGCGCCAGCTCCAGCCGGTTCTCGCCGGCGCGCGGCGGGTCGGGCGCCGGCGTGACCGTCACGGTGAGGTCCCCCACCCGCGCCGTGCGCCCCGCCGCCCAGGACGGCGCCGCCGTGAGCGTCAGCGCCAGCAGCAGATACGCGCGCGCGACATTCACCGCCGACTTCACGGCGTCGCCTCGTGCGAGATCCGGGTTCCGGATTCTGCCGCGCGCACCAGCCCCACGTCCCCGCCGACGGCGCGCTCCAGGTCCGCCAGGTGTCGCGCGTACGAAGCCAGGTGCATCGCCAGATCCAGCGCGTGCATCTGCAGGTCCCGCTGCGCATCCAGCACGGCCGCGAAGCTGCCGCGCCCCGCCGCGTACGAGCCCATGGCGCTGGCCACCGCTTGACGGGACAGTGGGATCAGGTGGTGGTGCAGCTCGGTCTGCCGGGCCTCGGCCTTCACCTCGGCCAGCGCGTCCTCGACGTCGGCCAGGACCGTGGTCTCGACGGCGTGGGCCTGCGCCCGCGCGGCCTCCAGCGTG
>CAZPUH010000109.1:0-8480 GCA_964589215.1 uncultured Myxococcales bacterium | reverse complement strand
CGGCTGTGGCTGTCGGGGCCCGAGGCGGAGATCGACGCCGCCGCCGGCGCCGCCATCGCCGCGATCGAAGGTCTGGCCGGCCGCGCCGGCGAAAAGTTCGTCGACAAGTGATATCCACATTGCTCACTGCGAAAGGCCGGTCATGGCAGACGCGCTCGGAATGATTGAAACCAAGGGATTCGTGGCGATGGTCGAGGCGGCCGACGCCATGGTGAAGGCGGCCAAGGTCGAGCTCATCGGCTACGAGAAGACCGGCGGTGGGTTCGTGACGGCCATCGTGCGCGGTGACGTGGCGGCGGTGAAGGCCGCCACCGAGGCTGGGCAGCGCGCCGCCGAGCGCATCGGCGAGATGGTCGCCGTGCACGTCATTCCGCGGCCGCACGTCAACGTCGACGAGGTCCTGCCGCTGGGCCGGGCCGACGGCAAAACGCCGGGGTGAGCGGCACCGGTCCGCGCTGGGGGCGCCGGGCCCTCATCTTGACGGCGATCCTGGTGGGTTCGTACGGCCTGGCCGTGCTGGTCGCGCGGCCGCACGTGCCCGATCCGGCGACCAACCCGTACACGGGCAAGCGCGGCGCGTCGCTGGCCAAGTCGGCCGGGTTGCTGATCCGCTACCGTCGCGGCGCGGAGGTCGCGGCGGCGGCCCCGCAGACGGCGCTGCGCGCGGGCGACGTCCTGGAGTTCAAGGTGCGCGCCGACGGGCCGGCCTACCTGGAGGTGCGCTTCCGCGACGGCAGCGCGGCGCCGCGGACGATCTTTCCGGCCGCGGGCGCGACCACGACGCCGCAGGTGCTGCCCGGTGAGGCGCTGCCCGCCATGGAGACGATCGCCCCCGGCGCAGGCAAGGTCGTCGTGACGGCGATCTTTTCGGACCGGCCGCGCGCGGTCGGCACGCCGGTCGACGGCGACAGCCGCGCGACGACGGCGGTGCTCAGCAAGGAGTGAGGGCCGCTCACCCGGCGAGCAGGCGCGCGACGAAGGCCGGACGCAGGTAGAAGCCGTGCTTGCCGACGCGGGTGGGGCGCCCCTGGGCGTCGTAGGCGTCGCGCGTGTCGTCCGCGTCGCGCCCCTTCGGGCGCACCTGCAGCACGGCGCCCAGGTGTCCCGTGATCTCGGCGGCGCGGCCGCGCCGGTAGTACTCGCGCACGAACAGCTCGAAGTCGGCGCGCAGGGCGGCCTCCTCGGCGGCGTCGGGCGACCAGAGGCGCACCGCGGCCACCTGGCGCTCGCCGACCGAGCGGGCGCCCTCGGGGACGGCCAGCGCCACGAACAGCACGCGGGCCAGCTTGAGGCGGACGTAGCTGGAATCCCACGACTCGCCGGCGATGGCGACCGGATCGATCTGGCAGACGGCCGTGGATTCCAGCGGCTCCAGCGTGTACGGGCGGACGGGCACCGTTTTCAGCTCGATGCCCAGCGCCGCGAAGTCGGGGCCGCGCGTGCCGCCCACGGCCACACCCAATTCGTGCTCGATGACCTGGCCCGACCACCCCTTGGTGCGGACACGGCCGACGGGGACGGGCAGGCCCAGCGCGTCGGCGAGATCGCCCAGCTCGACGCCGACCAGCGCCCGCGCGTGGGCCAGCAGGGCTTCCAGGGTGCGGCCGACGTCCTCGATGTCCCCGGCGGACATGACCTGACCCTGATCGAAATTCGCGGTAACGTCCAGCGCGGATGGACGAGGCGCGGATTCAGGAGATCGTCGATCGGGTGCTGGCGCGCGTGGGCGCCGTCCCGGAGACGCCGCTGGAGGCCGTCCGCTCGACGCCCACGGTCTCGGATTCCCCGGCGCCCGCCGCGCACCGCCGGCGCGACGTCGATGTGCCGCGCGGCCGGCGCGGCGTGTTCCCCGACGTCGACAGCGCCGTCAAGGCCGCGCGCCGCGGCCACGAACAGAACGAGGCGGCTCCGCTGGAGACGCGCAAGCGCTGGATCGAGGCCATGCGCGCCTGCGCCCGCGCGCACGTCGACGAGCTGGCCCGGCTGGCGGTGCAAGAGACCGGCTACGGCCGCGTCGAGGACAAGCAGAAGAAGAACCGGCTGGCCATCGACAAGACGCCTGGGACCGAGGGGCTGGCCCCCATCGCCTGGTCGGGCGACGACGGGCTGACCGTCGTCGAGCGCGCCAGCTACGGGGTCATCGGCGCCATCACGCCGACGACCAACCCGACGGAGACGATCATCAACAACGGGATCGGCATGCTGGCCGGGGGGAACGCGGTCGTGTTCAACGCGCACCCCTACGCGGCGCGCACGTCGGCTTACCTGGTGCACCTGTTGAACGAGGCGATCGCGGCCGCGGGCGGGCCGGAGCCGATGCTCACCTGCGTCGAGCGGCCGACCATCGAGAGCGCCAACGCGCTGATGGCGCACCCGGGCGTGCGGCTGGTGGTCGTCACGGGCGGTCCGGGGGTGGTCAAGGCCGCCATGGCCAGCGGCAAGAAGGTGATCGCCGCCGGGCCGGGCAACCCGCCGGCCGTCGTCGACGAGACGGCCGACCTGGAGACCGCGGCCGCCGGCATCGTCGAGGGGGCCTCCGTCGACAACAACATCCTCTGCACGGCGGAAAAAGAGATCGTCGCCGTCGATTCGATCGCCGACGACCTGCTGGAGCGGCTGGGGCGCCACGCTTGCCTGGTGCTGAACGACCGGCAGCTCAAGGCGCTGGAGAAGGTCGTGCTGTATCCGGCCTCGGGCGGGGGCGTCCACGCCAACAAGGACTTCGTCGGCAAGAACGCCGGCCTCATCGCGCGGCAGATCGGCGTCACGGCGGGCGACGACCTGCGGCTGCTGGTCGCGGACGTCGACGAGAAGCACCCGTTCGTGCAGCTGGAGCTGCTGATGCCGGTGCTGCCGCTGGTGCGCGTGGGCGATGCGGCCACCGCCATCGCCACCGCCAAGCGCGTCGAGCACGGGTTCTGCCACACGGCGGTCATGTACTCGCGGAACATCGCCAACCTGCACGCGATGGCCCGCACCATCAACACGTCGATCTTCGTGAAGAACGCCTCGAACCTGGCCGGGCTGGGGCTGGGGGGCGAGGGGCACACCTCGTTCACGATCGCCTCGCCGACGGGCGAAGGTCTGACCACGGTGCGCAACTTCACCCGCGAGCGGCGCTGCACGTTGAAGGAATACTTCCGGATCGTGTGATGGCGGACGCGCTGGGGCTGGTCGAGCTGGCGTCCATCGCGCGCGGTCACGTGGTGGCCGACGCCATGCTGAAGCGGGCGCCCGTCGCGCTGCTGCGGGCCGAGTTCGTGAGCCCCGGCAAGTTCCTGGTGCTGGTGGCGGGCGACGTCGCCTCCGTCGACGAAGCGTTCCGGGCCGGCGTCGACGTCGCCGGCGACCGGGCCATCGATCGGCTGTTCCTGCCCCACGCGCACCCGTCGCTGTGGCCCGCGCTGGCACACGAGACACGGCGGCCGACCGCCGATTCGCTGGCGATCGTCGAGACGACGACCGTCGCCGCGACGCTGCGGGGCGCCGACGCCGCGGCCAAGGCGGCGGCCGTCGAGCTGTTCGAGCTGCAGCTGGCGCGCGGGATCGGCGGCAAGGCCTTCTTCACGATCACCGGCCCGCTGGCCGAGATCGAGGCGGGCGTCGACGCGGCCGTCGCCGTGCTGGACGCGCCGCTGCTGATCGGCACCGAGATCATCCCCGCGCCGCACGCGGAGCTGGTTCAGCGGCTGCGCTGAGCAGGCTCGGCGACGAACACGGTCAGCACCTCGCCCGACACGATCGTCCGCGCGCGCAGGGGGCGCACGCGGAAGCCGGCGGCGGCCAGAGCCTGGTCCATGCGATCGACGGCCACGTCGGAGTCGCAGATCAGCAGGCGGCCGCCGGGCGTCAGGTGCCGGGCGGCCTCGGCGACGAACCGCGCGCGCACGCCGCCGACGTCGCGCCAGGCGTACTCCCAGGGGTCCGCCGGCGGGCCGGCCGCGGACGGCGAGAAGTAGGGCGGGTTGAAGAGGATCAGGTCGAAACGCTCGCCCGCGACCGGCGCGAAGAGATCGCCCTGGCGCGCCTCCGCCCGGTCCTCGAGCCGGTTCAAGAGCGCGTTGATCTTGAGCGCGCGGACAGCTTCGGGGTTGATGTCGGTCCCCACGGCGCGCGCCGCCCGGCGTGCGGCCACCAGCGCGAGGAAGCCGGTGCCGGTCCCCACCTCCAGCACGCGCTGGCCGTCCAGCGGTTCGGCCGCCAGCACCTCGGCCAGCAGCTTCGACGAGAAGAAGAGGCCCGGGTGAAAGACGTCCGGCAGCACCACCAGGGAGATCCCGGCGATCTCTTCCAGCACCAGGCGGCGGTGGCGGTGCCGCTGCAGCAGCAGGAACTGCGCCCGCAAGGCGGCCCGCCCCAGCCGCCGCCGCAGCCGTCCTTGCAGAGACGTCACGGCGCCGACTGTACACCGGTGGCGCACACCGGCGCCGCGTCGGATGAGCCAACCGGCCGGCGCGCACGGATAGCCGTTGAAGTCCGGCGCGGTTAGCGGTAGCACCGTGGCATGAGCAACCGCGTGTTCAACTTCAGCGCAGGGCCGGCCATGCTGCCGACCGAGGTACTGGAAGCGTCCGCCAAGGCGCTGGTCGACTTTCAGGGCAAGGGGTTCGGCATCGCCGAGTGCAGCCACCGCGGCAAGGAGTTCGACGGTGTCCTGGACGAGGCCATCGACCGCTGCAAGAAGCTGCTGTCGGTCCCCGACACGCACGACATCCTGTTCCTGCAGGGCGGCGCCACGCAGCTGTTCAGCACCATCCCGATGAACTTCCTGTCGGGCCCGGCCGACTACGTCGTCGGCGGCGAGTGGTCCAAGAAGGCCGCCGGCGCGGCGCGCGACGCCTACGGCGAGAAGATTCGCGTCATCGCCACCAGCGAGAGCACGAACTTCGACCGGCCGCCGACGGGCTGGAAGGCCGACCCGAACGCCGCTTACCTGCACGTCTGCTCGAACGAGACCGTGCACGGCCATCGCCTGGCCGAGTGGCCCGAGCACCCGACGCTGGTCGTCGACGCGAGCTCGGAGATGATGTCCCGCCCGCACCCCGTGTCGCGGACGGCGCTGATCTACGCGGGCGCCCAGAAGAACCTGGGACCGGCGGGCGTCGTGCTGACGATCGTGCGCAAGGATCTCTACGAGCGCATCGGCAAGAGCGTCCCCAAGATCTTCAACTTCAAGGCCATCGCCGAGGCGAAGAGCTGCCTCAACACGCCGCCCACGTTCGGCGTCTACTTCCTGCTCGAGACGTTCCGCTGGCTCGACGCGCAGGGGGGCCTGGCCGCCATCGAGAAGCGCAACACCGAGAAGGCGGCGCTGATCTACGACGCCATCGACGACTCGGGCGGCTACTACAAGGGGACGGTCGCCGACAAGTCGGCGCGCAGCCACATGAACGTGACGTTCACGCTGCCCAGCGAGGAAGTCACGGACAAGTTCGTCAAGGAGGCGGCCAAGAATGGCATGGTGGCGCTGAAGGGCTACCGCACCGTGGGCGGCATCCGCGCCTCGATTTACAACGCCATGCCGGTCGCCGGCTGCAAGGCGCTGGCGGACTTCATGGGCACCTTCGCGAAGGCGAACGGGTAGTCACAGGCTCTCGATCTGCGGCTCGCGCAGCCGGATGAACCGGCGCGCGAGGCGCAGCTCCCACGGGTTGTCGTAGCGGCGGGTCGCGTACCGCCAGCGCGCCAGGTTGCGCAGGACCGATCGGCCGGCGCGCGAGATGCGCGCGTCCTGGATGGTCGGAAAGCGGCAGGCCAGCACGCGCGCGAAGTCGTCGACGCGGCGGCGGATCCGCGGCGTCAGCCAGGGGGCGTCCTGGTGGCAGACCCAGCGGACCCACTGCGGCTCGGTCCACTCCTCGGGGGTCGCCGGCAGCGCGGGCCCGGCCGGGCCGTAGCGCTGCAAGACCGGCAGGCGCGGCGCGCTCCCGTCCGCGGCGGGCGCGTTCCGGCGCTGCGGCGTGGGGCTGTAGAAGTAGAGGACGATCTCGGCCTCGGGGTGCAGCGTCTTCAGGCGGCGAATGAGCTCGAACGTCTGCTCGATGTCGCCCTCCGCGTCGTCGGGGCCGCCCAGCACGAACGAGAACTCGGGGACCACGCCGTGCTCGCGGCAGCGGCGCGCCACCTCGAAGGTGTGCTCGACGCGCGACCCCTTGCGCATGCGCTTGAGCGCCTCGTCGCTGGCGGCCTCGGCGCCGATGTACGCCATGCGCAGGCGGCTCTTGCGGATCTTCTGCCAGGTCGCCGCGCTGAAACCGGCCAGCGTGTCGGCGCGCGCGTAGCACCACCAGGGCATCTGCAGCGACCCCAGCACGTCCAGCATCGGCACCGACGTCTCTTCGCGGTCGAAGAAGTTGTGGTCGAAGAAGTGGACGGCGTCGGCGCCCCAGCGATCGCGCAGCATCCCCAGCGACAGCCGCAGCCGCTCGGGCGCCTCCAGCACGGTCTTGCCGTTCCACATCGACACGACGCCGCAGAACTCGCACTTGAACCGGCAGCCCAGCGCCGACTGGTAGACGGCCGTGCGCGACCCGAGGAAGCTGGGACGCAGGTAGGCCTCGATGTCGGTGACTGCTTCGTACGGCACGCGCGGCAGCCTGTCCGGCGAGATCACCGCGCGGTCGGGGTTGTGCACGATCGACCCGCCGTCCTTCCAGCTGAGACCGGCGACGTCGCGCACGCCGGCGCCGTCGTCGACGCGATCGAGCAGCTCGGCCAGCGTCGCCTCGCCCTGGCCGCGCACGACGTAGTCGACGTACGGCGCGTTGAGCGCCGCGTCCGGGTACAGCGTCGGAAAATACCCGCCCCAGACGATCGGCACGGCGGGGAACGCCCGGCGGATGGCCCGCGAGATCGCGATGGCCGGCTGCACCTGCGGTCCGGGCATGACCGTCACGCCGACCAGCGCGTGCGGGCGCGCCGCGAGGCGATCGAGCGCGGCGCGCGCGACGTCCAGGCCCAGGTTGCCGTCCAGGATCGACCAGGGGCGGCGCCCCTCCAGCACGGCCGCCAGGTGCAGGATCGAGAGCGGCAGCCCCGCGTTGCGCGGCGTCCCCATGCGCGGGTTGATCAGCAGGACGGCGCCCGCGGTCATGTCGCGGCCCGGGGCTGGTAAGGATTGCGGCCGCGGACGACGGCGGACAGCGTGCGCAGGCTGGCCCGGCACATGGCGCGGTTGCGCGTGCCGGCGTGCAGCAGCACGTGCCCGACCAGCGACCAGGCCAGGTGGCGGCGGCTGGCCGGCACGCGCCCGCGCCACGAGCCCAGGAACAGGTCCAGCGCCAGCACGCGCGCCGCGTAGGCGACGTCGGGCGGCGGCCGGTCGGCGGGCTCCTTGTGGTGGCGGACGGCGGCCGACGTGACGACGTGGATCCCCTCGGGCGGGAAGCCGATCGCCACGCCGTAGTTGTCGCCGTACCCGCGGCGATCCAGCCGCTCGTCGAACGGCGAGGCGAGCAGCCAGTCCCGCCGCACCAGCGAGGCGCCCAGCGCGTACACGGGCGTTCGAAAGAACGGCGCGCTGAAATCGGTGAGCACCGGCCAGCCCGCCCTTGATATGTGATTCCCGCGGCTGCGATAGTGCGCGGCCAGCAGGTCGCCCACCAGGCCGTGGCAATGGATCTCGCCCCAGAGGCCCAGCTGAAACACGCGCGTCCACAGCAGCGCCAGCGCGGACGTCGTCGGGTGCTGGCCGGTCCAGCGCCCGCCCACCTGTTCCAGCACCAGCCCCGACAGGGCGCCGGCCGCCGGGTGCGCGCCGGCGTGCGCGGCCAGTTGCGCCAGGTAGTCGGGCGGGACCTGGATGTCGTCGTCGCACAGGAAGATCCATTCGCCGCGCGCCTCGCGGATGCCGCGGTTGCGCTGGGCGCAGACCGACTTTTCGGCGCGCAGCAGGCGCACGCGATCGCCGAACGCCGCCAGCTCGCCGTGCGGCAGCGGGTCGTCGCTGGCGTCGACGACCAGCACCTCGCGCGGCTGCAGCGTCGACCGGCGCAGGTCGCCGAGCAGCGACAGCAGCCGCGCCCGCCGGTTGCACGTGGGGATGACGACGCTGATGTCGATCATGCCGCCGCCGGAGTCTACTCCACCGCTTCCGCGCGGACGCCCGCATGAGGGTGGGGCTGGTGGTCCCGGGCGGCTTCGATCCGGGCGGGCGGCAGGGCGTGATCCCCGCGCTGCTGGGGCTGTCGGAGGCGCTGGCCCGCCGCCACGACGTGCGGGTCTTCGCGGCGGCGGGGCGGGGCGGCGCAGGTCGGTATCGGGTCGCGGGCGTCGAGGTGACGCAGAGGCCGGGGGGCGAGCCGGCGGCGGCGCTGGCGCGCGCGCTCTGGCGCTGGACGCGGGCGGCGGGGCCGTTCGACGTCCTGCACGCCTTCTGGGCCGACCGCACGGCGCTGCTCGTCGCGGCGCTCGCGCGGGCGCGCGGCGTCCCGTCGGTCGTCAGCATCGGCGGCGGCGAGCCGGTCTGGCTGGCGGACCTC
>CAZPUH010000108.1:0-5312 GCA_964589215.1 uncultured Myxococcales bacterium | reverse complement strand
ACGGCGACCGACTGCACGCGGCCGGCCGACAGCCCGCGCTTCACCTTGGTCCACAGCACGGGGCTGATCTGGTAGCCGACCAGCCGGTCCAGGATGCGACGCGCCTGCTGCGACTCGAACTTCTTGGCGTCCAGCTCCAGCGGCTTGCCGATCGCCTCTTGGATGGCCTTCTTCGTGATCTCGTTGAAGAGCACGCGCTGGATGTTGTCGTTGGAGTCGCGCACCTCTTCGGCGATGTGCCAGGCGATGGCCTCCCCCTCGCGATCGGGGTCGGGCGCCAGGAACACCTTCTCGGCGTGCTTGGCCGCCTCTTTGATCTCGCTGAGGACCTTCTTCTTGCCGTCGATGACGACGTACTCGGGCTGGAAGCCCTTCTCGATGTCGATCCCCATCTTCTTCTTGGGGAGGTCCTTCACGTGGCCGACGGACGCCTTCACGACGTAGCCGGCCCCCAGGTACTTCTTGATGGTCTTGGCCTTGGCCGGCGACTCGACGATCACCAGCGCGCCGCTGCGCCCCTTCGCCCGGGTCTTCTTGGCCGGGGCGGCCTCGCCGTCCGCTGCTTCGACGTCTTCGACGTCTTCGACCAGCTCGAGGTCAGCGCCCGCCGCCTTCTTCAGGGTCTTGGCCGGCTTGCTCTTCGGCTGGACCTTCGCCTTGGGCTGCGTCGCCTTGGGTTTGGCCGCGGCCGCTGGGCGCTTGGGCTTGGCCGCGACCGCCTTGGTCACGGTCTCGTCCGGCGTCTCGGGCGCCGTGGCGGTTGCGTCAGCCTTCTTCTTAACTGGCAAGGGTAACCTCTGTAGACGTGTAGACGCCGCCCGGCCCCCTCAGGATCCATCCCGAGAGCTCGGCCTCCGATAAAAGTGCCAGCGCGACCGGCAGCGGAACCGCCAGCTGGCGGGCCACCTGGGACGCCGCGGCGCCGCCCCGCACAGCGGCGATGAGCGCCGCCAGCTCGGCCGGCGGGGCGGGAAGCGGCCGGGGCTGACCGGTCAGCACGGCCAACCAATCGGCGCCGTCCCGGACCGCTTGAGCTTTTCCGGCTGCGAGCAGCGCGTCGGTTCCGGCGCTGCCGGGAACCGCGTAGAGCGGTCGGCCCAGCTGCCTGGCCAGCCGCGCCGTGATGAGCGCGCCCGAACGCTGCCACGCCTCGACGACCAGAAGCGCGCGCCCGAGACCGGCGACGAGGCGGTTGCGGGAAGGAAAGTGGCGGCGGTGCGCCTGCGTGCCCGGCGGAAAGTCGGACAGAAGCCCGCCACCGCGGGCGATCCTCTGGAAGAGACCCGCGTGGCGATCGGGATAGACGACGTCGACCCCGCAGCCCAGCACCGCAAAGGTTCGCCCGCCGGCGTCCAGCGCGCCGGCGTGCGCGGCGCCGTCGATGCCCAGCGCCCCACCCGAGACCACGGCGAACCCGGCGCGGGCCGCCACGGCGGCGAGCTCGGCCGCCATCGCGCAGGCGGGCAGACGAGCCGCGCGGGCCCCGACGATCGCCACGGCCGGCTCGTCCGGGCGCGGCAGCTCGCCGCGGAACCAGAGCGTCTTCACCGCCGGCCGAACGTCGCGCAGGGCCTCCGGAAAATCGGCGTCGGCGGGCGTCACCAGCCCATTTTCGAGGTCTGCGCTCGCACTCACCCAAGGGCTCATCGGACGATCCGGCCCAGGGTTGCGCGTGGAAAGACCCGTCATCGTGAGCCGTTGCAGATAGCTCCGCTGGCCGGTCCGGTCAAGCAACCCCGACCGCGGCCCAATAAAATCAGCAACTTACGCGGGGCGGTTTTCGAGCTCGGCCAGGATGCGCCCCGCGCCGGCAGCCAGTAACCGGCGCCCCAGCTCACTGCCCAGCGCGGCTGCGTCGGTCGCGGACCCGGTCACGGTCTCGGTCAGCATCTCGCTCGCGTCGGGCCGTCCGACCAGTCCGGAAATCGTCAGCCGGTCGCCGTCCAGCGTGGCGTGGCCAGCCACCGGCGTCCGGCAGCCCACGCCCAGCGCCGCCAGCAAGGCCCGCTCGGCCGCGACCGTCGCTTCGGCCCCGGCGTCCGCGAGGACGCGACACACCGCCACCACGCGGGCGTCGTCGCGGCGAGCCTCGATGGCCAGCGCGCCCTGCCCGATGGCCGGCAGCATCCGCGCGACGGAGACGCGCTCGGCGATCCGATCCGAGAACCCGAGCCGGTCCAGCCCGGCGCAGGCCAGCACCGCGGCGTCCACCACGCCCTCGCTGACCTTCCGCAGCCGCGTGTCGACGTTGCCCCGCAGGATGTCGATCTGCAGGTCGCGGCGCGCCGCGCGCAGCTGGCAGACGCGCCGCAGGCTGGACGTCCCCACGCGGCTGCCCGGCGGCAAGCCGTCGATGCCCGCGCCCGAGCGGCTCACGAGCGCGTCGCGCGGGTCCGCGCGCGGCGGGATCGCCACCAGCGCCAGGCCCTCGGCCAGCGTGGCCGGAACGTCCTTGAGGCTGTGGACGGCGAGATCGATCGTCCCCTCCCGCAGCGCCGCCTCGATCTCCGCGACCCAAGCGCCCTTCCCTTCCAGGAGCGCCGGTTTCCCCGACTGGCTGCGGTCGCCGGTCGTCACGATGATCTGCTCGCGCACCTCCAGGCCGGGGTGCGCGGCGCGCAGCAGGCGCGCGACCTCCCGCGCCTGCCAGAGCGCCAGCGCGCTGCCGCGCGTGCCGAGGACCACCGTCTCGCTCATTGGCCGGCCGCCTTCTTGTCGCCGACGATGTCGGGCTTGGGCGCGGCCGCCGGTTCGGGGTCCGCGTCCAGCGGCGCCGGGGCGGCGACCTGCAGCGCGAACAACCTTTGCACCGCGGTCACCATCGAGATCGACTCCTCGCCGTCGTCCTGCCGCAACGCCATCTGCGGCGCGTGAAGCAGCTTCTTGGCGATGCTGTCGGCCAGGTCGGCCAGCGCGCGGCGCTCCCGCTCGCCCAGCCCGGGCATCGCCGCCGCGGCCCGCTGCGCCTCGGCCTGCGCCAGCCCCAACACGTGCGCGCGCAAGGCGGTCACGGTCGGGGCGAGCTGCCGGCCGCGCCAGGCCTTCAGAAACCGGTCCAGCTCTTGCCGGACCATCGCCTCGGCCTCGGCGGCCTCGCTCTCGCGCCCTTCGCGGTGCTCGGCGGCGACCTTCTGCAGGTCGTCGATGTCGGCCAGATAGATGCCGTTCAGGCTGGCGACCTCCGGCTCGACGTCGCGCGGGACGGCGATGTCCAGCATGAACAGCGGCCGGCCGCGCCGCGCCTTTTGCGCCTGCTTGACGATCGGCAGCGTCAGCACCGGGCGCTGAGCGCCCGTCGACGCGATCACGATGTCCGCCTCGATCAACGCCGCCGGCAGGTCGTTCCAGTCGCGCGCCCCCGCCCCGAACCGCGCCGCCAGCTCGTCGGCGCGGCTGCGCGTCCGGTTCACGACCGTCAGCGTGGCGCCGTGAGTACGCAGCGTGCGCGCCGCGAGCTCGGACATCTTGCCGGCGCCGACGACCAGCACGTGCCGGCCGCCGAAGTCGCCGAACACCATCCTCTCCAGCTCGATCGCGACCGAGCTGACCGAGACCGGGTTGCGCGCGATCTCGGTCTCGCGCCGCACGCGACGCGCGACCCGGAAGGCGCGCTGGAAACAGGCGTTCAGCGTGGCGCCCGCCGTCCCGTGCCGGACGGCGACCTCGTGCGCCTGCTTCACCTGCCCCAGGATCTGCGGCTCCCCGATGACCAGCGAGTCGAGGCTGGACGCCACCCGAAACAGGTGATGCACGGCCTCCGCCTCGCGCCACTCGTAAAGGTGCGCCGCCAGCTCCAGCGCGGGGACGCCCGCCCGCCGCGCCAGCGCCTCGCCCAGCGCGCCAACGGCGCTGTCGACGTCGGTGACGGCGGCGTAGATCTCCACGCGGTTGCAGGTCGACAGCAGCGTCGCCTCGCGGACCGCCGGCAGCCCGGTCAGCTCGCCCAGCACCGTCTCGACGGCGTCGGGGACGATGGCCAGCCGCTCGCGCACGGCGACGGGCGCCGTCCGGTGGGACACGCCCAAGACCAAGAGATCGATGCCAGCGCCGGCCATCTCAGGCCGCGTGCCGCAGGAAGTAGGCGGCCAGCACCAGCATGGCGCCGCCGAAGCCGCCCAGGGTCAGCCAGGCCGCGCGCCGCCCGCGCCATCCGGCGCCGAGGCGCGCGATCAGCAGCACGCCGAACGCCGCCCAGGTCACGACCGCCAGCGCGTACTCGGGCCGCATCGCGAACGCCTGCCGGAGGAGGCCGAGGCGCGCGACCCAGATGGCGCCCGTCACGATGGCGACGGTGAAGATCGGAAAGCCGATCGACACGCAGCGCAGCGCCAGCCGGTCCAGCGTGTCCAGCGGCGTGCCGCGGCCGACGACGCGGTCGAAGCGCTTGCGTTTCAGTTGGCGGTCCTCGAAGAGGTAGAGCAGCGCCAGCACGGCCGCCAGCGCGAAGACCGCCACGCCGACGACGGCCAGCAGGATGTGTACGCGCCCCAGCGAGCCCATGCGCGGGGCGTCCTCTTCGGCGGGGACGACGCGCGCCATCACCAGCGCCGCCAGCGCGGCCGGGACCGCGAAGGCGCCCGCCGCCGCCAGGTTGGTGCGGAACGAGGCGATGAGGTAGCCGGCCGCGATGAGGAACGCCACCAGCGAGATGGCCTCCGGCGTCGACGAGACGGGGTTGATGCCGCGGATGCAGCGGTAGCCGATCTCGGCGAAGTGCATCGACACGGCGGCGGCCAGCAGCGCGCGCGCCACGAACGGCGAGCGCAACGGCTCCGGCGCCCCCCCTTCGGGCTGCGGCGGTCCAAGGCGGATCGAGTGGCCCAGCAGGTAGCCGACGTAGATCGTGGCCGCCAGCGCGTAGACCCCGATGTCCACCCAAGTCAAGGTCGGCACCCTCTAGATTTACCACGCCTTGCGGCGCGGATTGGCCAGGCTTGGACCCGTCCCGCGGCCGTGCTAAGCCATGCGCATGGCAAGCGAGAACATCGTCGAGGTGACCGACTCCAATTTCCAGACCGAGATCCTGGGGTCGAAGCTCCCGGTGCTGGTGGATTTTTGGGCCGTCTGGTGCTCCCCGTGCCGCGCGATCGCGCCGCACGTCGAGGCCCTGGCCAAGGAGTACGACGGGAAGGTTCGTGTGGGGAAGTGCGACATCGACTCGAACCCCGAGGTCGCCACCCAGTACGACATCCGCAGCATCCCGACGCTGCTCGTGTTCAAAGAGGGCAAGGTCGCCGGTCAGGTCGTCGGCGCCGTGCCCCGCGCGAAGATCGAAGACCTGATCAAGAAGGCCCTCTGACCGCCGGGCGCGC
>CAZPUH010000107.1:0-3823 GCA_964589215.1 uncultured Myxococcales bacterium | reverse complement strand
GGCGACGGCCAGGCCGCGTGCGCCGGCCGTTGCGGTCACCGCGGACGCGGCGCCCGTTCAGGAGCTGAGCTTCGAGAACGACACGGTCGAGGGCGAGCTGGCCGGCCCCGATTCCTTCTTCGTGCGCGGCTTACCGGAGCTCGACCAGCCGTCGCTGATCGAGCTCCGCACCCATTTCATCCCCGAGATGCTGGAGACGCTGGAAGACCTGTAGCTCTACATCGACATGCCGGCGTCCATCGGAGGCGGCGGCGGTGGCGGAGACGCGCACGAGCCGCTCGTGACCGGCGTGCACATGCCCGCAGGCGTCGTGTCCTTGCAGGTCAGGCACATGGTTGAATCGCACGCGGTGCTGCAGCAGACGTGCTCGTCGGTGCAGACGCCGCTGGCGCACTCGCTGGTCGCGGAGCACGTCTTGCCGAGCGCCTTCTTGGTCTGGCAATTGCCGTTACTGTCGCAGTAGTCGCCGCCGATGCAATCCATGTCGCCCATGCACATGGTCTTGCAGGACGTCCCTCCGCAGACGTACTGGTCGCAGCTCTTCACCGTCGCGTCCGGGCAGTTGCCGTTGCCGTCGCAGGCCCGGGCGCTCGTCTGCATTCCGCCCGAGCAGGAGGCAGGCTTTCCGCACGCCGTGCCGGAGGCGACCTGCTGGCATTTCTTGCCGGCGGCGCAGTTGCCGGTGTTGCCGCATTCGCCGTTCGACGCGCACAGGTTGTGCGGCTCGGGATCGCCGGCCGAAACGGCGGTGCAGGTTCCCGGCGTCGACCCGTTGCAGGTCTCGCAGGTCCCGCACGAGGCCGAATGGCAGCAGACGCCGTCGACACAGGTTCCGCTCGCGCATGGCGCGCCGGTGCCGCAAGAGTCACCGAACCCGCCGCCGCTCTTGCACATGCCAGACGAGAGGCAGATCGCGTTGGTTCCGCAGTCGTTGTTGCCAGTGCAAGCTCGGCAACCGGCGGTGCTGCTGGCATCGCAAACGAGGTTCCCGCACGCCACCGGTGTCGGTGAGGGACAGGTGGTCCCGGTGCCGGAACAGAAGGCCGCCGGGATGAAGTTGGATCCGCTGCACTTGGCGGGGGCGCACATCGCCGTGGACGTCTGGCAGACCCCGCCGGCTGCTCCGGCGCCGCCGCAAGAGGTGGTCCTGCCGCACGGCGTGGTCGCGGCGCAGCGGCTGTCGGTCGTGCCGGATCCCGTCGCCCAGCAGCTGCCTTCGTGGCCGCTGACGTTGCACTTGTTGCAGGCCCCGCAGCTCGCATCGCCGCAGCAGACGCCGTCGACGCAGTTGCCGCTGGTGCACTGAGCGTTCGCCGCGGCTGCCGTGGTTCCGCTGCAGGCCGTGCCGTTCGGCTTCAACCCGCAGCTCTTCGGGGTGGTTCCCTGGCAGGTGTTCGGCGACAGGCAGTCGTTGTCCGACGTGCAGACGGTCTTGCAGGCGTTTCCGCCGCAGACGTACGGGTCGCAGGGTTTCGTCATCGCCACCGCGCAGCTGCCGTTGCCGTTGCAGTTGGCCGGCAGCGTCAAGGTCGATCCGCTGCACATCTGCATCCCGCACGACGTGTTCGTGTCGGCTTGCTGGCAGGTGCCGTTGCCCGTGCAGTTGCCGGTGTTCCCGCAGGGCATGCTGGCCGAGACGGGGCACTTGCCGTGCAACTCGGCGCCGCCCGACGGGATGTTGGCGCACGTGCCCTGGCTTCCGGGGACGTTGCAGGCCTGGCAGGTGCCACACGACGAGGACGCGCAGCAAATGCCGTCCAGGCAAGTGAGGCCGCTGAAACAATCCAGGGTTGTCGTGCAGGGGTTACCCTGCGAAACAAACTTTCCGCACTTGTTGGTCATCGGATCGCAGCTGGTGCCCGTCGCGCACTGCGAGCTCATGGTGCAGGTCGTGTTGCAGTCCGTGGTGCCGTTGCACGAGAACTGCCCACACGAGCTGGTCGTTGCCGTCTTGCACACACCGCTCCCGTCGCAGGTGCGGGCATTGGTGCGCATCGTCGAGCCCGTCGGGCAGCTCGCACCGACGCAGACGGTGCCGGCCGAGTAGAGCTGGCAAGCGCCCGAGCCGTTGCAGACGCCCGTGGTGCCGCAGGACGCGGCCCCCTGGTCCTTGCAGGTGCTCGTCGGATCCGGCTGGCCGCTGGGCACGTTGCTGCACGTGCCGGCGAGCGCCGCCGACACGTTGCACGACTTGCAGGTGCCGTTGCAGTTCGTCGAGCAGCAGACGCCCTGGCTGCAGAAGCCCGACTTGCACTCGCTGCCGGCCGAGCAGGTCCGTCCCGGGTCCTTCAACCCGCACGAGCTGTTCGCGCAGGTGTTGGGCGACGAGCAGGCGCTGATGCTCGAGCAGGCGGCCTTGCAGGCCCCCGAGCCGCACAGGAACGGCGAGCACGAGCTGGAGCCCGGCTTCACGCACTTGCCAGAGCCGTCGCAGGTGGACTTGCCGGTGAACGTCGTCGTTCCGCTGGGGCAGGTGGCGTCGGCGCAGGTCGTGCCGTTCGCGTATTTCTGGCAGGCGCCGGCCTGGCACTTGCCGTTCGTGCCGCAGCTGGCTGCGCCCTGGTCCTTGCACATGCCGGCCGGATCCGAGCTGCCGGTCGGCACGTTCGTGCACGCGCCGAGGCTGCCGGACAGGTTGCAGGCCTGGCAGGCGCCGTTGCAGGCCGAGTTGCAGCAGACGCCCTGCGCGCAGAACCCGCTCTTGCACTGGCTGTTGGACGAGCAGGTCGCCCCGTTGCTGGACGGCCCGCACGAGTTCGCCGAGCAGCGGTTCGGCGTCAGGCACTGCGTGTCAGCCGTGCACGAGATGAAGCACTTGCTGCCGTTGCAGACGTAAGGCGCGCACGCCAGGGTGTTGGGCGTCACGCACTTGCCCGCGCCGTCGCAGGTCGAGATGGGAGTGTAGATGTTGGACGCGCAGCTCTCGCTCTTGCACACGGTGTTCTTCGTGTACAGCTGGCAGGCGCCTGCCCCGTCGCACTTGCCGTTCGTGTTGCAGCTGGCGGCGCCCATGTCCTTGCAGGTCGTGCGCGGGTCGGCGTTGCCCGCCGACACCATGGTGCACTTGCCCTGAGACCCCGGCAGGCCGCAGCTGCGGCAGGCGCCGGTGCAGGAGTTCTCACAGCAGTAGCCGTCGACGCAGTTGCCCGACTTGCACTCCGTGCCGGCCTTGCAAACCTGCCCGTCCTGCTTGGGTCCACAGCTGTGGCCGACGCAGCTGATGCCTGTGTCGCAGTCCGAGTCCGAGTTGCAGAAGATGGTGCAGGACGTGACGTCGCACTTGAACGGGAAGCAGGTCTGCAGGCCGGGCGGCTTGCACGAGCCCAAGCCGTCGCAGATGGCGGAGGTGTTCAGCTTGTCGCCCGTGCACGTCGGCTCGCTGCACACCGTGCCGAGCGCATACATCGCGCAGCCGCCGACGCCGTCGCACTGGCCGGTCTGGCCGCAGGTCGACGACCCGTGGTCCTTGCAGACGTTGTGCGGGTCCGCGGCGCCCATGTCGATGGGCCAGCAGACGCCGGCGCGGTCCGGCAGGTTGCACGACACGCAGGCGCCCGTGCAGGCCGAGTTGCAGCAGACGTTGTCCGCGCAGAACCCGGAGAGGCAATCGTCGTTCTTGGCGCACTTCGCGCCCGGCATGCGCTTGCCGCAGCTGCCGGTGGCGTCGCACGCGTGGCCGTCGGAGCACTGCGCCTGCGAGGTGCAGCTCTCGTAGCAGGCGCCCTTGTTCGGGTCGCACTGGAACGGGGCGCAGATCATCGTCGGGCCCGGCCGGCACTGGCCGCTACCGTCGCACACGCCGACGCCGATCAGCGCCGAGCCC
>CAZPUH010000106.1:0-6950 GCA_964589215.1 uncultured Myxococcales bacterium | reverse complement strand
CGGGCGCCGGCACGCCGGGCCAACCCGCGCGGCCGCCCGCCGCCGTGCGCGTCGACCCGCTGTCGCAGAACGGCGCGCCCAAGCCGCCGGGGCTGGCCGCCCTGCAGGAAGAGCTGCAGCGCGGGATGCGCGAGCTCTCCTCGCACGGCAAACCGCCGCCCTATTTCATCGGCTACGAGGTCCACGACCGTCACGAGACGAACGTGATGGCCAGCTACGGCGCCCTGGTCCAGTCGACCGACCGCCAGACGCGCATCCTGGACGTCGACGTGCGCGTGGGCGACTACAAGCTCGACTCGACGCACGCCATCCGGTCCAGCGACTTCGATTTCTCGTCGGAGATCAGCGGCCACCCCGTGCCGCTGCCGCTGTCCGACGATCCGCTGGCCATCCGCGCCGTCGCCTGGAGCGAGACCGACCGCCGCTACGAGCAGGCGGCCGAGCGGCTGGTGAAGATCCGCACCCAGCGCACGCTGAAGGTCGCCGAGGACGACCCCTCCGACGACTTCGCGCGCGAAAAGCCCATCACCTACTTCGGGCCGCGCGCGACGCTGACCGTCGACGTGCCCGCCTGGGAGCAGCGCCTGCGCCGGCTGTCGTCGCGCTTTCGCGGGCAGGCCGAGATCTTGGACTCCGACGTCACGCTGCAGGCGAGCAGCGCGAACCGCTGGCTGCTGAACTCCGAAGGGACGGCCGTGCAGACGGGGCGCAACTACGTCCGCGTGCTGATCGAGGCCGACGCCCGCGCCGAGGACGGCATGGAGCTGGAGCGCTTCGAGAGCTTCGACGCCGAGACCGTGGAGGGCCTCGGCGGCGAGGAGGCCATGAACAACGCCGCCGACGCCGTCATCGCGGACCTGAAGGCGCTCCGGCGCGCCCCGCTGGCCGAGCCCTACGCCGGACCGGCCATCCTGGAGGGCAAGGCCGCCGGCGTCTTCTTCCACGAGATCTTCGGCCACCGCGTCGAGGGGCACCGGCAAAAGAGCGAGGACGAAGGGCAGACGTTCGCCAAGAAGATCGGACAGCCGATCATGCCGACCTTCATCTCCGTGTTCGACGACCCCACGCTGCACCAGCTGGGCGGCGTCGACCTGAACGGCTTTTACCGGTTCGACGACGAAGGGGTCGAGGCGCAGCGGGCCTCGCTGGTCGAGGACGGCGTGCTGAAGGGGTTCTTGCTCAGCCGGTCGCCCACGCGCGGCTTCTCGGTCTCGAACGGGCACGGCCGCCGGCAGGAGGGGCGGGCGGTCGTCTCGCGCCAGGGGAACCTGGTGGTGGAACCCAGCCGGGTGGTCTCGCCGGCCGAGCTGCGGCAGATGCTGCGCGACGAGGCGCGGCGGCAGGGCAAGCTCTACGGCCTCTCGTTCAAGGACATCTCGGGCGGGTTCACGAACACGGCGCGCGGCGGGCCGCAGGCGTTCAAGGTGCTGCCCATCCTCGTTTACCGCGTCTATGTCGACGGCCGCCCGGACGAGCTGGTCCGCGGCGTCGACCTGGTCGGCACGCCGCTGTCCGCGCTGTCGAAGATCATGGCGGCCTCGGACGACTACCAGACCTTCAATGGATACTGCGGCGCCGAGTCGGGCTTCGTGCCGGTGTCGGCGACCAGCCCCAGCCTGCTGGTGCAGCAGATCGAGACTGAGCGGCGCGACAAGGGGAACGACAAGCCGCCCGTGCTGCCGGCCCCCGCGGTCAGCGCCAAGGGGACGCCGTGATGCGCCGCCGCGCCGTCGCCTCGCTGGCGCTGCTGCTGATCGGCGCGCCGCTGCCGGCCGCCACCGACGCGACTCCCCCCACCGCCGTGCGCCAGAACGACGGCGCCGTCAAAAGCGCGCTGCAGGACGAGCTGTCGCGCTCGATGGCCGACCTGCACCTCGGCGACGAGTCGAAGCCGTACTATCTCGCCTACACGCTGTCGGATCTGGATCAGGCCACCGTGAACGCGACGCTGGGCGCGGTGACGGTGTCGCACGGCTACCGGGCGCGCGTGCTGCGGACTGACCTGCGCGTCGGCGACCCCAGCTTCGACAACACGAACTTCGAGGGCGGCGCCCGCGTCGAGACGATCCCGTTCGAGGACGACTACGCGGCGCTGCGCCGCGAGCTGTGGCTGCGCACCGACGAGGCGTACAAGTCGGCGCTGGAGACGCTGGCCCGCAAGCGCGCGGCCGCCGCCGGGCAGGCCGGCGCGGGCGACGAGGAGGGGGCGGTGGGCGACTTCTCGAAGGAGCCGCCCGCCCACCTGGAGGTGCCGTTCCCGTCGGGCCAGGCCGAGCCCGACACGCTGCGCGACACGGCCCGCAAGCTGTCGGCGCTGCTGACGGAGTTCCCCGACATCCAGACCTCGCGCGTGTCGGCGACCTACGCGATCGTGCGCCGCCGGTTCATCTCCAGCGAGGGATCGTTCGTCGACGACTATCAGCGCACGACCCGCATCGACGTCGTCGCGGACACGCAGGCCCCGGACGGGATGAAGCTGCGCAGCTTCGTCCCCTTCACGGCGCTGACCCCCAGCGGCCTGCCGCCGCTGGCCCAGATGGAGAAGGCCGTGCGCGCGATGGCGAAAGAGCTGGTCGCCATGCGGCACGCGCCCGTGGCGACCTCGGGGGCCGGCGCCGTGCTGTTCGAGGGGCTGGCGGCGACGCAGCTGACGAAGCAGCTGCTGGGCGACCAGATCGCCGGCACGCCGCCCCCCAAGACCGCGCAGGCCGGCAGCGACGAGGGCAACGACCAGTCGGCGCTGGCCGGCAAGCTGGGGCAGAAGGTCGCCGCGGCCATCGTCAGCGCGGTCGACGACCCGACGCTGGCCGCGGGGCCCGGCGGCACGCCCCTCTTCGGCGCCTACAAGATCGACGACGAGGGCGTGCCGGCCCAGCGCGTCCAGGTCATCGAGCACGGGGTGCTGAAGTCCCTGCTGATGTCGCGCACGCCGCGGCGGGAGATCGCGCACTCGAACGGGCACGCGCGCGCGCCGCGCTTCGCCTCGCCGCGGGCGCGCGTGGGGACGCTGGTCGTGTCGGGCGCGCGCCCGCTGTCGCGCGAGGCGCTGCTGGGCGAGCTGGGCAAGATCGCCAAGACCGGCGGCATCACGACCTACGTCGTGCGCCTGCTGGACGAAGACACGCTGCCGGGCAGCGAGGGGGACGACCTGATGTCGCTGCTGTCGTTCGGCCTGGGCGGCCACGGACCGCCGCCGGTGCGCCCGCTGGTCGTCTACCGCGTGGACCACGGCAAGGAGACGCTGGTGCGCGGCGCGCTGCTCGAGAACCTGCTGCCGCGGTCGCTGAAGGACATCACGGCGGTCGGCGCCGAGCCGGTCGTGCAGAATTACCTGGAAGGCGGCGCCGGGTTCTCGGGGATCCCCTCGACGATCATCGCGCCATCGCTGCTGGTGGCGGACGTCGACATCCGGCGGCAGACCGGGCGGAACCGCAAGCCCCCCCTTTACCCGTCGCCCCTGGCCAAAACCGACGCCCCGGCGGCGGACGCGCCCCTGTCGCCGCAGGGTCGCCCTTGATGTAAGGTAGCCCGATGCCTCGGACGCACTTCACGGTCGGCGACGTCGACGCGCTGATTCCGACCCTCGAGCGGATCTTCGTCGACGTGCTGCAGCTGCGCGCCGGCCTGCGCGGGCTGGAGACCAAGCTGGAACGCGCCAACGTCCGCATGAGCCGCGAGGAGCTGCTCGAGAGCGACGACGGGTCGCCCGACATCCGGCGCGCCAAGGCGCTGTTCCGGGGCTACTACGAGGCGCTGTCGGACCAGCTGGCGCGGATCAAGGCGCTGGGCGGCGACGTGAAGGACGTCGAGACCGGCCTGGTCGACTTCCCGTCGCGGCGCCTCGGCGAAGAGATCCTGCTCTGCTGGCGCTTCGGCGAGAAGAAGATCGAGTACTGGCACCCGGTCGACGGCGGCTTCGCGGCGCGGCAGCCGGTCGACGCCGAGTTCGCGCGGGCGCCCCAGACCCTGGACTGAGGGTATCGTGGCGGGTGAGCCCGAGCTGCGCGCAGCGGTGGACGCCCTGTTGCGGGCGGCGGGCCGCGAGCCCACCCAGGACCCGGACCTGGGTGAGACCGGGCGCCGCGTCGCCCAGCTGTGGCGGGCTGAGTTCCTGGCCGGGTACGAGATGGATCCGGCGGCCATCCTGGGCGATCCGGTCCTGGGCGAGGCCGATCCGGACGTGGTCGTGGTTCGGGGGCTGCGCTTTCACGCGATGTGCCCCCACCACCTGCTTCCGTACCGCGGCGTCGCCCACGTCGCGTACATGCCGGACGGCAAGCTGGCGGGCTTCGGGCGGCTGGCCGAGCTCGTCGATTGCTTCACGAAGCGCCTGACCCTGCAAGAGCGCGCCACCCACCAGATCGCCGAGGCGCTGTGCCAGCACCTGGGCGCCCGCGGGGCCGGCTGCGTGATGGAGGCCGAGCAGCTCTGTCTGGCGCTGCCGGCCGAGAAGCACGACCAGTCGGCGGTCATCACCAGCGCCTTCGCCGGCGAGATGCGCCAGCGCCCCGATCTCAAGGCCCGGCTGCTGGAGACCGGCCGTTCATGAGCGCGCTGGCGGGGAAGGTCGCCGTCGTGACCGGCGCGTCGAAGGGGATCGGCCAGGCGGCGGCGCGCCTGCTGGCCGAGGCGGGCGCGCGCGTGGCCGGCTGCGCGCGGCACGCCACCGGTGACACGGTCGCCTGCGACGTCGGCAACGCGGCCGACGTGGACCGCTTCGTCGCGGACGTGCTGAACCGGCTGGGTCCGCCCGACGTGCTGGTCAACAACGCCGGCATCGCCGCGCGGGGCCGCCTGGACGAGACGCCCATCCAGACCTGGGACGCCGTGATGGACGCCAACCTGCGCGGCACGTTCCTGGTGACGCGCGGGTTCTTGCCGGCGATGCGGGCGCGGCGCGCGGGACGCGTCATCAACGTCGCGTCGATCTCGGGGCGGCAGGGGACGGCGAACCTGACCGCCTACTGCGCGGCCAAGCACGGCGTGGTCGGGTTGACGCGGGCGCTGGCCGAGGAGGTGCGGGAGGACGGCATCGCCGTAAACGCGGTCTGCCCGGGCTCCGTCGACACTGAGATGTTGCGCGTGGGCATGCCGGGTGCCAAACCCGACATGTCCCCCGGCGATGTCGCGAACGTCATCCTCTATCTGGCCGCGTACGCGCCCCTGGCGCTGACCGGTTCCTGCGTGGACGTCTTTGGCTGATACCCCGCAAGTCACCACCGATTCGAGCGAGCCCGACGTGTCGCTGGCCGCGACGCTGCGGCGGGTGCCGCTGTTTCCGCTGCCGAACGCGGTGCTGTTTCCGCACGCGCTGCTGCCGCTGCACATCTTCGAGGAGCGCTACCGGGTGATGACCCGAGACATCCTCACCGGCTCGCGATGCCTGGCGATCGGGCTCATCGCGCCCGGCTCGTCGGACGAGGAGGAGGCGCCCGCGGTCCTGCCGATCGCGGGCGTGGGCGAGGTCGTGATGGCGCACGAGCTGCCCGACGGCCGCTTCAACCTGGTGGTGCGCGGGCGCGCTCGCGTGCAGATCGACCAAGAGCTGGTGTCCGACCGGCCGTATCGGCTCGTGTCGGCCACGGAGCTGCCCGACTTTCCGGTGGCGAACCCGGCCGAGATCGGCGACGCCGACCAGACCCTGCGGGCGTTGATCGGGCGCCTCGCGGACGCGATCCCCGACGGGGGCGAGCTCTTGCGGCAGGTGATCGCGGCGCAGGAGACGCCGGCCGAGCTGGTCGACGGCGTCGCCTCGGCGTTGATCGTGGACCCCGTGCTGCGCCAGCGGCTGCTGGAGACGCGGGACGTGGGGCAGCGGCTCGAGCGGGTCTCGGCGGAGGTGGTGGCGATGACGGCGCGACTGACGGGGCCGTCGCCGGCGAACTGACGAGGACGAGGAGTTGTTAAGAGCGACGGGCGTCGCTATATATCCCGCGCATGAGTCGTTCAGTCTCGTCGCGGATCAGGTTGTGGGTCGTGCTGGCGGCGCTCGGGGGAGCGTCGTTCGGTGTTCCGTTCGTCGCGCAGGCCAAGCGGGCACGCCAGAGCAAGAAGGCGGCGGCCGATACGGCCGACTGCAAGACCGACAAGGATTGCGTGCTGGTCACGGACGAATGCTGTCCCTGCAGCCAGGGCGGCAAGCAGCGGGCGATTCCCAAGAAGGAAAAGGACGCCTACGAGAAGGACCGTAAGAAACGCTGCGCCGACACGGCTTGCACCGAGCAGGTCTCGACGGATCCCAGCTGCTCGCAGAAGGCGTTCTGCGGCGCCGGTATCTGCGAGCTGGGCGACGCCAGCGGCGACGCCCCCGCTGCACCCTGAGCCGGGCTCAGGGGCCGAACGGACCGCCGCCGTAGGGCGGGCTGCTGCACGTGCCGTCGGTGAGCGGACGTGTCATGCCGATCGCCTGGCACGACGCGGGTGACGGTACGACGCAGGCGATCGCCGGACAGACCCCGCGCGAGAGCGCGCATCCAGAGCTGGTCCATTGAGCCTTCAAGGCCGCCAGCTCCGTCGTGTCGTTCACGTAAACCTTGCAGCCGGGGCACGCGATCGAGGTGTCCGCGAGCTGTCGGCACTGCATGCCGGCCCCGATCGTGCACGCCTTGGCGTCGGTGAGCGCGGTCGCGTACGCGCTCTCGATCTGCGCGCAGGTCTGGCCGGGGCCGCCGCCCGCGCCGGACTTGCCGGCCGTTCCGGTTTGGCCTCCAGCGGCCGGTTGCCCGCCGGTGCCCGGTTGGCCACCGGCGCCGGCCTGACCGCCGGTACCCGGCTGGCCACCGGCGGCGGTTTGACCGCCGATCCCGGGCTGGCCACCGGCCGCCGTCTGCCCGCCGACGCCCGTGGCGGGCTTGCCGCCTGCTCCCGTCTGACCACTCCCCGCGGCGCCGGTCTGGCCGGGGGCGCCGGAGCGCCCGCCGGAAGCGGCGCGGCCCCCCGTGCCCAGCGCG
>CAZPUH010000105.1:0-6498 GCA_964589215.1 uncultured Myxococcales bacterium | reverse complement strand
ACGGCGCGGGGGCGCGGGCGGCCGGCGGGGTCATGCCTCGTCCGCGGCGGAGACGCCGTTTTCCGCGGGTTGCAGCGAGGCCAGATCCGCGCTGAGCCCGTCGATGAGCTCGGCCTGCTGGACGTTGGCGGCCTTGATCTGCCCGATGCTGGCGGCCACCGCCGCGACGTCGCCCGCCACGGCCGCCGACGTCTTCGCCTGCTGCACGACCGCCCCCAGGATCTCGCGCACGTTCGAGCGCATCTCGGTGACGGCCTTGGTGATCTGTTCGCTGGCCGTCGACTGCTCGGCGGACGTGCGGGCGATGGCGCCGATCGCGGCGTTCTGCTTGGTCGCCGTCCCCGACAGGCTGATCAGCGCGTCCGACTGCTCGGTGACGGCGCGGGCCGTCTGCTTGGCGATGCGGCGGACCTCGTCGCCCAGCCGCGCCAGCGCGTCCAGCGCCTTGGCCTGCTCGCCGGTGGCCTTCGTGACCTCCGCGGCCAGCTTCGACACCTGCCGCGTGGCCACCTCCATCTGCCCCATGGCGCGGGCCTGCTCGGCGACGGCGCGCGCCGTTTGCGCGGACTCCTTCTTGGCCGCGTCGATCACCGCGGCGACCTCCTCGGACCCGCGCGACTGCTCGGCCAGCCCGGTCACCATGCGCTTCGAGGCCGCCGCGAGGTCGCTGCCCAGCGTGTTCAGCGTGGCCAGCGCGCGCGTCTGCTCGGTCATGGCCGCCGCCGTCTGCTGGGCGACGGCCCGCATCCGCCCGGACGCCTTGGCCAGCTGTCCCGCGCCCGAGGCTTGCTCGTCCGCGGCGCGCGACACCTTCTGGATCGACTGCCCCAGCTGCGACGTGGTCTTGACGGCGGCGCGGATCGCGCGGGCCTGCTCGCCGGTCGCTTCCTTGGTCTGCTTGGCCATACGCCGCATCTCGACGGCGGCCTGGCTCAGGTCCTGGCTGGCGCCCACCTGCTCGGAGGCGATGCGCGCGATGGCCTTGCCCTCCTCGCTGACGCGGCCGGTGCTCTGGGCCAGCGACTGCACGGCCTGGGCCTGCTCGCCGCTGGCGCGCTCGATGTCCGCGACCCCGCCGTTGACGACCTCGATGCCCTGCAGGATCTGCCCCAGCGCCTTCTCGGCGTCGCCCGCCAGGCGGCTCCCCTCGTCGGCGACCTTCAGCCCGTCGCTGGACGCCGTGACCGCCTCGCGCGCCGTGCCCTGCAGGCCGCGCACGATCTTGGCGATGTCGGCGCTGGCCGCCGCCGCCCGGTCCGACAGCGCCCGGATCTCCTCGGCGACCACCGCGAAGCCGCGGCCGTGCTCTCCGGCGCGCGCCGCCTCGATGCTGGCGTTCAGCGACAGCAGGTTCGTTCGGTCGGCGATCAGGTTGATGGTCTGGACGATGTCCCCGATCTCCTCGGACTTCTTCCCCATCTCGCGGATGACGGCCGACGACTCCTGCATGGCCTGCCGGATCGCCGTCATGCCCGCGATCGAGCGTCCGACGACGGTCCCGCCCTCGCGGGCCGTGGCGCTGACCTGCTCGGTCGTGCGGCGCGTGTTCGACACCAGCTCAACGATGCGGCGCGCGGCCTGCTCGGCCTGACTGGACGCCGCCGCGCTGCTGGCGGCCAGCGTGTTGATCTGCTCGGCGGCCCGGGACGTCGCGTGCGCCGACCGGGTCAGCTGCTCGATGCTGGTCACGTTGCCGTCGATGACCGTCGCGTTCTTCTCGGTCATGGCGGCGACCTCTTCGACGGACGCCGCCAGCTCGGTCAGCGTCGTCGCGGTGCTCATGCCGCCGCTCTCCAGCTCCTTGGCCTGCTCGGCGATGGCCCGGGCCGACCGCGACATCTGCTCGGCGGTGGCCGAGGTCTCCTCGACGGCGGTCGCCATCTCGGCGCCGTCCTTCGACACTCGCTCGACCGAGGCGGCCGTCGACGCGACGGCGGCGGCCATCTCGTTGACGCGGCCGCCGACGGCCTCGGCCTCGGCGGCCAGGCGCGCGACCCCCTTGGCCATCGCGCCGATGGTGTTGGTGATCTGCTCCATCGCGGTGGCGGCGGTCTGCCCGCGCTCGGCGACCTCCTTGATGGTCACCGCGCTCTCGCTGCTGGCGGCCAGCAGCTCCTCGCTGGAGGCGGCCAGGTCCTCGGCGTTGGTGCTGACGCCCTTCACCGAGCGGGCCGTCTCCTCCAGGGCCGCGGCGGTCGATTCGGCGGACGCCGACAATGACTCCGCGTCCTTCCTGACGGCGCCCACGGACGACGAGATCTCGCGCAGCCCGGCGCTGACGGACTCTTGCGTCTGCTGGAGCTCGCGCGCCGAATCGGCCGCGTTCGCCTGCGACCGCGACAGCGACAGCACCGAGCTGGCGCTCTGCTCGATCCCCGCCGCCAGCGACTCCAGCGCCTCGCGGATCTGCTCGCCGGCTGCCGCCTGTTCGTTGCCGCCCGCCGCCAGGCGCGTCGCCGCGTCCGCGATCGACGACGCGTGCGTGGCGGAGTCTCTCAGGTCGCGGGCCGCGCGCCGCGCGTTGGTGACCAGATCCTCGACTCCGGCCAAGCGTCCGGCGCGCGCCGTTCCTGACGGTTTGTTGTTCATTGCCATGAGCTCACTCCTCGCCGATGACCTTGCCGAAATCGATCAACATCAAGAAACGCGTTCCGGTCTGCACGACCGCCTTCACGAACCCATCGGTCTGATGCGACACCACGGGGGGCGGCGGCTGGAACTCCTCGGGGCGAATCTTCAGCACCTCGCGCGCGCTGTCGACCAGCAGCCCGACGACGCGCTCGCCGCGCTTCATGACGATCACGCGCGAATCCAGCGTGGGTGGGATGGTGGGCAGCCCGAACACGGCGCGCATGTCGACCACCGGCACCACGTGCCCGCGGATCTGCATCAGCCCCGCGACGTCGGGCCGCGCGCCCGGCACGCGCGTCGCCCCGGTGAACGACTCCATCTGCATGACCTCCGCGGCCGGCACGACGTACTCGACGTCGGCGATCCGGCAGAGCACGTGCAGCTCGCTCACGCGGACGCCTCCGTCGAGGCGGCCAGCAGCTGCTCGCCGATGGCCAGCAGATCCAGCACCAGGGTGGGGCGGCCGTCGCCCAGGTCCGTCGTGCCCGACACGCCCTGCACCTTGACCAGGCGGTCCTCCAGCGGGCGCACGACGATCTCTTGCTGGCCCAGCATGCGGTCGACCGCGAAGGCCAGCGGCGCGCCCTCGCGCCGCACGACGATGGCTTTGGGGCGCGCGACCTCGATCGCGTCCAGCCCCAGCAGGTCGTGCAGGCGGACGACCGGGACCGCTTCGCCCCGGCGCTGCATCATCTCCGTCGCGCGCGGCACGCGCCGCCGGTCTGGGTCGCCGCGCGGCGTGCGGCGGCGATCGGGGCCGCGGATGGTGCGCCCCGGCTCCAGCTCTTGCACCTCTTCGATCATCGCCACGGGCACGACGAAGGTCTGGCCGCCGCACAGGAACGAGAACGCGTCGACGATCGTGATGCTCAGCGGGATGCGCAGCGCGAAGGTCGTCCCCTGGCCGCGGGTGGTGCGCATCGACAGCTCGCCGCGCAGCTCCTCGACGGCTATGCGGCGGACGACGTCCATGCCGACGCCGCGCCCGCTGGTCGTCGTGACGGTGGCTTTCGTCGACAGCCCGGGGCGGGCCAGCAGGTCCAGCAGCGCGGCGTCGCTCTCGGGAAGCGGCGCGCCGGCCGGCGCGGCGACGGCGGCCGCGTCCACCCCGCGCCCGTCGTCGGTGACCGTCAGCTCCAGCCGGTTGTCGGACCGCTCGTGGCAGGCGACCGTCAGCAGCCCGGCCTCCGGCTTCCCGGCGGCGCGCCGTTCGGCCGGCGCCTCGATCGCGTGGTCGACGGCGTTGCGCACCAGGTGCACGACGGCGGGGAAGATCCGCTCGGCGACGCCCTTGTCCAGCTCGGCGTTGCCGGTGGCCATGACCAGCCGGACATCCTTGCCGGTCGCCCGGCTGAGCCCCCGCACCAGCAGGGGGATCCGCTCCAGCAGCTCGGCGACGGAGACCATCCGCGCGCGCATGATCGAGGCGCGCAGGTCGCGCAGCTGCCGCCCGTTCTCGGCGACGACGTGGGACAGCTCGCGGACGTCGGCGCCGGCGGCGCGCATCGCGGCCAGCGTGCGCGCCAGGCGAAACTGCGTCACCACCAGCGCCGACAGCCGCTCGAGCGCGTCGTCGAGGCGGGCCACGTCGACCCGCACCACGCCGCGGCGCTGCTGCTCGTCGCTGCTCATCTCCTGGTCCGCCACGGAATCCTCGGCGGCAGGGGCCAGCGCCAGCACGGGCGTGAGCGCCTCGCCGGCGACACCCAGCGCCTGGGCCAGCGCCGCGCCTTCCGTGTCGGCGAGCAACAGCAAGGCGAAGGCCAGCCCGGGCGGCGCGCCCGCGCTGGCCGAGACCGACTGCGGGACGACCTTCACCACCTCGGCGACGGTGGCCGCCTTCTCGCGGATGCTGGTGATCGTGATGCCCGCGGCCGCCTGCTCGACGCTGGGGACGAAGCGCAGCACGAACGCCCGGCGCCCGGCGCCCAGACCCTGGGTCAGCTGCACGCGGTCGGCCGCCGCCAGCTTGGTCCACAGCTCGGGCGCCAGCGTGGTCGCCCCCTCGCGCGGGATCACGGGCGTCGTCTCCTGGCGCAGGCCGTTCAGCGCGTCCAGCAGCTTGGTCGAGGCGGGCGGCACAGCGTGCCCCTTGCCCAGCGCCTGCACGCGCGTCTCGATGGCGCGCACCGCCTTCAGCAGCAGCTCGACGGCCTCGGGCAACAGGCGCGCGGCGGCCACGTCGGCGTCGCGCAGCACGGACTCCATCGCGTGGGCCAGGTCGACGATGGGCTCGACGCCCACCATGGCGGCCAGACCCTTCACCGTGTGAAAGGAGCGGAAAAGCTCGCGGATCTGCCGCGGCGTCGGCTGGTTGTGCGCCGCCGCGGCCTCGACGGCCAGCAGGTTGGCGTTGGCGGAGGCCAGGTGCTCTTCCGTCTCGGCGATGAAACCGGCGATGAAGTCGGCCGGGTCGAACCCGTCGTTCACGCCGGGATCCCTGGACGCGCGTCCGTCAGTGAGCGGACCTCGGCCAGGAGCTGGTCGGGGGAGAAAGGTTTCGTGAGGAACCGGGTGGCGCCCGCGGCCAGCGCCCGCGCGCGCGAGTCGTCGTCCCCGCGGGTCGTCACCACCAGGATGGGCAGCGTGCGCAGCTTGTCCTGTCCGCGGATGAACTCGATGACCTCGTAGCCGTTGATGTCGGGCATGTTGAGGTCGAGCACGACGAAGTCGAACGACTTCAGCGACAGGCGCTCCAGCGCCTCCAGCCCGCTCGAGGCCTGGGTGAACGCGACGCCGTCGATCGCCCGCAGGCAGGCGATCTCCATCTCGCGCATGACTTTGCTGTCGTCGACAATCAGGGCTTCGGGCATGGGCCTAGCCAAAGCTGGCGGCCGAAAGTAAGAACGAGCAGTAGGGTCGTCAAGGGGTCTTGGAAGCTAAGGCGTGCTCCTCTTTTTTAACTTTGACACCCCCGATCAGGTTCCCTAGGTTCGCGGAGTGGCTGGGCAGGTAAACGCGCGTTCCCGCATCTGGATCGTGGACGACAGCGCGCTGGATGCCGAGCGGGGACGGCGGGTCCTGGAGGCGTCCTACGACGTCCAGGTCCTGGGCGACGGCTCGGCGCTGCTCGAGCGTCTGGCGGCCGAGGGCGCGCCCGACGTGCTGGTGCTCGACTGGGTCATGCCCGGCGTGTCGGGCATCGAGGTGTGCCGCTTCCTGCGCGAGGGGGAGGTCGACTATTCGCGCCTGGCGATCCTGCTGCTGACGACCCGCTCGCGGACCAACGAGATCGTCGAAGGGCTGGCGGCGGGCGCCAACGATTATCTCCCCAAGCCTTACGCCGACTCGGAGCTGCTGGCGCGCGTCGATTCGCTGGTGCGGTGGAACCGCTTGCTCGACCGCGCGCAGAAGGCCGAGGCCAGCGTGCTGCAGCTGCTGGAGCACGCGCCCGATCCGCTGGTCAGCGTGAACCGCGAGAACCTGATCTCGTACGTGAACGCCGAGGCGCAGCGCATCCTGGGGCACGCGATGCAAGAGCTGGTCGGGCGGCCGATCGCCGAGGTGTTGCCGTCGCTGGCGCCCGAACAGATCGCCGAGGCGGCGCTGACGTCGCGGCCGCTGGACGACATCGAGATCGACGGGCAGATCTTCTCGCCCAGCGTCCGGTCGCTGCCGCGCCCCGACGAGACGACGCTGACGATCGCGTTACGGGACGTCACGGCCCGCCGGCAGCGCGAGTCGCGGCGGCTGGACTTCTATTCGATCATCGCGCACGACCTGCGTTCGCCGCTGGCGGCGATGCTGACGCGGACCGATCTCATGCTGCGCGGCCACCGCGGCGTGCTGTCGACGGAGGTGATCGCGGATCTCCGCAAGATGGACGGCAACATGCGGCGGCTGGTGGCGCTCATCAACGACTTCCTG
>CAZPUH010000104.1:0-6596 GCA_964589215.1 uncultured Myxococcales bacterium | reverse complement strand
GCTGACGCCCCGCGGGCGCGCCTTGCACCGGACGGCGCCGGCGGTCGCGCAGGAGATGCTGGTCGCGGCGATCCGCGCGCTGTCGCCGGCGCGGCGGCGCGCGCTGGCGACGTCGCTGCGCGCGCTGACCGACGCGCTGGGCCTGTCCGACCAGACGGCCGCCCCGATGTTCTTCGAAGAAGAGGACCGCCCCCATGCCCGACCCTCATGAAACCACCGGCGCCGGAGCCTCCATCGATGGCGCGCTGCCCGTCGCGCCGTCGATGGCGCCGGCGCTGGACGCCGCGCACATGCCGGTCGACGTCCGTCCCGTCGACGCGCGCGTCGCCTGGATCTGCGGCCTGTCGATCGCCGTCGCCATCGCCGCCGGCTTCATCGCGCAGATCCTGGCCCGGCTCATCGGCCTCATCACCAACCTCGCGTTCTACGGGCGGCTCTCCAGCGCGTTCACCTCGCCGGCCGGCAACCACCTGGGCGCCGCGGTGGTCGCCGTCCCCGTCGTGGGCGGCATCAACGTCGGGCTGATGGCGCGCTACGGGTCGAAGGCCATTCGCGGCCACGGCATCCCCGAGGCGATGGAGCAGGTCCTCACCAACCAGAGCCGCATCCCGCCCCGCATCACGTTCCTGAAGCCGCTCTCGGCGGCGGTCGCCATCGGCACGGGCGGCCCGTTCGGCGCCGAGGGGCCCATCATCGCCACCGGCGGCGCGCTGGGCTCGCTGGTCGGCCAGATCCTGCGCACGACGGCGGCCGAACGAAAGACGCTGCTGGCGGCCGGCGCGGCGGCCGGCATGGCGGCGACCTTCGGCAGCCCCGTCTCGGCGGTGCTGCTGGCCGTCGAGCTGCTGCTGTTCGAGCTGCGGGCGCGCTCGCTGATCCCCGTCGCGCTGGCGGCGGCGGCCGCAACCGCCGTCCGCATCGCGCTGGTCGGCACGGCCCCCGCCTTCGACGCCGGCGACTTCCTGCCTGCCAGCGCGGCATCGCTGGCCTGCTACGCCGCCATCGGCGCGCTGGTCGGCGTCTCCTCGGTGGCGGTCACCAAGCTGGTCTACGCGGTCGAGGACGCCTTCGAGAAGCTCCCCATCCACTGGATGTGGTGGCCGGCGCTGGGCGGCATCGCCGTGGGCCTCGTCGGGCTGGTCGCGCCCCACACGCTGGGCGTCGGCTACGACAACATCGACCACATCCTGTCGGGGCGCCTGACCATCACCGCCATCGTCGTGCTGTGCGCCTGGAAGGTGGTCTCCTGGTCGATCTCGCTGGGCAGCGGCACGTCGGGCGGCACGCTGGCCCCGCTGTTCACGATCGGCGGCGGCGTCGGCGCGGCGCTGGGGGCGGCCGTGGTGGCCCTGGCGCCGGGCGTGGGCCTCGACGTGCGCCTGGCGGCGCTGGTCGGGATGGCCTCGATGTTCGCGGGCGCCTCGCGCGCGGTGCTCGCGTCGATCGTGTTCGCGTTCGAGACGACCCGGCAGCCCATCGCGCTGCTGCCGCTGCTGGCCGGCGGCGTGACCGCGCACTTCCTGTCGTCGCTGCTGATGCGCAACTCGATCATGACCGAGAAGATCGCCCGCCGCGGCGTGCGCGTCAGCGGCGACTACGCGGCCGACCTGCTGGATCAGCTGCTGGTCAAGGACAGCGCCACGCGCCAGCCCGTGACCTTCGACGCCGACACGACCGCCGACGGGGCGCGCGCTTGGCTGGCCTCGGGCGCCGCCGGCAGCGATCACCAGGGCTACCCCGTCGTCGAGCGCGACGGCCGCGTCATCGGCCTTCTGACCCGCCGCGATCTGCTGGCCCCGACGGCGACGGGCCAGCTGCGCGGCCTGGTGCGGCGCCCGCCGGTGGTCGTCTTCACCGACAGCTCGTTGCGCCAGGCGCTGAATCAGATGCTGTCCGCCGGCGTGGGACGTCTGGTCGTCGTCGAGCGCGCCGCCCCGACGCGCGCCGTGGGCATCCTGACCCGCAGCGACCTCCTCGGGGCGCACGGCCCGCGCCGACGCTAGAGACTATTTGCCGCGGCGGCGGCGGCGGGGGCACCATACGCCGCCGTGGGCCGTTACACGCTGTGGTGCCTCAACCGGGTCGCGCGCTGGAACCAGCACAAGCTGATCGGCGCCCTCGCCACGCGCGGCCACGCCGTACGCGCGGGCAGCCGCGCCCGCTTCGATCGGGCCCCGCTTGGCGAGGGGGTCACGCGCGACGGCGTCCTCATGCACGAGGAGCTGGCCTGCGACGAGTACTTCGTCCCCGTGGTCGTCAAGTGCGTGGGCGACCCCGATCGCTTCCTGCAGCGGTTCGGCGGCGCGATGACCCCCGACGGCCGCGCGCGCTTCGAGGCACTCCGCGACGACTTCCCCCAGTTCTACCCGCGGGCCGAGCGCCCCGCGCACCTGCGCGACTGGCGCGAGTACTGGAAGACCTTCCCCATCAACTCGGCGTTCTGGCACGTCGGCATGTTCACGCGCACCGACGGCCCGCACGCCTACGCCGGCCTCTACGAGATCGTGGCCCAAGAGGCGCGCGACCACGGCGAGCGCGCCGTGCTGGTCGGGTACAGCCAGGGCGGCCTGGTGGCGCGCTTCCTGGCCTGGATGGACGAGCAGCTGATGTCGCCCGATCAGCGCGCCGTCGCCGCCGTCATCACGGCCCAATCGCCGAACCACGGTTCGCCGCTGGCCGACGGCGCGAACGTCGCGAACGCCGGCACGGGGCTGCTGGGCGCCGTCACCGGGCTGCTCGGCTACCCGATCATCGCGCCCGAGAACCCGCACACGCGCGCCGCCGTCGAGGCGCTGGTGGCCGGGGAGCTGCGGGTGCAGGACCCGCAGGCGGGCACGCAGCCGCCGTACCACTTCGGGGTCGGGGCCGTCTGCGCGCTGCTGGACGCGATGATTCGCGACACGCCCCGCAACCGGCCGGAGAAGGCCGACGTCCTGCGCACGTGCCGCAAGTGGCTGACCGGCCTGTCGCCCGCCAAGATGTTCACCGCCTTCGCCGACGTCGATCCGCGCGGGCTGGACGATCCGCGCACGGTGCTGGGGCGGTTGACCGCGGACCCGCTGCAGCAGGTGTTCCACGGCGCGATCGTCGGCGGCGATCCGTCGGCGGAGGATCTGCTGGTGCAACAGCGCCCCTGGTGGCAGCGCTGGTTGATCCGCCTGTTCGCGAAGGCCAGCTGGTTCGAGGACCTCGGGCGCCCGTACGGCCAGATCGTGATGAACGAGGCCGCCGCGCACGACCCGCCGCACACGCCGCTGCACGCCAAGCTGGCGGCGCTGTATCAAACCGGGCTCACGGGCAGCGCCGCCGAGGTGACGCTGCCGCCGTTCGCGCACGACTTCGCGATCCCGGCGGTGTCGCAGGCCTTCTACGCGCTGGGACAGCGCTCGACCCACGCGCCGTTCCTGGGCAACCGGCTGAACGCCAAGGCGACGCACGCCTCGGGCGCCGACCCGGAGGCGGCGGCTTGCGACCTGCCCTTCGTCGAGGAGATGCTCGGCGACCTCGCCGCGCGCCTGCCCTGACCGCTCAGTGCAGGCGCAGCACGCTGAGCGCCACCTCCAGCACGATCAGCAGGACCACCGCCCCCTCCAGCAACACCAGGCGGCGGTCGCGCGCGACGTCCAGCACCAGCTCCAGCGCCTCCTGCACGCTGCGCAGCTTCAGCTCCAGCGCCTGGTAGCGGTCGACCAGGTCGAACTCGGCCCGCAGCTCGTCGTAGATGCGGTTCATGCCCATGTCGTCCCAGGCCTCGTCGGGCTTGTCGAGGAGGTGCAGGATCGTCAGCACCTCGTTGCGCGTGGCGATGGCGGCGCCGATGAACCGGTGCAGCGGCCGCGTCCGCAGCGGCACCGTGCCCCGCTCTTCCATGCGCTGGACCAGCTTTCGATCGGTGCGCGCGAACATGTCGTCGACGATCCGCTCGTAGTACTCCATCGCCGCGCTCTGGGCGACGGTCAGCGCCACGATGCTCGCGCGGTCGGCGCTCAGGTAGTCCAGCGTCAGCACGCCGTCGGCGACGTCCGGCGTGCGGCCGGGGTCCTCGCGGACGGTCATCTCCTCGCTGACCGTGGCGGCCGTCAGCCCCGGCCGCGCGCGGTGCAGGCGCTGCAGCTCGCGCTCACGCGCGGCCGGCGACAGGTCGCAGAACACCACCGCGCCAAACGGGAAGATGAACACCGACCCGTCGTCGACGCGGTACGCGACCTCGTGGGGCCGCCGCCGCGCCTCCGGGTAGGCGCCCACGAGGTCCCTCAGCGGCAGGTTCTCGACGAACGCCGTCGCATGGAAGATGTGCGTCGGCCCGGCGGCGGCATCGTTCTCCGGGACGACGCGCGCGCCGCTCACCCTCCATTATTTGCCCGGCTCGCTCTCAGGCTTCAAGTCCGAACCCGGCTGGTTCGGGTCGGGGCGCCCCGGCGCGTTCGCATCCTCGTGGTGCCGAGGCTTCTTTTCCTCGTCGCGCGGGTCGCCCGAGACCAGCGGGATCGGTGATTGGCCGACGACGGTGGGCGCGTGGGGCGGCCCCGTGATCTGCCCGCCCATCCGTTCGGCGCCGCTTCCCGCTCGCGTGTCGGTCGCGCGCGACTCCGGGCGGGTGTCGTCCTTGGCCCGGGCGACGGGCGCCGCCAGCACACCCACCGCCACCCCCAGCAACGTCGATCGCAGAAGTTTGAACCGCATGCCTTCAGCCTAATCATCGCCCTGGCCGCGCTGGGTCGGCCGCTCGATCAGCCGAGCCAGCAAAGTGCGGTGGCAGTGCGCCGGATCCTTACAGGCCGCCGAGCACAGCAGCGTGACGGTCTCGCCGGCCGCCACCCGCCGCGCCAGGTCCCGGATCCGCCAGAGCTGCGCCGCCCCGCCCATCTCGGTCAAGTAGCGGCGCCGGTACTCGTCCCAGCTGAGGGGCGGCCCGTGCTTGCCGTGGAACGCGTCGAGCAACGCCCGGCTGGGACCGAGGTCGGGCCACCAGTCGTCCCACGTCTCGGCCGCCTTCGACACGCCGCGCGGGCGCAGCCGGCACACGAGCAGGCGAAACCCGTCGCCCGGTTCGGCGGGGTCGTTCCAGCGCCTGGTGCGCAAGGCCATCCCCGAAAACGTAACCCGCGCCGGCGGGAGACGTAGGACCGGCAGGAGGACTCATGCCGCCCATCACCGTGCTCGACCGGCTGCGACACACCGCTGACCGGCTCAAATTCGTGGGCCCCACCCTGGCGCGCCTCACGGTGGGGCTGGTGTTCATCGGCACCGGGTGGGGGACGCTCCACAACCTGGGGGACGTGACCGACTTCTTCGCCTCGCTGCACATCCCGGCGCCGGGGTTCAACGCCCGCCTGGCCGCCGCCACGGAGTTCTTCGGCGGCGTCGCCGTGCTGATCGGGCTGGGGACGCGTCTGGCCGCGCTGCCGCTGGCCTTCACGATGGTCGTCGCCATCCTGACCGCGAAGCGCGGCGACATCACCGGGCTCACCGCGCTGGTCGGGCTCGAGGAGTGGAGCTACCTGGTCTTTTTCGTCTGGCTGGCCGTCGCGGGCGCCGGACCGCTCTCGCTGGACGCGTTGCTCGCCCGCCGCCGCAGCCGCCGCGGCTGAGGGTCATCGTGGCCATTTGTGCCCGACCACCCCCGGCATGTTTAATGGGCGGTGAGTGGACGCCGAAGCGACGGAGGCTGCGCAGCTGATGGGCCGGTATTGTGCCGGCGACGCTGCGGCGTTTCAGGCGCTGTACGCGCTGCTGGCCCCGCGCCTGCTCGGCTACCTATTCGGCCTGCTGCGCGATCGCGCCGCGGCCGAGGACGCGCTGCAGCTGGCCTTCCTCAAGGTGCACGAGGCGCGCGCCACCTACGTCGCGGGCGCCAACCCCATCCCCTGGATGTACACGATCGCCCATCGCACCGCGCTGGACGAGCTGCGCAAGCGCAAGCGGGCGCGGGTGCGGCTGACCAGCGACGGCGCGCTGCCCGCCGAGCCGGCGGCGCACGTGACCGGCGTGCCCGTCGAAGCCCACCAGGACGCCGCCAATCGGCCCAGCGCCAGCGCCGCGCGGGGCGCGCTGGCGGCGCTGGACGGCTTGCCCGAAAATCAGCGCGAGGCGTTGCTGCTGACCAAGGTGCACGGCCGCTCGACCGTCGAGGCCGCGATGATCGCAGGCACCACGCCCGGCGCCATCAAGCAGCGCGCCCACCGGGCGTACCTGACCCTGCGGCGCGTGCTGAGCAAGGACGACGGCGACGGCGACGCCGGAGGCCAAACGGGCGCAGGCGACGAATCCGCGGCACCCTTGCGGAAGGAGACGTCGTGAACTCCGACGAGCTGAAAGACGGATTGCCCCCCCAGCGGTTCGAGCCGCCGCCCCCCGCCCCGGCGCTGATGGCGGCCGTCGAGCGCATGCAGCCCGTGCGCACACGCTCGCGCCTGGGCGCGTTCGCGGCCGTGGGCGTGGCGGCGCTGGCGGTACCGGCGGTCGTGCTGGCGTCGCACGAACGGCGGCAAGACCTGGTGGCGCTGCCGCCCGGGTGGGTGGTCGCCGCCGCCGCGCTGTGGGCGATCGCGTTCGCGCTCTCGCTGGCCGCGGCGCTGGTCCCCGCGCGCGGCGAC
>CAZPUH010000103.1:0-11723 GCA_964589215.1 uncultured Myxococcales bacterium | reverse complement strand
GCCGACCAGCGTCGAGCCCTGATAGGCGGCGAAGAAGCGGCGCTCGTCGATCGCGCTGTCGAGGTGCATCTGGACCAGGAAGCCCATGGGCGGCATGGGGTGGGCGGCTTGCCAGCGGGCGATCAGCTGGTCGACGTCGCGGCGGGCCTGGCCGTCGGCCTGGGCCAGCAGGCGGGGATCGGACGCGCGCACCTCGACCCCCTTGGCGCGCGCGCGGCGGATCTGGGCGCGCAGGCTGGGCGCGGCCGCCAGCGTGCGGTCCCAGTCGTGCGGATCCCAGACGGGCTGCTCGCCGATGCGCATGGCCGCAAACGGGGTGCCGATCGTGAACCGCTCCTCGGTGCCGAAGAAGCAGGCGCGGCGCCCCTGGGCCGCGGCCGCCGTCACGAACTGCTGGGCGACCGCCAAGACGGCGTCGGGCGCGGCGATGGGGGCGCCGGCCGCCACCCAGGCGCGGCCCGTGTCTATGTAGGCGACGCAGGCGTCGTCCTCGGGCGCGGCGATCGTCCCGCGATGACTCCGCTGGGCAGAGCCCTCCGTCGACGCGAACCAGTAGCGAAAGCCGGGCTCCAGAATCTGGAACGACGTCGCATTCCATCCGTGCCGCCGCAGCAGCGCGAGCGCGCGCGAAACTTCGTCGTATCCTCCCGTCATGGGCGACGCGATCTTGTCCTCGGGGCCGCTGGGGTTTCCCTGGCCGACCCGCGATCCGTTCATCACCTGCGTGTACCACGTCGACGGCTACCCGGCCGGCAACGACCAGCTGGGTCCGGTTGGATCGCTGGACGGGCGGAACCTGGGTGAAGACTTCCAGGGGCGCGACGGGTGGCGCATGTACCACGGGCGATCGGTGCCGGGCTTCCCGCCGCACCCGCACCGCGGGTTCGAGACGGTGACCGTCGTGCGGCGCGGGTTCATCGACCACACGGACTCCGTCGGGGCGGCGGCCCGGTACGGCCAGGGCGACGTGCAGTGGTTGACGGCGGGCGGTGGCGTCGTGCACGCCGAGATGTTCCCGCTGCTGAACCGCGACGCGGCGAACCCGCTGGAGCTGTTCCAGATCTGGTTGAATTTGCCGCGCGCCAAGAAGCTGGTGGAGCCGGGGTTCGACATGTTCTGGCGCGATGACATCCCCGTCGTGCGCGCGACCGACCAGGCCGGGCGCGCGGCGACGGTCACGCTGGTCGCCGGGCGGCTGGGCGATCGGTCGGCGCCCCCGCCGCCGCCCAACTCGTGGGCGGCGAACCCGCAGGCCGAGGTCGCGATCTGGACGATCGGCCTGGAGGCGAACGCGCGCTGGACGCTGCCGGCGGCCAGCGCCGGCTTGAACCGAACGCTGTATTTCTTTCGGGGCGCGTCGGCGCGGATCGACGGCGAGGTGCTGACCAGCGCCCGCGAGGTGGTGTTGCGCAGCGATCGCCCGGTCCTGGTCGAGGCCGGGCCCGAGCCCGTCGAGCTCCTGTTGCTGCAAGGCCGGCCCATCGGCGAGCCGGTCGTCGCCTACGGCCCCTTCGTCATGACCTCGCGCGAGGAGGTGCAGCAGGCGTTCGCGGATTATCAGCGCACCCGGTTTGGCGGCTGGCCGTGGCCTTCGGAGGAGCCCGTTCACCCGCGCGCCGAGGGGCGCTTCGCGCGCCGCCCCGACGGGCGCGTCGAGCGTCCCGGTCGATGAGGTGCGCACCTCGATCGCGGGGTTTCGTCAGGATCCAGCCGGAGACTGGATCGCCGACCTCGCGTGCGGGCACCGGCAGCACGTGCGGCATCGCCCGCCGTGGCAGCTGCGCCCGTGGATCGACGATCCGGCGGCGCGCGCCGCGCGCGTCGGGGCCCCGATCGACTGCCCGCTGTGCGAGGCGGCGCGCCCCATGACGCGCGCCCAGGAGCTGATCGCGACTCTGGGGCTGCAGCCGCACCCGGAGCGCGGCTACTTCGTGGAGACGTACCGGGCGAAGCTGACCGTCGACGGGATCCCACACGGTGGGCCGCGGGCGGCGTCGACCGCCATCTACTTCCTCATCGAGCGCGAGGCGCCGACCACCTACCTTCACCGACTGCTCTCCGACGAGATCTTCCACTTCTACGAAGGTGGCCCGCTGGACGTGCTGATGCTGGCGCCCGACGGTTCCAGCCAGCTGCGGCGCCTCGGGACCGACCTCGCGGCCGGAGAGCGGCCCCAGATCGTCATTCCAGCCGGCACCTGGTTCGCCGCCGAATTGGCGGGCGCGGCGACGCACTGCCTGTTCGGGTGCACCGTCGCGCCCGGCTTCGACTTCGCCGACTTCGAGCTGGCGGCCGGACCGGAGCTGGCCGCGCGCTACCCGGCCCACGCGGCCCGCATCGCGCGCATGACCCGGCCCAGCTCCGGCTGAGCTGCGCGTCCCCGGTGCGCCACCGATTTCGCGGGAGCGCGGCCGTCGACTTTCGCGGGCGGGGCCTTAAGTTGGGCGGCCGAGGAGCCCTTCTTCATGCCCAACTACACCACCTCGCTCTGGTCCGAGGCCGTCCCCCCCACGACCTACCCACCGCTCTCGGCCAACTTGGCGGTCGACGTCGCCGTCGTGGGCGCCGGCATCACCGGCGTGACGGCCGCGCGCCTCCTGCAGAGCACGGGGCGCAAGGTGGCGATCCTCGAGGCGCGCCGCGTGGGCAAGGGCGAGACCGGCAAGACGACCGCGCACCTCACGGAGGCGCTGGACACCCGCTATCACCTGCTCATCTCGCGCTTCGGCACCGACGGGGCGCGACTGGCCGCCGAGGGGCAGCGCCTGGCGATCGATCAGATCGCCACCTACGCGCGCGACCTGCAGATCGCGTGCGACTTCCGGCGCGTGCCCGGCTATCTCTACGCCGACGATCGGTCGCAGCTGTCGGATCTGGAAGAAGAGGCGCGCGCCGTCGAGAAGCTGGGACTGGCCGCGACGCTGACCAACGACGTCCCGCTGCCGTTCCCGGTGCTGCGCGGATTGCGGTTCGAGAACCAGGCCACGTTTCACCCGCGGCTCTACCTGAACGGGCTGGTCGAGGCGTTCACGCGCGACGGCGGGCTGCTGTTCGAGGAGACGCAGGTCGTCGGGATCGAGGAGTCGGGCGGCGTCTGCCGCGTCAACACGGACCACGGCGTGGTCACGGCGCGCGACGTGGTCGTCGCGGCGCACGTGCCGATCTCGAACCGGTTCTTGCTGCACACGAAGCTGGCCGCCTATCGCACGTACGCGGTCGCGTTCGAGCAGCCGGCGCCCGGCGAGGACGCGATGTTCTGGGACATGGCCGACCCCTACCACTACACGCGCAGCCAGAGGATCGGCGACCGTAACTTCGTCATCGTCGGCGGCGACGACCACAAGGTGGGCGAGGACGAGGACACGGCGGTCCCGTTCATTCACCTGGAGAACTACGTGCGCGCAAAGTTCGGCCGCGAGGTCGCGCCGACCGATTACCGCTGGTCGGGCCAGATCATCGTCCCCGTCGACGGCCTGCCGCTGATCGGCAAGAACTCGGCGTCGACGCACGTCTACGTGGCCAGCGGGTATTCGGGCAACGGGATGACGAACGGGACGCTGGCCGCGATGGTCATCGCCGACCAGATCGCGCTGGGGCGCAGCCGGTTCACGGAGCTGCTGGACCCGACGCGCATCAAGCCGCTCGCGTCCGCCAAGCTGTTCGTGGCCGAGAACGCGGACTTTCCGAAGCATCTCTTGCAGGACCGCTTGCCGCACCCCGGGCCGGAGGCGCTGGCGTCGATCCCGCCCGGTGACGGACAGGTGCTGTCGTTCAAGGGGCAGCGGCTGGCCGTGTACCGCAACGCCAACGGAGAGCTGAGCGCGGTTTCGCCGGTCTGCACCCACCTCGGCTGTCTGGTCCACTGGAACACCGCCGAAAAGAGCTGGGACTGCCCCTGCCACGGCAGCCGGTTCGACCCGCACGGCCGGGTGCTGAACGGCCCAGCCGTCACCGCGCTGGAGGCGCGTCCGATCCCGGACGTTCCCGAGACGGCGGAGGAGCCGCGAGCGCCGGCGATCCCGGGCGACGGGCACCCGACGACACCCTGACGGCGGGCCCGGTCTCGGGCATGCCCAGCAGGAACACGCCCGCCGCGACGGCGGCGATCGCGGCCAGGACGTCGTAAGCGGCGCCGAAGCCCAGGTGCTGCACCATCAGGCCGGAGGACAGCGGCCCGATCACGCCGCCCACGGCCTGCGCCGTCGCGATCACCCCCATCAGCGCGTTGAAGCCACCCTTGCCCTCCGTGAGATCCGCGCACACGGCCACGATCGCCACGCCGTAGATGCCGGCGCCGATCCCGTCCAGCGCCTGCAGCGCCAGCAGCGTGTTGGGCGCACGGGCCAGCGAGTAGAGGAAGATCCGGACCGGCAGCGCCAGGAAGCCGATCGCGAACGTCGCCTTCCGTCCCCAGCGCGCGCAGCCCCATCCCGCCAGCAGGGCGACGGGGATCATCACGGCCTGGGCGACGAGCACGACCATCGCCACCTGCCGGTCGGTCCCGTGCAGGCTCTTGACCTGCAGCGCGACCAGCGGCATGGCGGGCGCGTTGGCCAGGTGAAACAGCGCCGTCGCCGCGAACACGGTGAGGACCGCGCGGTTGCGAAACAGGGTCCGAAGGGTCTGCGTCTCCAGGGAGATCGTCGTCGGGTGGTCGCCGTCCCCGGCGCCGCGCCCTTCGTCGACGTCGGCGGCGCGGATGGCGGCGACCGACGCCGCCGCCAGCACCGAGACCGCCGCCACGGCGAAGAACACCAGCCGGACGTCGACCCCCACCACCGCCGCCGCCAGCAGCGCCGCCGCGATGTTGCCGGCGTGGTTCCAGCTCTGGTTGGTCCCCATCGTGCGGCTCAGCGCGCGGTGCCCGACCAGACCCAGCGCCAGCGCGGCCAGCAGCGGCACGAAGAACGCCGAGGCTGCTCCGGAGGTGAACAGCGCTCCGTAGACGCCGACCGTGCTCGCCGAGGCCAGCATCGGCAGCAGCGCGTAGCACAGGCCGACGGTCAGCGAGGTCAGCGCCAGCATCAGCCGGCGCGCCCGCAGGCGATCGACGATGACACCCGCGGGGGTTTGCGCGAGCAGCACGCCGAGGCCCGAGACGGCGCCGGCGATCCCGATCTGGTCGTAGCGCCAGTGGCGCTCTTTCAGGAAGGTGCCCAGGAACGGCAGCACCACCGCCGTCATGTCGGCGACGAAGAAGTTGGCCGCGTTCAGCGCGGCCAGGCTGCGCCGCCGGTCGCCGCTCACGGAAATTCAGTGTAGCCGTCGTCGTGCTTGCCGCCGGTGAAGACGGTCTCGTCGGCGCGGCCATGCTGGGGGTGCGCCTCGGGCGTCAGGAACGGCGGTTGATCGCGGGGCGCGCCGGCCCGCGGGCCCAGCGCCTCGCGCCAGAGCACCGCCTGCAGTGTGCGCAGTGCCTCGCGCTTGGGCGCGCGCTCGACGATGTCGGCGATGCTGAGCACCCCGGCGACGCGCCCGTCGCCGTCAACCAGCACGATGCGCGACTTCTGCTCCTCGGCCATCAGATCTTCGGCCATTCCGAGGTCGCCGTCGATGAAGCAGGTCACCGCCGGTTGGCTCATCACGGACGTGACCGGCGTCGTGGCAGGGTCCAGACCGCGGGCCATGGCGTTCACCACCAGGTCACGGTCGGTCAGCACGCCCAGGACCTTGCGGTCGGCGTCGCAGACGGGCAGGAACCCGACCCCGGTTTCACTCATGAGCCGGGCGGCGTCCGCCACGGTGGCGTTCTCCGGCAGGCTCTCGACGTTCTCAGTCGCAACGATATCCCTGCACCGCATGAGGACCTCCTCCTCTTCCTCATAATCATGTTCTGTAGGGTTGCCCCCGCCGTGCTTGCGATCCGTCGCCGCGTTGGCACCTTCGGACTTGTCGAAGGAGGTGCCCGTGGCAACCAAGGCCGAACGTGCGCGCAGCGAGATGGAGCGGTCGGGTCCCAAGCGAGCCCCCAAACCCAAAAGGCTCAGCCAGCCGCGGCCGGGGCCGCACAACGCCGCCGCGCGGGTGGCCAAGAATGCGTCGTACCAGGAAGAGGATCGCCCCGAAACGACGCGCCCTTCCCGCAAGTCGACCCGTCGCGGAGCCGGGCACGTCAAGCACGCCACCAGCCTCAAGCGGCGCCTCGGCGACCGGATGAGCATGCCCCAGCGGGGGCGCCCCTCGGGGACATGACGCGTCGGCGGCGCCGGGGCTGGGTGATGGCGATCGCCGCCCTCGCGGCGGTGGATGCCGTGGTGGTGGCCTTGCGCCAGACGGGCGTCATCCGCCGCCTGCCGGAACCGCCGGGGGGCATCTGGGACACGAACCGGGTGGTCACGTCGCCCGTCGCGTACGCGATGGGCGTGCCGGACGCGCCGCTCGCGTCGCTGGTGTACCTGGCGATGGTCGGCTTCGCGGCCCGGCTGGGCCGCCGCAACGCCCGCCGCCGCCCGTGGAGCGCGCTGGGGCTGGCCGCGGGGGCGGCCGGAGCAGCCGGCGGCGGCGCCTTTTATCTGTGGCACATGCTCGCGCGCGAAAAGAAACTCTGTCCCTACTGTCTGGGCACGGCGACGGCCAGCTTCACGCTGCTGCCGCTGGCGCTACCCGAGCTGGGCGAGCTCTTCTCGTAGCCGGCGCTCACCCTGCGGGACACCCGGGAAGGCGGGCGGGGACCCTCCCCCTTCACCGCCGCTGCTTCACCACGGCAGAGGCTTACCGTCGCGGAAGAAGCCGCCCGTCGGACCGTCGTCCGGCAGCGTCGCCGCCCAGAGGATGCTGGCGGCGCCGTCCTTCACGGGGCGGGCGCCCATCTGCTCGGCGCCCGGGAAGGTGGCGGTGAACCCCGGGCAGACCGCGTTCACCAGGATCCCGTCCCGGCGCAGCTCGGCCGCGAACGCCGAGGTCAGCGCGTTCAAGGCCGCCTTCGGAACGGCATAGGAGGGGCCCATCGCGTTGCCGCTGGTCAACCCGAAGACCATGTCGCCGTGCGAGCCGGCGCCGCTCGACACCATGACGACGCGCGCGTGGTCGCTGCGCCGCAAGAGCGGCAGCAGGGCCTGCGTCGTGCGCCAGGCGCCGAACAGCGTCGACTCCATCGCGTCGTGCGCGGCGCGCAGATCGGCCGACGACGCTTTCTCGCCGAACGCGGAGACGCCCGCGGCATTGTTGACGAGGACGTCGACGCGGCCGAACCGTTCTTCCATGCGCCCCGCGAAGGCGGTCACGCTGGACGGGTCGGCGACGTCCAGCGTCTCGGCGACCGCATCCAGCCGCTCGCGCACGAGATCCGCGACGCGGCTGGCGGCAGTGGCCCCGGTGCGCGCCGTGACGACCACCGTGAAGCCGCGCGCGCCCAGCTGGCGCGCCACCTCGAACCCGATCCCCTCCCGCCGGCTGGCGCCGGTGATCACGGCGATACTCTTGGGCTTGCTGTCGCTCATCTCGCTCCTCCGAACGATGCGAGCATAGCCCTTTGCGGCGCCCGCGTGCGCGTCAGCCGTTTGCTGAACCGACGTCGCCCAGCTCCGGGTACAGCGGGAACGCGCCGGTCATTTCGGCCACCGCCGCTCGCGCCTCGGCGGCGGCCTCCGGCGCCAGCACGTACTTGGCGCGGCTGTCGCCGTCGGGGCGCGTGGCGCGCAGGACGCCGGCGACCACGCGCGCGATCGCCGCCATCTCGGCGCTGCCCAGGCCGCGCGTCGTCAGCGCGGGCGTGCCCAGGCGCAGCCCGCTCGTGTACCAGGGGCCCTGGGGATCGCGGGGCAGCGCGTTCCGGTTCAGCGTGATGCCGCAGGTGCGCAGCGCGGCTTCGGCCTGGCGCCCCGTCAGCCCCAGTCGGCCGACGTCGACGAGCAGCAGGTGGTTGTCCGTCCCGCCGGTCACGACGTGCAGCCCCTCGCGCTGGCAGGCGGCCGCCAGCGCCTGCGCGTTTTCGACCACGCGCCGGGCGTACTCGCGAAAGGACGGCGCGCTGGCCTCGCGCAGCGCGACGGCCTTGGCCGCCATCACGTGGGGCAACGGCCCGCCCAGGATCATCGGGCAGCCGCGGTCGACGGATTCGGCGAAGGCCTTCCGGCACAGCACCAGCCCGCCGCGCGGCCCGCGCAGCGTCTTGTGGGTCGTGGTGGTCACGACGTCCGCGTGCGCGACCGGGTCGTCGGCGCCCGTGAACACCTTGCCCGCCACGAGCCCCGCGAAGTGGGCCATGTCGACCATCAGCACCGCGCCGACCTCGTCGGCGATCGCCCGCATGCGCGCGAAGTCGATGCGGCGCGGGTACGCGCTGTAGCCCGCCAGCAGGATCAGCGGGCGGACGCGCAGCGCCTGCTCCCGGACCGCGTCCAGATCGATGAGGCCCGTTGCCGGGTCGACGCCGTACGTGTGAACGTCGAACAGGCGGCTCGACAGGTTGTGACGGTAGCCGTGCGTCAGGTGACCGCCGGCGTAGTAGTCCAGCGCCAGCAGCCGCTGCTCGCCGAACGCGCGCCGCAGCCGGTCCCAGTCCTCGCGCGACCACTTGGCGACGTCCGTCTGCCCCAGCTCGCGCGCCAGCGGCGCCTCCACCCGCGCCGCCAGGATCGCCAGGAACGCGACCAGGTTCGCGTCCGCGCCCGAGTGCGGCTGGACGTAGGCGTGCTCGGCCCCGAACAGGTCGCACGCCAGCTTGACCGCCTCGGCCTCGATGGCGTCGACGTTGTCGCAGCCGGCGTAGAAACGGTGACCCGGGAACCCTTCGGCGTACTTGTCGGTCAGCCAGTTCGCCTGCGCCAGCTGGACGGCCAGCGAGCTGAAGTTCTCGCTGGCGATCAACTTCAGGGTGGCGCGCTGATCCCGCAGCTCGGCGACCAGCGCCGCGGCGATGCTCGGCGCCTGGGCGAACAGGTGGTCCAGGGCGGCCAGCTGCGCGACGGCGGCGGGATCGACGGGCGTCGCGTCGGCGGCCGCACGGGCCAGGTAACCAGCGAGGCGAGGTGCGCGGGAAAGGTTCATGGGCCGCTCCTTGGTGACGGGAAAGCGACCCAGGCGAGCGGCCTCTGCTGTGCCCGGGCTCCCTCGTGGTCGATTCCACGAACTCGCCAGTTGCCCGGACGGGATGCCTTTAGCGCGCCGGAGCCCGCCGGTCAAACGCGAAAGCCGGGGAAGAGCCCTACGGGTTCGGCGTTCAACGGTCGAGAAAGGGAAGCGATGCGAAAAACGACAGGGACGTGGCTCGGGTTGGCGCTGGGCGCCGCCTTGGTGGGGTGCGGCGGCGGTGGGAGCAGTGGTGGTGGTGCCGCGCCCCCCAAAAAGGGTCTCGTCAGCAGCCCGGCCCCTGGCGGCTCGGGCGCGTTCGGGGTCGTGACGATTGCCGGCCATCAGAAGATGTACCTGCCACAACCGGGTCTGCTCACGGCCGCCGGCAACGCGACGATCGCCGTCGTCGACGTCGGCCTCGCGGGGCAGGGGGTGCTGGGGGCACCGGCCCTGTTGAAGCTGATCGATCTGGGAGACCCCGCCGGCGTGACGGCGACGGGCGGTGACGCGACGGTCGTGATCGCCGTCTCGACCGACAACCGGACCATCACCTTCATCGACCCGACGACCGACACCGTGACCAAGTCGATCATGCTGGACGCGAGCTACGGCATGTCGGACTTTTCGGGCGGCGGCGGGTTCGTGACGGGCGTGGCCGTCGATTCACCCAACGAGCGCGCCTATCTGTCGGTGTGGGACGGGTTCGCGATCGTCGACCTGTCGTCGAAGACGATCGCCGGCACGATCAAGGTTCCACCGTCCGAAAACTTCGGGTTCGATTCGGTCAACCAGCGAATCCTGGCGCCGTTTTACAACTGCACGTCGGCCACGGATCCGAACACCTTCGCGCCGCCGCCGTTCTGCGCGAACTACAAGGACCAGGCCGGCGACGTGATGACGGACGGCCTCAACGTGATCGACCTGCTGGACGACAACACGGTCTACACCTACCAGGACCCCCAGGCGCTCAGCCCGGCGTCGCCGCTGGGCGACGAGCCCGATTCGGCGGCCGCGGACCCCGCCACCGGGCAGATCGTCATCCCGTCCGAGGGTGACGCGCTGGAGTACGTCGTCGATCTGTCGCAGGCCACGTTCGACAAGGCGCACAAGAGCGTGACGGCGCCCCACATCGCCATCGACGCCTCGAACGCCGACGAGCTGACGGGCGTCGCGATCGAGCCGACCTCGCACATCGCCTTCTTCGAGTCCGAGCTGGGCCCGGACATGGGGGCCGCCGACCTGAGCACCGAGACGGCCGCCGCGCCGTCCTATGTTCACGCGCCGGTGCCGGACCTGCCCGACGGCACGGGCTGGACCAACCTCTTCGACCCGCACGGGATCGCCGTCACGATTGGTCTCATTGGCGGACACCCTGTTGGTTTTCTGGTCAGCTCGGACTATCACTGGGTCGCGCGCGTCGACCTGGCGGCGCTGCTCGCGCTGCCGGCGACGGCCGGCAACTCCCCGGGCCAGCTGGAAGTCACGGCTGACGACGCGAGCACGGCGGTGACGTTCCTGGACGCGACGACCGCCGCCCCCTGACGTGATGGCGGCGGAACGCGGATTGCACCGCAGCGGCGGCATGCCTGTTCGCCCACGACGCTGTCTCATGGCAATCACGGTGGCCGCCGCCGAGGGGTGCGCCACCATTCACAGCGGGCCCTACGGTGTGCCCGTCGACGCCTCCCGCCGTCCGGTTCCGGCGGCCGCGGCGCCGTTGCGGGTCAGCGCCGGCGAGATCGCCAGTGCTTCCAGCCCGTACTTCGGCCTGGTGGAGGTCACGTTCGAGAACGACTCGCCGGCCTGGGTCCAGATCGACAGGATCGATCTCGACTTCGGCAGCCCCGACAAGAACCGGAGCGTGCAGATGCCCTGGGGCGACGACCTGCAGGTCTGGGGTGACGCGGTCCGCGTGCGCAACGAGGTCGAGGCCGAGAACACGGCCACGGTGCTGGGGGCGATCGCCATCGTGGGGGCGGTCGGCGCGGCGGCGTCCCGGCGCCACGGTTCGGGACCGGCCTCGCCCGGCGCGGCCATCGGCGGCGCGTTGAGCGTCGCTTCGCTGGGCGCGCTTTACGCGACCGAGCGGGCGCAAGCGGCGGAAGCGGCGTCCACGGGGCCGATGTTCTCCGGCACGCATCTGCTGGCGATGCCGATCCGGGTGCCGCCGGGCCTGTTCACGAAGCGGTGGATCCTCTTCTACACGGCGGCGCGGCCGCTGGGCGGCTGCATCGATCAGGTGGTGCTCGGGTATCATCTCGCCGATCAGCGGCAAGCGCGCGTGTTGCTGCACTACAAAGCGCCGTCCGAGTGGCAGCGCGACGTCTGCGACGCCATGAGCTACGCCCAGCAAGACCACTGATCCCCCCGACACCGTGCCGGCGCGGCACATCGGGAGTCGGGGCGGCGACACCGCGCGATCTTGACCGTCGGCGGACCGACTCTCACAATCGGCGTTCCTATATCCTTGGAGGGTCGGTTGAAAAAGCTGGTCGTGGTGGTCGCGTGGACCGTGTGGTTCGCCGCATGTGGGAACGTGTCGTCCAGCGGGGGCAGCGGGGGCAGTGGCGGAATATCCGGCGCGGGCCGTGGAGGCGCGGGCGGGACATCCTCCAGCGGCGGCGCGGTCGCCGGTGCAGGCGGGGGCGCCGCCGGCGCGGCGCCCGGCGGCTCGGTGGGCAGCGGTCGCGCGGGTGCTCCGGGGACGGGTA
>CAZPUH010000102.1:0-13212 GCA_964589215.1 uncultured Myxococcales bacterium | reverse complement strand
TCGCCGTCCAGGGCCGCCTGGCGCCCGCTGCCGGACCGGCCTCGCGCGGCGGCGTCGGGTTCCAGCGCCGACTGGCGGTTGCTGGGCGCCCGGCCGCGCGGCGCGTCGGCCTCCAGCGGCGCCTGCCGTCCGCTGCTGGGGCGCGCGCGGGGGGGCGGTTCCGTGGCCGGCAACTGCGGCGCGCTCTCGACGGCGACCTGGACGGAGGGCGCAGCGGCCAACCGGGTGGCTGCCGCGGGCGTCGGCCGCCGGGCAGCCGCCGTCATCTCGCCCGACGTGACCCGGTTCGGCCCGGTCGGGGACTTCTTGGCGACCAGCGGGATCGGCGCGGGCACGGGCGCCGGCGGTCCCAGCGGCCGCAGGCGCCGGCTGGTGCTGCGCCGGTCGCCGACAATCCCGCGCTGGTCCGGCACCATCGCCCACTGCTCGAGCATCGACCGGGGGCCGCCGTTCGGGGCCGCGTGCGTGATCGGCACCGGGCCGGTCGGGGCGCGCTCGCGCGGGCCGTCGGGGCGGTTGACCAGCGCGTTCGCCTCGCGCAGGCGGCGGATCATCCTCACCGTGTCGAAGATCCGGAACGGGCTGTCCTCGATGACGTCCGACAGGCCGCGCCGTCCGTCGAACAGGCGCAGCAGCGGCGTCATCTGGCTCGGCTGCAGGCCGCGCACCTCGACGGCGGGCCCCGGGGCCGGCACGTAGATCGTGCGGGGCGCCCCGAGCTCCTTGGCCGAGTGCGCGAAGTCGCGCAGGAAACGCTCGCACTCGTCCAGCAGCTCTTGCGACGACAGGTGCAGCTGGCTGCGCTTCGGGACCGGGCGGCGGAGCAGGGAGACGGCGGCCTCCTCCCAGAGCAGCAGGTGGTGCAGGGCGGGCAGCCCCTGCATGGCACCCACGCTGACCGAGATCAGGATGCCGGCGTGGATCCGCAGCTCGGCGCGCCGGTTGCCGCGGGCGAGCTGCAGGATGCCTGTCCGCTCCGACGCGGCCATCGCGCGCAGCAGGTAGAACAGGCCGTAGTGCTCGGACAGGCGCATCTGGATGTCGCCGTCCGCCTCGGCGCGCGGCTTCTTCTCAGCGGCGTTCTTGCGCGCCGCCTCGCTGGTGTGAACGCTGAGTCGGCCGACGCTGATGGCGTCGCGGAGGAAGATCGGCATCGCCAGGAAGTCGGTCGCGCCGGCGGCCATCGCGCCGGCGCGCAGCGCCGAGGGGCCAATCGCCAGCACCGGGAGGTCGGCGGCGATCTCGCGCAGCCCGGCAATGGCTTCCAGGGCGGGCTTGTCCGGGTCCCGGACGGCGACGATCGCCAGGCCCGGGTTCGCGGTGCGGGCCAGCAGCTCGGCACGGCGCGGGTCTGCCGTGCCGGTCACCATGCACCCTTCGCGCTCGAATCCGAACGTCAGAGTCTCGAGACCCCGCGTGTCTGGATCGACGACGAGAAGACTGGTCGGCTGCATCATGGAAAAGGGAGTAGGTCCGCGCCACCCAGTATAGGGCCGGGCAGCGTGGTAGGCGGAAAACGAGAGCTTCGGCTCGTAGAGAATGAGAATATCAGTGCTTGCGCAGGCCTCGACCCGTCAACAATTTACCCGGTACGGACCCTCGTCGGCCACAAAAAGGTCATTTGACGCCCTAGGGTCACCTGGCTAGCCTTCGCAGCGTTTCGCGCCGCCCCAATTTCGTCCCCCGCGGCGATCTTTCATGTCGACCCCCACAATTCGTTCCCCTGCCTCGCCGGACGCGCCCCCCCTGACCGTGTCCGACCTGGTCGCGTATTTCCGGTCGGGCGCCAAAGAACGTTCGCGGTTCCAGATCGGCATCGAGCAGGAGAAAATCGCCGTCCGCGAGGACGGCAGCCCGGTGCCGTACGAGGGGCCCCAGGGCCTCTCGGCCGTGCTCGAACAGTTCGTGGCGCGCGGGTTCGAGGCCACGCGGGACGACGGCCACATCATCGCGCTGGCCCGAAAGGGCGACCGGATCACGATGGAGCCGGGCGGCCAGCTCGAGCTGTCGGGTGGCGTGATGCCGAACGCCGCGGCCTGCGCCCAGGCGCTGGACGCGCACGTGCGGGAGGTCTCCGCCCTGGCCCGGCCCGTGGGCATTCGATTCATCGGGGTCGGCGCGCGCCCGTTCGGCAGGCTGGACGAGGTCGCCTGGCTGCCCAAGCGGCGCTACGCCGTGATGCGCGAATACTTCCCGCAGCACGGGCGCGACAGCCGCCTGGCGCACCACATGATGAAGCTGACGGCCACGGTGCAGGCCAACTTCGACTACGCGAGCGAAGCCGACGCGGTCGAGAAGATCCGGACCGCTTATGGCGTCACGTCGATCATCACGGCCCTTTACGCGGCGTCGCCGATCCTCGAAGGGCGGCCCACCGGGTTCAAGAGCACGCGCGCCGCGATCTGGCTGGAGACCGACGCGGACCGGACGGGACTCTTGCCGTTCGTGTTCGAGCCGGGGTTCACGTTTCGCGACTACGTCGAGTGGGCCCTGGACGTCCCGATGTTCTTCGTCGTCCGCGACGGCGTCTACCGGCCCGCCCACGGGCTGCCGTTTCGCCGCTTCATGGTCGACGGGTGGGAGGGGACGCGCCCCACCATCGCCGACTGGGAGGTGCATCTGTCGACGTTGTTCCCCGAGGTCCGGCTGAAGAAGTACGTCGAGGTGCGGGGCGCCGACGCCGGGCCGATGCCGATGGCGCGCGGCCTGGGCGCGCTATGGCGGGGCATCCTCGAGGACCCCGCCGCGCGCGCGGCAGCCTGGGCCCTGGTCGACAAGCAGCCGTTCGCGGCGCGCGAGGCGCTGCGCCGCGACGTGGCGCGCGCCGGCCTGGACGCAAAGTTCGCCGGCCGCCGCGTGCGCGACCTGGCCGTCGAGCTTTGCCAGATCGCCGACGCCGGCCTCTCCCGCCTCTCCGACGGCGCCGCCGACCGCCCCCTGCTCGAGCCCCTGCGCGCCGTCGCCGACAGCGGCAGAACACCCGCCGACGATCTCCTGGCCGACTTCGAGGCCGCGGGCGGCGATCCCCGGGCGCTGGTCACCAAGTGGGAGCTCCGCCCCTAGGGGCGATGACCCTCGGTCAAGCTCGTCATCCCTGCTCAGTTGCCGGTGGGCAGCCCGATATTGAAGCCCTGCTGCGCCAGTTGCTCCCGCACGTGCTGGAACCGCTGGTACTGCGTGATGGTGATGGGACCCGCGTAGCCCTCGCTCTGAAGCTTCCGCGGGGGGTACTTCAGGTAGGTCTGCATCAGCTCCTTGATTGCCGCATTGATGGTCACGAGCGTCCAGGTGTGCTCGGTGTAGTTGTTCATGAAGATGTCGTAGCGCTCTTGCGGGTCCTGCCAGAGGTCGAAGACCTGCGGCACCGTGGCGACGTAGGACTGGGCACCCTTCCAGCCAAGGTTGGAGTCGACGGCCAGCCCGCCCGTGCCGGAGCCGTCGTCGCCGCGCAGATTGAAGACGGCCTTGTACTTGCCTACCCGTGCGGCGCCCGGCGTCAGCTCGTTCTCGGTGAAATAGAACCAGCTTTTTCGCTCGCACTTCCCGGTCCCGAAAAGCACCGGAGAGATGTCGTAGCTGTCGAAGATGATCGGCTGCCCCTCGCGATCGTTCTCCGGCAGTTTCACACCGGCGAGCGCGGCGAACGTCGCCATGTAGTCGAGACCGCCGACGAGGTCGGCGCTTCGCGATCCGGCCTTGATTCCGGGGCCCCATGCCAGCGACGGAACGCGGTTGCCACCCTCTCTCACCGTGCCCTTGGTGCCACGGAACGGCGTGTAGCCGGCGTCTGGGTAGACGTCCTGCCAGGCGCCGTTGTCCGTCGTCCAGAAGACGTACGTATTCTCGTCGAGGCCGAGAGAACGGATCTTGTCCATGATGCGGCCGATCCTCGTGTCATTTTCGACGATCGAATCCGCGTAATTCGTCTTCGAGAGTGAGCTGCCCTTGAAGTCCGGGTGAGGCATGTTGGGCTGGTGCACCTTCATGAAGTCGATGCTCATGAAGAACGGCTCCGCCGCGTGCGCGTTGGCGTCGAGGTATTCGAGCGCCGCCTTCTCGACGTAGGCGTCGTAGAAGGGGATGCCAACGAGGCCGTTCTCCGGCGTGTTCACGTATTGCCCGTTGACCTTGAAGTCCTCCTTGGCCTCCTCGCCCGCCTTTCCTGACAAAGCTCCCTTGGTTATCTTTGCGAACATCTGTCGGAGCTCGGGATCCATGTCCGGGAACCAGGTCGGGTCGGCGTAGGTGTAGGCGTTGAGGTGATAGAGGCCGCAGTACCTCATCTCGTCGAACCCGTGCGCGTTGGGGAGCGCATAGTCGGATTCGCCGAGGTGCCACTTGCCGGTGAAGAACGTCCTGTACCCGCCGGTCTTGAGCACCGAGGCCAGCGTCCACTCGGCCGCGGGGAGGCCGCCTCCCTGACCCTGGAAAGCGACTGTCGTCATCCCGCTGCGGTTCGGGATGCGGCCGGTCATCAGGGCGGCACGACCGGCCGTGCAGCTCGGTTGCGCATAGAACGAGGTGAATTGCATGCCCTCGGCCGCCAGTCGGTCGAGATGGGGCGTCGGCATGCCGCGATTCTCGCCGCCGCCGTAAACGCCCGCGTCGCCGTAGCCGAAGTCGTCGCTGACGATGAGGACGATGTTCGGTCGATGCTGAGCGTTCGCCATGGTTCCCTCCTGGTGTTGCGCTCACGAAGGTGGTGGCGCCGCGACGCGGAGCAATCGAGGCGGCTTCGAGCCAGTCTTCCCCCTATGAGCCGCTGACCGATACCCGCCGCCCTTGCTTGATTCGCCCGGCTCGCGATGCAGGTTCGAGGCGCGCCGGGATTGCCATGCTGCGAACATCCGTGGAAGGGGCGGCTTCGCTGTTCGAGGCGGCGGGGACCTTCGTGATGACGATCGGCGCCCTCGTCGCGCTCGTCATGACGGTGCGCGACCGCGACAGCCGCGGGGTGTTCAAGGGGTTTCGCTACCGGTTGGGCCGGGCGATCATCCTCGGCCTCGAGCTCCTGGTGGCGGCGGACATCCTTCGCACCATCAGCACGCAGCCGACCATCACGGAGGTGGCCGTCCTCGGCGGCATCGTCTTCATCCGCACCTTCCTCAGCTTCTCGCTGGAGGTGGAGCTGGACGGCCGGTGGCCCTGGCATGCCAGAGAGGTCATGCCCGACCTCCCGAGCGACCGACAGCCGCACGGGCCGTCCCCGAGCGAGGCACGACATTGAAACCGGACCCCGGTCACGCGGCTCCGGGTGGGCTGAAAGGAGCGTTTGGGATGCGTTTCAAGAGGTCCGCAGCCGGGTTGTCGTTCGTCGCGATCTTGCTCGCAGTCGCGGCCGCAAGGCCGGCGCCCGATCCGGATCCGCTGCCGTCCTGGAACGACGGCAGCGCGAAGCGAGCGATCGTCGCGTTCGTCGAGGCTGCCACCGCCCGGCGCGGAAGCCAGCAGGTGCCGATCGAGCCTCCGCTCGCCGTGTTCGATCAGGACGGCACGTTGTGGGTCGAGCACCCTCTGTACGTGCAGGCGATGTTCGCCCTCGATCGGGTGCGCGCGCTCGCTCCACGGCATCCGGAGTGGAAAAAGCAGCCGCCGTTCGACGCGGTGCTGTCTGGCGACGAGGCGTCAGTCGCGAAGCTGCGCGAAGCAGACTGGGAGACGATCGTCGGCGCGACTCACGCCGGAATGAGCCCCGAGGCATTCGAGGGCCTCGTGCGAGAGTGGCTCGCGACAGCGAAGCACCCGCTCTACGCGCGGCGATACACCGACCTCGTCTACCAGCCCATGCTCGAATTGTTGTCCTACCTGCGCGCCAAGGGATTCGACCCCTACATCGTGACGGGAGGAGGGCAGGCGTTCGTGCGGGTGTACAGCCAGCTCGTGTACGGCATCGCGCCGTCGCACGTCATCGGCTCGACGATCGCGACGGAATACGAGGTTCGCGAGGGCAAGCCGACGCTGATGCGCAAGCCGGAGCCGTTCTTCATCGACGACCATGGCGGCAAGCCGGTCGGAATCAATCTCTTCACCGGGGCGCGTCCCATCGCGGCCTTCGGAAACTCCGACGGCGACGCGGCGATGCTCGCCTGGACGACGGCTGGCGCCGGCCGCCGATTCGGGCTGCTGGTCCTCCACGACGATGCGAAACGAGAGTTCGCCTACGGCCCGGCCGGCGGGCTGCCCGCGACCAAGGTTGGAACCTTCTCTCAGCGCCTGCTCGACGAGGCGACGAGGAGCGGGTGGACCGTGGTCAGCATGAAGAACGACTGGAGGCGGATCTTTGCGTTCGAGGCGCTCGCCACGCGATGAGGGCCGCCGTTGCCGACCGGCGGAGGTGGGCGCGTCAGATTGATTCCGACGCCGGCGCCGCGGCCGTCGGCTGCGCCGAGGGCGCGCCCGTCCGCAGATAGCGCGACGCCATCTCGAACTCGAAGAACGAGAACATCTTGGTCTCCACCACCCGCTGCCACAGCTGGTGGGCGTCGTCGGGCTTGCCGTCGGCGAGGCGGTGCATCGACTCGTAGAAGTAGGCCTCGGCGCGCTTGCCGGGGGTGGTGGCCGCCGCCAGCAGCTGCTCGTACGTCGCCAGCCCCACGGCGTAGCGCCCCAGCAGGCGCGACCAGGCGGCGCCCCGGTGCGGGCGCAGCTCGCCGTGGCGCTGGTCCAGCGTCCGCAGGTAGGCCTCGGCCTTCGGGTCGGGCGCGTGGTTCGTCCGCCGCGACAGGTCCAGCACCCACAGCGACGTGTAGATCTTCACGTACTCGGAGACCGACCGGCCGGGGCGCGCCAGCCCCCGGTGGTACACGCTGAGCGCGGCGTCCGTCTCGCCGGCCTGGACCAGGAAGGCGACGATGTCGATGTACGACTGGTCGCGGTCGTCATCCTCCTCGAGGGCGTCGTCGAAGCGCTGCAGGGCCTCGTTGCGGCGCCCCAGCAGGTACAGCAGCTTGCCGACCTCGACGGTTGCCTCCGACGCCTCGGCCACGTTCTTGCGGCGCAGGTGCTCGATCATCAGGCGTTCCCAGCCGATGAGCGCGCCCCGCCACGCGGCCGACGCGCCGTCGTGGTCGCCGGCGGCGTCGTACGTGTCGCCCAGCAGGCGGTCCAGCCGGGCCCGCCCCTCGACCGATCCGATGGTGTCCTGGCTGGACCCCTTCGTGCGCAGGGCATCGATGCCGTCGCGGACGATGCGCGTCGCGCGCGCCGGATCGCCGCGCTTCAGCGCCAGGTTCGCCAGCTCGACGGTCACCTCCGCGGTCGGCTCACCTTCCTCGCGCGCTCGAAGAAAGAGCGGCTCGGCCCGATCGATCAAGCCGGCGTTGACGTAGCTGCGCGCCAGCTCGAAGTCGATGTCCGCGTCGCGCACCTTCATCTCCGTGGTCGTGAACCGCCGCCGCGCTTCGGCCGACCGCCGCTTCAGATCGTCCGCCTCCGCGTAAGCCGGCGCGTCCCGTTCGGGATCCAGCCGCAGGCGCAGCCGCACGAAGTAGAGCTCGATCAGCTCCGCCGAGATTCGCCCGGCCAGCTCGCGCTCCGACGCGTGCGCGTCCAGCAGCGCTTCGGCCTCCTCGAGCCGCCGGATGGCCAGGAAGTACGAGGACAGCAGCCGCGACACGTGCCCCGACAGGATCAGCAGGTCCGGGTCGCTGGGGTGCGCCGCCAGGCCGGCCTCCAGCACCCGGAAGGCGACCACCGGGTCGGGCGCGTCGGTGGCCGTCCCGCCCAGGAAGTCGACGCGCGGCAGGAACCGCCGCGCCAGCGCCAGCATGTCGCCGGCGGAAGCGCCCGGCTTGGCCGCCGCGGACAGCAGCCCGCGCAGTTCGGGATCGTCGCCGTCGCCGCCCGCGATGGCGGCGGCGCGGCTGGCCGCGTCGGCGATGCGCCCGGCGCGCAGGTAGATGCCGGCCATGCTGGTGACGGCCCGCTGGATCTCGTCGCCGTGCGCCAGCAGCAGCTCGCTGAGCGCGCGCCGCGCCGAATCGTTGCGAGGCGGCTGGTGCAGCACCGCCGCCAGGCGCTTCTGGCGGCCGACGTACAGCGCATCCAGCCGCTTGACGATCGCAGGCGCCGGCCAGTCGCCGAGCGCGCTCTCCAGCGCGTCGGACGCGCTGGCGTTGTGGTGGGGACCGCCCCCCTCGTCGAACGTGGCCTCTTCCTCGGTCCAGCGGACGACCTGGTCCAGCCGCTCGGACCACTGCGGCTGCCCGGGCTCCAGGGTCGCCAGCGCCGCCAGGGCCAGCACGGCCTGCTGCTCGCCGCCGCGCGGCGAGAACAGCGCCAGCACCATCTCCGCCGTCGGCCGGACGAGCGCGATCTCGGCTGCCGTCATCCGGGGCGGTGACGCCCAGATCTCGGCGGGATCGAACAGCCCCAGCGCGTCCCGGAAGGACGCGAACACGGTGTCGTACAGATCGTCGCTCTCGAGGTCGCGCGTCTCGCGGCGGATCTGGTCGACCTTGAGGGCCAAGACGGGGTCCAGCAGGTAGTGCAGCAGCTTGGACCGCAGCGCCACGCGCTCCGGCGCGGCCACGGGCAGCGCCTGGAACACCAGGCGAGCTTCGAGGAAGTCGTCCTCGTACGCGACGGCGCCGATGCGGGTCGCTTCGCCGGCGATGGCCTGGGCGGGACCGGCGGGTGCCGGAGCCCCCCCGCGGTGCGCACAGCCTGTGAACGGGGCGGAGATCGCGAGACAGACCGCGACCATCAACGCCGGACCGGGCGAGGCCGCACGGCGGACGGTTGAGCGCATTGTTCCTAGTGTAATGCGGGCGGTCGGCGGTGGTACGCTTTTCGTGTGTGGCAGCCACGACGGCCGGGGGAGGGGCCCCTGGTGCTGGGCCACCGCGGCGCCAGCGCCCGGGCCACCGAGAACACCGCCGAGGCGTTCGCGCAGGCCCGCGCCGACGGCGCCGACGGCGTCGAGCTGGCCGTCATGCTGTGCGCCAGCGGCGAGCCGGTGGTCTTCCACGACGACGACCTGCGGCGCCTGGCCGGCCGGCCCGAGCGCATCGCGGCGCTGCCCTATCGCGTGCTGCGCGAGGTGCGCTTGCAGCCGGGCGGGGCGATCCCGACGCTGGAAGAGGCCTTCGCGGCCTGTGGCCCCGACCTGCTGGTGAACGTCGAGCTGAAGGTGAACGAGATCGATCCGCGCGGGACGGCCGCGCTGGTCGACGCCGTCGCGTCCGTGGTGCGCCGCCTGGGAGTGGGCCCGCGCGTGCTGGTGTCGTCCTTCAACCCCTGGGCGGTGTGGATCTGGTGCCGCCGCGTTCCCGAGGTGCCGGCCGGCCTGCTGTTCGAGCGCGACTCGCTGCTGCCGCTGCGGCGCGCCTGGCTGGCCCCCGCCATCCGCCCCCGGGCGCTGCACCCCGAGCTGGTCCTGTGCACCCCCTCGCGCGTGGCGGGCTGGAAGCGGCGGGGCTACCTGGTGAACGTGTGGACCGTCGACGACCCGGCGGCGCTGGCCGCGTGCCGGCGCATGGGGATCGACGCCGTCATCACGAACGATCCGGCTCGGTCGCGGGCGGCTCTGGACGCCGCTTGAGCAGCGCGTGGGTGGCGGTGGCGATGGCCAGCACCGCCCCCTGCTCGTCGGTGGCGGTGGCCTCGACGATCGCCAGCCGCTTGCCGCAGCGCCGGACCTCGGCGCGCGCCGTGATGGTCCCCGACGTGATCGGCTCCAGGAAATTGACGCTCATCTGGGCGGCGGCGTTGAACATGCCGTCGCGCGCGACCAAGGCGGCGACCGCGTGCCCCATGGCCGTGTCGAGAAGCGCCATGACGACGCCCCCGTGAAGGGCGCCGTTCGGGTTGAAGTGGTCGCGCTGGACCTTGTACTCCCAGGTCGCGGACCCCGGTGACGACGCGCGCGGGATGAACCCCAGCGGACCGACCGGCGTGTTCGGGGCGGTCGTCATCGGGGCACCTCGACACCGGCCAGGAACAGGCCCGCGAAGATCTTGGGATCCACCAGGCGCCCGGCCGCCTTCTGTTCGGCCAGGAAGCTGCGCAGCTTGGCCAGCGGCACCTCGTGCACGGTGATGTCTTCGTGCTCGTCACCGCCGCCCTCTCCGACGCGGGTCAGCCGGCCCGCCTTGTAGAACGAGATCACCTCGTCGCAGATGCCGACGGCGATGGGGCCGTCCGCCAGCAACGTCATCTCGGCGGCCTCGAACCCGGTCTCCTCGATCAGCTCGCGCCGGGCGGCGTCCACCAGGGCCTCGTTGGCGTCGACGTCGCCGACCATCCCGGCAGGGAGCTCGATGACCCGGTTGTGCACGGCCACCCGGCGCTGTTCGACCAGCACCAGCTTGGCGTCCGCCGTGACGGCCACGATCACGACGATGCCGGTCACGTTCGGGCGGGTCGCGTATTCCCATCCGTCCTCGGACACCAGCCGGACGTACTTACCTTCGCCAATGACGCGCGGCGCGCGATCTCGTTCGGTCACGCGCGGCAGGGTAACACTCAGTAGCTGTCGTACGGAACGATGTCGATCGCGCTCTCCTGGACCTTGGCGTCGACCAGCAGCTTCTTCATGGCTGGCGCGGTGGCCACCATCGTGATCGCCAGGTCCCGCGCATGGACGTGCCGCTTGATGGCGGCGTTCACCGCGTCCGGTGTCGCCGCCGCGACCCGCGCCCCGAACGTCTCCAGGAAGTCCGGAGGCAGACCGGTGATCTCGTTGGTGACCCGCGCGTCCAGGCGCCGGTCGGGGGCGTCCAGCTCCGCCGCGTGAGAGCCGGCCAGGAAACGCTGGAAGAACGCAACCTGCTGCGCGTCCAGCCCTTTTTCCATGAAGCTCACGTAAAGCTTCAACACCAGCTTGACCATGGGGACGGTCTTGTCGGTGCCCGAGAAGACCCATCCCACGGCGCCCCCCGTCGCCCGTCGCTCCTCCAGGGTGAGGTAGGCGCCGTACGCGAGACCACGTTTGCGGCGCACCTCGTCCATCAGGGTCGAGCTCATGGCGTGGCCGCCGAACGCGGCCAGACCGATCGACAGCGGGACGAAGTCCGGGTCGGACGCGCGGAGCGCCGGGTGCCCGAACATCAGCTGGCTCTGCTGGCGGTCGGGCTTGTCGACCAGCTGGATGCGCCAGCCGGTCAGCGGCACGGGGGCCCGAGTCTCCAGCGGGTTCACGGGCGGCGCGGCGGCGTCCGACAGGCCGCGCAGCGCCCTGGCCAGCGACGCGGCCAGCGCGTCCGCCTGCACGTCGCCCGAGAACGCGAAGATCAGGTTGTGCCCCACGAAGTGCCGCCGGAAGTGCGCGGCCGCCTCGGCGGGCGTCGCCGCCTCCAGCGCCGGCTTGATCCCGTCGGACGGGTGGCCGTAGGGGTGCTCGCCGAACAGGTTCCGCATGAAGAACCGCGCGCACAGCTGCCGGTCGTCGTTGCGCTGCTCGTCGATCTGCCCCAGCACCTCCTGGCGCGTCCTGGTGAACTCGGCGGGCGCGAAGGTCGGGCGGACCAAGATGTCGCCCAAGAGCGCGAGGTATGCGTCCAGGTTGCGGGCCAGCACCTCGCCCTCGAAGCGCGTCGAGTCCGGCTCCGTCCGCACGTCCAGCGTCGCGCCCAGCGCGTCCAGCGCCTCGTCCAGCTGCGCGCGGGTGCGGCCGCCGGCGCCGTGACGCGCCCACTCGGCGGCCAGGTTGGTCAGCCCCTCGCGGTGGCGCGGGTCGGCGCCCGAGCCCGACCGCGACGCGACCATCACGTGAACCAGAGGGACGCTGCGGTCCTCCTCGAAGATCAGCACCGACCCGGCGGGGCCGGCCCGCCGCGTGGCGGCCGCCACCGGGGCAGAGGTCGCCGCCGCCATCACCGCCGCCGCCACGAGCGTCGCCGCGCCACTCACGACGCTCCTTCCGGGCGGGCGACCACGACGGAGCGGGCGCCCCCCGCCAGATAGGCGGCGGCCGCGCGCTGGACGTCGGCCGGGGTGAGGCGCGCGTACTCGGCGCCGCGCTCCAGCAGCCGCTGGAACCCGCCCCCCGAGACCTCGAACATGCCGACCGTCTCGGCGCGCCCGTGGCTGGAGGCGAGCTGCTGCCAGAACTGCGTCTCCAGGCGAGCGGCCGCCTTGCCCAGCTCCGCGGCCGGCAGGGGGTGTGCCGCCAGGTCGGCCACGGAGTCCATCACCAGCCGCTCGGCCTCGGCCGCGGTGTGCCCCTTCATCATCTGGATCCAGATGGCGTAGAGGCCCGGGTCGCGGGTGGCCGCGATGTCGCCGTGCACCGACGACGCCCATTGCCGGTCGACGAGCAGCGCGCGGTTCAGGCGCGACGACGGGCCGCCGGCCAGGACCTCGTTCACGACCTCGTAGGCGGCGCGGTCCGGGGCGCCCAGCGCTGGCGCGGGGAAGCCGATCACCAGCCGGTCGGCGGGGACGGGGCGGGTGACGGTCGTGCGCACCTCGGCGGCGGGCGCCCGCTCGGGCTCGGCGTCGCCGCGCGGCAGCTTGTCCGACGGCGCCAGCGCCCCGTAGGCCGCCGCGATCAGGTCCAGCGTCGCGGCCTCGTCGATCTTGCCGGCGACGATGACGACCGCGTTGTTGGGGGCGTAGTACTTCCGGTAGAACGCGACCGCGTTGGCCTGCGTGAAGGCCTTGATGTCCTTCATGAGCCCAATGACCGGCCACCGGTACGGGTGCTTCTTGAACGCCTGCTGGTACATCAGCTCGTCCAGCACGCCGTCCACGTTGTCCTCGACCGAGGACAGCCGCTCCTCGGCGACGACGTCCCGTTCGGTCTCGACCTGCTTCTTGCGCAGGTCCAGGTTGACCATGCGGTCGGCCTCCAGGCGGACGGCCGTGGCCAGCTCCGCGGGCGGCACGTCGTCGACGTAGGCGGTGAAGTCGTAGTAGGTCATCGCGTTCGAGCTGCCGCCCACCGCCTCCATCTGGGTGTCGAAGGCGTTGGGCGGCGCCTTCTTGGTCTGCGTGAACATCAGGTGCTCGAACAGGTGGGCCAGGCCCGTCTCCCCGGCGGCCGCGTCCTCGTTGCGCGAGCCGACGCGGAACCAGGTCGTGTAGCTGACCGCGGTCGCCTGCGGGTCGGGCAGCAGAACGACCTCGAGGCCGTTGTCGAGCCGCCACTTGCTGACCGACAGGGTGCCCAGCGGCGCGCGCGCGATCTCGGTCGGCGGACCGCCCCCACCGCCGCGGTCGCGGCCGCGATCGCGGGAGGCGGCGGCCGGCCCGGCGGGCGGGACGCGGCGG
>CAZPUH010000101.1:0-1823 GCA_964589215.1 uncultured Myxococcales bacterium | reverse complement strand
GTCCCGCCGGGTCCCGCGCCGCCGGTCGCGCCGGGCCCGGGCGCGCCGCTGGCGCCGCCGGTGGCCGAGGCGCCGCCCGTGGACCCCGTCGTGCCCCCGCTGGTCTGGGTCGCCCCGCCCGTCGACGACGTCTCGGCGCCCGATTCGGAGCCGCTGGAGCAGGCGCTGGCCGCGATGAAGAGCGCGGCCACGGCCGAGACGGCGAGGCGAGCGCGACGGAGCTCGGAACGCATGGGCCATCGAGCTTACTGGAACGGCCCAGGCACCCGCCTGACGCCGGCAGCGCGCATTCGCCCGGCGGGAACTACGGGCCGGCGATCCTCTCGTAGGGCGCGACCCTGGGTGGGGCGGCGAGCAGGTGCAGGAAGTGGCCGCGCCACTCGGCGAGGAGGGCGGCGTCCTGGAAACTTTCGAGGTAGGCGTCCCGCGACTCCCATTCGATCGTGAGGACGAAGGAGTCGGCGTCCTCCAGACCCTGGTGAAAGCTGCTGGCGCGGTAGCCGGGGAAGCGGGCCAGCACGGCGCGGGCCGCGCGCAGGGCTTCCCGGAGCTGGTCGCGCAGGCCCGGACCCGCCGTCAGCGTCGCGATTTCCACGATCATCGCGGCGCGAACCCGCGCGCGGCGTGTAGGCTGAGGCGATGGGGGACGTGCGACGGCTGGTTCCAGTGTTGACGGGGCGGCATCGATACGACTCTAGCTTGTCCCTGCGCGGGCGGGCGCCCGGGACCGTCATCGACGCGCCGATCCTCGCCTACCTGATAGAGACCGTCCACGGGCGCATCCTTTATGACGTCGGGTGCGACTACCGCAAGCTGGCCGATCCGCAGCTGCGGGCGACGCACTACGGGCCGGGTGGTTTCCCGTTCGGGCCGCCTGAGATGACAGAGGAGGATCGGCTCCCGCGGCTGCTCGGGCAGATTGGGCTCGCGCCCGGCGACGTCGACGCCGTCGTGCTGGGGCACCTGCACTTCGATCACGCGGGCGGGCTGGCGGATTTCCCGCACGCGGAGATTCACTGCCACGCGGACGAATGGGACGCCGCCCGCGAGAACGGTGACGGCGCGTATTTTGCGTCCGACTTTGCGGGAGACCACCGCTGGCGGCTGGATCGCGAGGAACGCGCGCTGTGCGCGGGCGTGTCGCTGGTCAGCACGCCCGGGCACACGGCCGGACACCGTTCGCTGATCGTCGAGCTGCCCACAGGCGCGCCCGTCATCCTGGCGGGCGACGCGGCCGACCTGCACGAGAACCTGGATCGGGAGATCGCCCCCGGCATCCTGTGGCGCGACCGCGAGGACCTGGCGCTGGCCAGCGTGCGCCGACTGAAGACTGTGGCGGCGGAAATCCGCGCGGAGCTGTGGCCGAATCACGACCTCGCGCACTGGCGGGCGCTGGTCGAGCGCGGCTGGCCGACGCTGTCCGCGCGTCCGTGGCCCGTCGCCGGCTAGATTCTGCGCGGGCTCGCCGCAAAAATCGTCGCGCCGGGAACAGGAACGTTCCGCGCCGTTCAAAACCGTGTGCACGACATGGCGAGGATCGAGCGGCGGTTGTGGCGTTCGGCGCGGGCGATTTTCTGCTTCGTTCCGCTGCTGACGACGATCGCTTGCGGTGGTTACCGGTCAACGAACGCCGGCGACGGCGGAGGGGGCTCCGGCGGGGGCGGCGGCGTCGATCGGCTTCAGTCGAAGGACGGCGGGATCGGCACGGGCGGAGCCAAGACCGCAAAGGGGGGCGCCGGCGGAACGGCCACGGGCGGCGCCGCGGGATCGGCTGGCGCCACGGGCGGCGCCGTCGCCGCCTCGGGCGGGGCGGCCGGCGGTCC
>CAZPUH010000100.1:0-3689 GCA_964589215.1 uncultured Myxococcales bacterium | reverse complement strand
GTCCTCCAGCGGCAGCGCCAGCTCGGCGGTCCAGCCCGTGTCCTTGTCGTCGCGCTTGTTCAGCGTGCCGTCGACGTGGACCTTGGCGACCAGCTTCGAGTTCCACGAGAACGGCTTCATCTGCGGGTCGACGGTGTCCTCATACCGCCGCACGGTCGGCAGGTACGTGTCGAAGATGTTCCCGTTGGGCGCGACCTGCAGCTCGATGTACGTGCGCCCGTTGCCGTCGGCGTCGATCATCAGCTCGTCAGCCTCCTCCGTCCACAGCTTGTCGTCGCGCTTGGCGAGGTCGGTCCACACGTCGTCGTCGGCGTTGTCGAACGCCACGTAAAGGTTCTTCTTGTCCCACAGCAGCTTGGCCTGGGTCTGGATCGACGCGGCCCCACCCGTCATGGTGTTCACGAACGGCCCCGTGGACGGCGCCTCCGTCCAGGCGGCGTCGTCCAGCTTGCCGTCGATCTTGGGCGGCTTCGTGACCATCCGCGCGACGTAGCGCCGCCGCTCGTTCGTCGCCGCCGATCGCACGGGAATCGACGCGGCCAGGACGCGACCCTCGGCGTCGTGCGGCCCCGTCCGGATCGGCATCCGCTCGGCCCCGCGCCACAGGCCGACGTAAACCTCGACGACGGGGAAGGACCAGCCGTCCGGGATGCGCACCGTGTGAATGTCGCGGATGATGTCGCCCGGCTTCCAGGCGCTGACCGGGTACTTCCCGTCGACGGGCGCGTGGTCCGCGTTGACGTAGTTCTGCTTGCCCGGACCTTCGAGGTGGGTGAACGTCCGCCAGCCGTCGCCCGGGCTGGCCACGACCTTGAAATACTGGGTCAGCTTGAGGTCCTTGCCCGCTTCCACGGGCAACGGATCGGCGTCGAGCCCCAGGAAGACGACCTTGCCGTCGAGATCGGCGTTGACCGGGTACCGCGGCGCGGGGGGCGCCGACAGCAGGTTCTGCTTCGCCGCGTTCAGATCGGTGCTGCTGGGCTTGTCCTGTTCCTGCTCGACGCAGGCGAAGGTGGCCGAGACCACCAGCCCCACCAGCAGCGGAACCGCACGGGTGCGCATGGCGCCGTTTCTAACCAAGCGAGTGTCCGTTTGCAACGCGCCGCGCGCTCACCTTTTCCGGCGGAGGCAGCGGACCGCGACCCCGGACGCCGCGCAGCAGGACCTCGACGATGGCTTCGACGCGGGCGATCGTCTCACGCAGGCGGAGCCGCCCGGCATCGCGCCAGTTTCTGCGCGCCTCGCAAGAAGGCACGCCCCAGGCATCGATGCCGGCGTGTCGGGCCAGGTAGAGGGCGCGCGGCAGGTGATAGGCCTGGGAGACGACCAGCATCGAGCGAACCCCGATGGCCGCGGCATCCGCCATGCTCGACGCCGTTCGGTAGCCGCCCCGGTCGGCGATGACGTCGCTGGCCGGCACGCCTCGGGCCTCGAGCCAGGCCGCCATGGCGGCGGGCTCGTCGTAGTTCAGCTCGGGACGATACCGGCCCGAGACGATCAGCCGCCGCGCGCGCCCCGCGAGGTACAGCTGGCGGGCGGCCTCCAGCCGGCAACCGAGCTCTCGCGAGGGCCTGCCGCCGGGAAGGACCCGGTTTCCGAGCACCAGCGCGTAGCGCTGCGGCGGCGCCTCCGCGCCCTGGGGAAGCCGGCGCGCGCTGGTGACGGACATCAAGTAGGCGTTGCCCGCCCCGATCAGCAGCGCGACCACCAGCAGAGATGCCGCCAGCCACCGCCCCCAGCGCCGCCGCGCCCGGGCCGGCGGCGCGTCAGACATCGCGATAGACCTTGGCCGCCCCGATGTGCCCGAGGCGGTGCCACCGCACGTACTGGCGCGACAGATGGAACAGGATCTCGGCGCGCGGCATCCCCTCCTTCACGACGCGGTCGACCCACTCGAGGACGACCTCGCGCGCGTCCGGGGGATGGAACAGGAACGTGCGCCCGAACACGACCCGCTCGCCGTCCCAGATGAGGCGCGCCTCGAACAGGTCGCCTGGGGCGACGCCGGCGGTGTTGCGCCGCTCGAGCACGGAGAACTGCGCGCCGCCGATCAGGTCCTCGACCTCCAGCACGCGATCCGCGGTCGATGACAGCTGAAACAGGCTGCGGTGGGTGGTCGCCAGCGCCGCGATCTGCCGCCGCTCTTCCGCCGGGTGGCCGGCGCTGGTCTGCACGGCGTGCACGATCGGCACTTGCCCGCCTGCCCCGGCGGACGGCCGCTCGAGCAGGTACCACTCGAGGAACGAGGCCATGCGCCCCTCGAACAGCTCGGCGTCGTCGTCGAAGACCCGCCCGGCGCGATCGAAGAACTCGTCGCGCGCGCGCATCGCCTCCAGCCGATACTCGTTCTCGCTGTAGCGCTCCGTCAGCCGGTCGAGCAGCCCGTAGATCATGCTCAGCGGCGGCGGCGCTCTTCCATCGACTTGCAGAAGCGGTCGAAGAGGTAGCCTGCGTCGTTCGGTCCGGGCGACGCCTCGGGGTGGTACTGCACGCTGAAGACGGGCAGCTCGCCGTGGCGCATCCCCTCGACGGTCTTGTCGTTGAGGCTGATGTGCGACAGCACCGCCTTGCCCGCCATCGAGTCGACGTCCACCGCGAACCCGTGGTTCTGCGACGTGATCTCGACCTTGCGCGTGGTCAGGTCCATCACCGGGTGGTTCGCGCCGTGGTGTCCGAACTTCAGCTTGTACGTCTTGCCGCCAAGCGCCAGCCCCAGGATCTGGTGTCCGAGGCAGATGCCGAACACGGGCACCTTCGCGGCGCACAGCTCGCGCGCGGCCTCGACGGCGTAGCCGACGGCGGCGGGGTCGCCGGGGCCGTTCGAGAGGAAGACCCCGTCCGGCTTCATGGCCAGCACCTCGCGCGCCGGCGTCGTCGCCGGCACGACGGTGACGTGACATCCCGACGAGCGCAGGTGGCGCAGGATGCCGCGCTTGATGCCGTAGTCGTAGGCGACCACCTTGTGACGCACGGGCGGCGGCTCTACGACCCCGCGGCTGGGCGCGCGCGGCGCCTGCCACAGCGGCTCGTCCCACTCGTAGACCGTGCTGGTCGTGACCTCGCGGACCAGGTCGCGACCCTCCAGCGAGGGGTGACTCCGGGCGCGCGCCACCGCGCCGGCCGGGTCCCCGACCTTGCGGGTGATGACCGCGCGCTGGGCGCCCGACAGGCGGATCCGTCGCGTCACGGCGCGCGTGTCGATGCCGGTGATCCCCGCGACGCCGTGGGCCGCCAGCAGCTCGTGCAGCGACCCGGAGGCGCGCCAGTTCGAGACGACCGGCGACAGGTCGCGCACGACGAACCCGGCGCACCAGGGGCGCGACGACTCGAAGTCGACCGGGTTGACGCCCACGTTGCCGATCTCGGGGGCGGTCATCGTGACGATCTGCCCGCGGTACGACGGGTCGGTCAGCACCTCTTGATAGCCGGTGATGGCGGTGTTGAAGACGATCTCGCCCGCGCCCGCGACACCGTCGCTGTCCGCGGCCCCGAAGCCGAAGCCTCGGTAAACCGTCCCGTCTTCCATCGCCAGCAGGGCCGGCGGAAGGTCCTGGTCGTTCCTGTCTTGTGCGGTGGTCACGGGGTTGCCTCTCCGGGGTAGACGATAGCACCGCCGACGATCGTCATCACCGCCCGTCCGCGCAGCGCCCGGCCGGCGAAGGGGGTGTTGTGCGAGCGCGACCGAAGCT
>CAZPUH010000099.1:0-2804 GCA_964589215.1 uncultured Myxococcales bacterium | reverse complement strand
TGCCTCGCGGGGCCTCCCGGCGTCGGCAAGACGTCGCTGGGCAAGTCCATCGCGCGTTCGCTGGGGCGCGAGTTCATCCGCGTCTCGCTGGGCGGCGTGCGTGACGAGGCCGAGATTCGCGGCCACCGGCGCACATACATCGGCGCGCTGCCGGGCCGGATCATCCAGGGCATGCGGCGGGTCGGCTCGCGCAACCCGGTCTTCATGCTCGACGAGATCGACAAGCTGGGCGCCGACTTCCGGGGCGACCCGTCGGCGGCGCTGCTGGAGGTCCTCGACCCGGAGCAGAACTCGACCTTCTCCGACCACTATCTGGAGGTGAACTTCGACCTCAGCGACGTCATCTTCGTCGCCACGGCGAACATGCTGGATCCGATCCCGCCGGCCCTGTTGGACCGCATGGAGGTGCTGGAGATCCCCGGCTACACCCGCGAGGAGAAGCTCGAGATCTCGAAGCGCCACCTGGTTCCGAAGCAGGTCTCGGAGCACGGGCTGGACGAGAACCGGATCAAGCTCTCGGACGACGCGCTCAACACGGTCATCGAGCAGTACACGCGCGAGGCCGGGGTGCGAAATCTGGAGCGCGAGATCGCCAGCGTCATCCGCGCGATCGCGGTGAAGGTGGCCGAGAACCAGTCGTACGACCCGAACCTGTCGCCGGCGGACATCGCCGACATCCTGGGGCCGCAGAAGTTCTACTCCGAAGCAGCGGAGCGAACGGAGATCCCGGGCGTGTCGACGGGCCTGGCCTGGATGCCCACGGGCGGCGACATCCTCTTCATCGAAGCCTCCGCGATGACCGGCAAGGGGAGCCTGATCCTCACCGGCCAGCTCGGGGACGTCATGAAAGAGTCGGCGCGGGCCGGTCTCTCCTGGGTGCGCACGCACGTGGAGGAGCTGGGGATCTCGACCGACTTCGAGCGGACGGACATCCACCTGCACGTCCCGCAAGGGGCCGTGTCGAAGGACGGACCGTCGGCGGGCGTGGCCATCACGATGGCGCTGGTGTCGCTGCTGACCGGACGCCGCGTGCGGGGTGACGTCGCCATGACCGGCGAAATCACGCTTCGAGGGACGGTCCTGCCGGTGGGCGGGATCAAAGAGAAGGTCCTCGCGGCGCACCGGTCGGGCATCAAGCGGGTCGTCCTGCCGGATCGCAACCGGAAGGACATCGTCGACATCCCGGAGACGGTGCGGGCCGAGCTGGAGCTGGTCTTCGTCAAGAAGATCGACGAAGTGCTCGACCTGACGCTGGAGACGGTGCCCGTCGTGGTCCCCGGACCCGAGGGCGCCGCCGCAGGCCCCGAAGTCACCGCGCAGGCCTGATCGAGATCAACGGAAACGGCGCTGGCACCGAAAGGTGCGAGCGCCGTTTTTTCGTGTCTACAGGCTAGACTCGGCGCCGGGATGTCCGACGACGGCAAGAAATACGAGACGCTCTCGGGCATCCCCGTTCAGGCGGCGTACGGGCCCGGCGACCTGGGGCCGGGGTGGCGGTACGAAGAGCAGCTCGGCGACCCGGGGCAGTACCCGTTCACGCGCGGGCCCCACGCCACGATGTACCGCGGGAGGCTCTGGACGATGCGGATGTTCTCCGGGTTCGGCACGCCCGAGGACACGAACCAGCGCTTCCGGTTTCTGCTGGACCACGGACAGACGGGGCTCTCGACGGCCTTCGACATGCCGACCCTGATGGGGCTGGACCCGGACGACCCGCGGTCGGCCGGCGAGGTCGGGCGCGAAGGGGTCTCGGTGGCGTCGGTCGCCGACATGGACCGGCTGTTCGCGGACATCCCGCTGGACCAGGTCAGCACGTCGATGACCATCAACGCGCCGGCGGTCGCGCTGCTGGCGTTCTACGTCGTGGCGGCCGAGCGGCGCGGCATCCCGCCCGAGCGGCTGTCCGGCACCATCCAGAACGACATGCTGAAGGAGTTCATCGCGCAGAAGGAGTGGATCTGCGGCGTGCGGCCGCACCTCCGCATCATGCGCGACATGCTGGTCACGTGTACGCGGCGGATGCCGCGCTGGAACACGATCAGCGTCAGCGGCTACCACATCCGCGAGGCGGGCGCGACGGCCGTGCAAGAGCTGGCGTTCACGCTGGCCGACGGCATCGGCTACGTCGAGCTGGGGCGCGCGGCGGGGCTGGACGTCGACGAATTCGCGCCGCGGCTGTCGTTCTTCTGGGACGTTCACAACGACTTCTTCGAGGAGATCGCCAAGATGCGGGCGGCCCGGCGGATGTGGGCGCGCCTCATGCGCGAGCGGTTCGGGGCGCGGAATCCGCGCTCGTGGCTGCTGCGGGCGCACGCGCAGACGGCGGGCGTGTCGCTGGTCGCGCAGCAGCCGCTCAACAACGTGGTCCGCACGGCCATCCAGGCGCTGGCGGCCGTGCTGGGCGGCACGCAGTCTCTGCACACCAACTCTTACGACGAGACCTACGCGCTGCCGACCGAGGAGGCCGCGACCGTCGCGCTGCGGACGCAGCAGATCATCGCCGAAGAGACCGGCGTGGCGGCGGTCGCCGATCCGCTCGGGGGGAGCTACTACGTCGAAGCTCTGACGGACCGCATCGAAGCCGAGGCCAACGCGCTGCTCGCCAAGATCGACGAGATGGGCGGGATCGTGGCGGCGGTCGAGAGCGGCTGGCCGCAGCGCGAGATTGCCGCCAGCGCGTACCGCACGCAGCGGCAGATCGACAGCGGCGCGCGCGGCGTCGTGGGCGTCAACCGTCACGTCGGTGGCCCGCCGGCCCGCATCCCGACGCTGAAGATCGACGACGGGCCCGAGCGCGCCCAGCT
>CAZPUH010000098.1:0-21077 GCA_964589215.1 uncultured Myxococcales bacterium | reverse complement strand
GAAGGGCGGCGGCGGCCAGAGCACGGCCGATCCGAGCATGACTTACACGTACGTCACCGCGATGGAGAAGAACAACGGGACCGGAACGTTCGCGCTGAAGGGCGCCGACGCCACCACGGGTATGTTGAGCACCTTCTACAGCGGCAATGTTCCCCCGGGATACAACCCCGCCAAGAAGCAGGGCTCGATCGTCCTCGGCAGCGGCGGCGACTGCTGCTACAGCAACAACACGGCGAGCCAGGGGACCTTCTACGAAGGCGCCATCGTCGCCGGATATCCGTCGGATGCGACGGATCAGGCGATCCAGGCGAACATCGTCAGCGCGGGTTACGGCAAGTAGCGCGACCCGCGCGTCAGCGCGCGAGCCGGGAGATGCGGACCAGCACGTCTCCGTCGTTCTGAAACTCCAGCATCGTCTCCAGCTTCCGGTCCGGCCAGATGTCGTAGCCGGGCAGCGGGCTGTTCGTCGATAGCCGGATCTGCTGGACGACGTAGACGTCGTAGAAGAGGTGGCGCGCGAAGGCGTCGAACAGGTAGCGGTCCTGCCGGGCGGCGTCGAAGCTCATCGCGCCGTAGTCCATGATCGTGAAGAGGTCCGGCTTGTCGGTGACGATCAGGATGCGCTTTTCGTGGAGGCTCTCGAAATAGCGCCAGACGGTGGCCGTCTCGCGCGTCTGCGTGAGCCGGTTCATCATGCGGTGCTGCGCGGCGACGGGGACGTGGATGATCAGCACCGCCGTCGCGACCAGCACCGCGACGAAAGGCCGCCACCGGCGCAGCGCCACGGCCAGCGCCCACGCCGCGAAGAACGAGAAGAAGGTGTCGACGGCGATGACCAGTCGGGCGGCGGAGGGCGCCTGAGCGCGCCCCCACACGTAGGCGAAGACGACGGACACCTGAAGCAGCATCCAGGCGCAAACGAACGCCGCAAATCGCGCGCGCGGGCTCTTCCAGTCGGGCGACGCCCAGGCGCGCCGGCGCGACCAGAGCCAGAGGACGCAACCGGCCAGACCCAGCGCGATGACGATCCCCGCGTGCGCGGGGGCGCCGCTCAGCGGTGACAGGACTGGTCGGAAGTACTCACGCGTGTTGTCGACGAAGTATTGAAGGCTGACGGCCGGCACCCCGACCTCCTGGTCGGGGACACTGCCGCGCAGGGCGGCCTGCCAGATCCGCGGCGCGAGAAAGGCCGGCGTCAGCGCATAGATGAAGGCGTAGGGGCGCAGCAGGCTCCACGTGACCAGCCGGAAGACCAGCAGCAACACGACGACGGGGACGATGAACAGCGCGCTCTCGTAGCGAACCTCGGCGAACATGCAGAGGTTCATCCAGAGAATGGCGAGGCGCGCGGGGCTGGGCTCGCGCAGGTGATCGAAGAGGCTTTTCAGGACCAGCAGCGAGAAGAAGAGCGCGCAAAAGTCGAACCCACCCGAGCGGACGGCCAGCAGCGTGGCGGGATGCGCGGCCACCAGCAGCGCCGCGACGACGCCGAACGTCTCGCCGCCCAGCGACTTGGCGAGCCGGTACGAGACCAGCACGAAAGCCGGCAGCAGCAGCAGGTTGCACGCGAACGCGTTCTCGTACGAGTAGCCGCGCACGACGTGGACCAGGCTGACCAGGAACGGGAACAGCGCCGGGCGCCGGTCGACCACCACGTCGATGTCCCAGTACGAGTCGTAGTAGTTCTTGCCCGAGACCGTGAAGGTCGCGGTGCGCGAGGCGAAGAGGTTCTTCGACGTGCCGACCAGGTCCGCCTCGTCGGACAGGATGCGCAGCGCCGGATGAATGGTCAGCCAGGCCACCACCGTCACGGCGGCCGCGATCACCAGCCCCGGCCAGTGGGCTTTCACCCACGCCCCGACGCGCCGGAGGATCGCGGCGCCCTCCCCGTCGGCGCGGCCGTCGCCCGCGGCGTACAGGTAGACCCCCGCCCAGCACAGCACGGTGGCCATCAGCAGGAAGTAGGTCGCGTGAACGAACAGCGTCTGGGCGACCTCGAGGTCGGCCAGACCGATCGCCACCAGCGCGACCAGCGCCATCGCCAGCAGCGCGAGAGCGGCGTTCCCGAAGGTCATGATGGGTTTCGTCATGGCGAGCGCCCGGCGGGGGTCAGAACCGATAGAGCCGATAGCCGGCTTGCTCGAACACGGGGTGATCGACCACCTCGGCGGGCCACTTCACCTGATCGCCGGGGTCCAGCAGGAACCAGCGAATGCCCAGCTGGCGCGCCATCGCCGCGACCGCCCCGCCCGCGCGAAAACTCATCCAGCGGTCGACCTGATCGATCCGCCGCTGCAGCAGCTCACCGTTGGTGGCCATGATCGTGAGGGTTCGCGCGGCGTACGGGCTGCGCTCGGCGAGGGCCGCGACCGCACAGGTGCGATCGAACTGCGAGTCCTGGAAGACGTCGCCGCGGTCGCCGTGGTCGCGCATGTACTCCGCGGCGCGAACCAGGCCGAGCGGGACGCGCACCGGCGAGAACATGCCCATCGCCCAGAGCCGCTGGACGCCACCGCCGAGAAAGGTCGGGATCGCCAGCAGCAGGACCGCCAGGACCGCCAACGCGGGACGCGCGACGCGCGAGAGCCGCCGCGACTCGAGCGCCAGCAACCCCACCGCGCCGCCGATCCAGGCCACGACGGCAAAGTAGACGATCATGACGGGACGGTGCGAGAGCTCGTCCGGCGTGCTGCTGCGCAGGTCGAGCGCCAGCCCCAGGAACATGGCCAGGAAGTTCGCCAGCAACAGCACCGGAAAGACGACCAGCACCGCCGGCGGGCGCTTGCGAAGGACAATCAGCAGCGCGATCAGCAGCGGCACGAAGAGGCCCAGCGTCGACAGCAAGACGTACGGGACCCCGAGCGCCACGTTCGAGAGCGCCGACTGCCCCACCCCCAGATGCGCGTCCAGGAATTCACGAAGCGGGCCGTGCTGGGCGAACTGCTTGATGAGCGAAAAGATCTGAGCCAGGGACGATCCGTCGAAGCGAATCGTCGGAACGCCCGGGATCCGCTGGACCAGCGCCAGGGTGGCGGCGTAGACCGCGACGGCGCCCGCCGCCCAGAGCGCCCGCTGCCGCGCGCTTTTGATCGCCGCAAAAAACAGCGCGGGGACCAGCAGGAACAGCAGCGCGCTGGCGATGAAGAAGTGCAGCTTGTAGACGGCGAGCACGCCGCCGAGCACCCAGCCCGCGGCCAGCTGCAGCCGGCTCGCGCGCGTGCAACCGAGGAGAACGAACAGCCAGGCCGCCGCCAGCAGCGCCAGCCCGTAGCTGGCGCTGGGCGAGATCTGCGTCAGCCAGTGGTACGACATGAACGTGTTTTGCATCCCCTGCTGCGCACCGTCCGGGAGCAGCAGCAGCGCGGCGGCCGCCGCCAGGCCGGGCCACGGGCCCCAGAACGACCCGAGCAGCGCGTACGCGCCGAGCCCCGTGAAGAACACCCCCAGCGGTGCCAGGATGCCCGCGAACGCCGCGTAGGCGTGCAGTCCCGACGCCTGCCGGATGAAGGCGGGCGTCATGTACGCGCCGTAGTGGTAGAGGCGCGCCGGCACGCCCGCCATCCGGAAATCCTCGATCGTCGACGCGCCGTGGGCGCCGCCGAAGATGCGCACGTGGACCGCGTGATAGAAGCCGTCGATCCACGGCTCGAAGGTCACGATGTTCCCGTCGACCGAAGTCGGACGCAACGAGTCCCGGCACCAGAGCGTCGCCGCCACCAGCGACAGACCGATCGCCGCCAGCCCCACCCCATCCGCGCGCTGTTTCTGCAGCGCCGGGCGGGCGGCCACGAACAGGACACCCGAAACGACCAGCACGACGCTGAAGTTGGCGACGATGCCCAGCGGCGAGAGCCAGGCCAACACGAGCAGCGCGGTGTTGACGCCCGCGTACCCCATCAGCAGCCGCAGCGGCAGATCGAACAGCGCCCCCGCCGCGAGTCGCCCCCATCCGGCGAACAGCGAGCCCACCAGATAAAACGACAAGAAGGCCGCCACGCTGGCGAGCAGCGCCCGCCCCGAGAACGCGCCCGCGGCGACGGCCGCCCAGACGGCGACGGCTGCCCCCGCCAGCGCCGCGCCCGCCAGGTCGGCGGCGCTGGTGGTCAGCGTGAGGTTCAGCCGGCGCGCCAGAAAGGCGAATATTTCGGGGCCCGCTCGCCGTGACAACTGCGCGCCATCTTACCGGGACTGGTCGCGCTGGAACAACGGAGACGTCACCACGCCCAGGCGGTGCAACCGGTACTGCAGGGCGGTCGCACAGCACGAGATGCCGTAGCGAACGCTGCGGCGGAAGTCGATACTCGAGGCTTCGGCGAAGTACTTGGTGGGACAGGTCAGCTCGGCGATGCGAAAGCCGAGCGCGTGCGCTTGCACCAGGACCTGGTTGTCGAAGACGAAGTCGTCCGAGTTGCGACGGTACGGGATGGCTTCGAGCACGCGCCGGCGGTACGCACGAAACCCGGTGTGATACTCGGACAGCTTCTGCCCGATGACCAGGTTCTCGAACAGCGTGAGCGCGCGGTTGGCCACGTACTTGTAAAGCGGCATGCCGCCGCCCAGCGCGCCGTTGCCCAGGATGCGCGAGCCGAGCACGACGTCGTACACGTCCTCGACCAGGACGGCGACCATCGCGCGCACCAGCTTGGGCGTGTACTGGTAGTCCGGGTGCAACATGACGACGATGTCCGCCCCCAGGGCGAGCGCGGCGTCGTAGCAGGTCTTCTGGTTGCCGCCGTAGCCGCGGTTGGCGTCGTGCTGGAACACGTGCCGGATGCCCAGCGCCCGGGCCAGCGCCGGCGTGTCGTCGGCGCTGCGGTCGTCCACCAGCACCACCTCGTCGACCAGGTCGAGCGGGATCTCGCGATAGGTGCGTTCCAGGGTCCGGGCGGCGTTGTAAGCCGGTAAGACGACGACGATCTTCTGGCCAAGCACCATCCCGGACCGACTTTACTGCACGGGCCCGCCGGCCGGGCCGGACGCCCGGTTTCCTGCACCAAACGGGCGGTTTCGACCCCTGTGCCCAGTGGTGAGCTCGTCGCCTGCCAACCACGCGCCGCGGTGTCCGTCCGCCCGGGACGCGGCTGCGTTGATGGCGATGCTGTGCGCCGCGATGGGGTGCATGGAGAGCGACCGTGTCCTGGCGGTCCAACTGGACGCTTTTGCTGCGTTTTCTCCCCCGACCCTGGTCCCCGGCCTGCGCGGCGACACCATCGACGTCCACGACCCCTCGCTCACCGCGGACGAGCTGGAGATCTACCTGTCGTCGGACACCGACGCCGTCTCGGACATCTGGACCAGCACGCGGGCCAGCGCCAGCGCGGCCTGGAGCCCGGCGGTCCTGCAAGCCGACCTGTCGAGCCCCGGGAACGACGCGGACCCGGACGTCGCCCCGGACGGATTGACAATCTACTTCTCCAGCGACCGGGCCGGCGACGGTTACCGCCTGTACGTGTCGCGGCGGGCGGCCCGCGGGCAGCCCTGGGACCCGCCGCAACCGGTGACCGGCCTGGGCGTGTCGACCATGGACACGGGCCCCACCGTCGACCCGAGCGAGTCGACGATGGTGTTCGCCTCGCAACGCAACACGAGCGACGCGCACCTCTACCGCGCGTCCCGCCCGGACCCGCAGGGGCCCTGGACGGACGTCACCCCGCTGGACGAGATCAACTCGTCCCGGCAGGACGAAAACCCGGCCCTCTTCGATGGTGCGCTGTCGCTGATCTGGAGCTCTCGCGGGCCGTCGAACGGCGCCACCTCCGATCTCTTCGAGGTCAGTCGGCCGTCCCCGTCGGAGCCCTTCGCGACGGCGCCCGTCGCTCTCGATTCGCTCAATTCGGCGGCCGACTGGGAAGGCGATCCGTGGGTGTCGCAGGACGGCCACCACATCGTCTTCGTGTCGGACCGCACCACCGGCGTGAGCCAGCTGTACGAGGCCTGGCGGTGAAGTCGGGGAGAGCGCCCTGAATCATGTCGACCGCGTACGATAGAGCCGACCTCACGCCGCCGTTCGCCGCTCAGAGCGCGCCCGGCGGGAACGCATCCGAGCTCACGGCCCTGGCCGAGCAGGCGGTGCGCACGCGTGACGACGCAATCGTGCGGCGATTCCTGGAAGGGATCGCGCCGTCGGTGCGCGGCGTGTGTCGCGCCGTCATGGGGCCGAGCCACGCCGACCTGGAGGACGCGATCCAGGAATGCTTGATCGAGATCCTACGCGCGCTGCCCAAGTACCGCTTCGAAGGGACGATCGTCGGGTACGCGAGCCGGATTGCGCTGCGCTGTTCGATCGCGGCGCGCAAGCGGGGCCGCAACCGCGAGCAGCGCGCCCGCGTGCTGGCGGAGCTGGAAGCGGTGACGGCGGCCTGCGGAAAGGGGGACGGCGGCCCGGGCCTCTGGTTCCTGTGTGACATCATCGACGAGCTGCCGAAGGTTCAGGCGGAGGCGGTCGTCATGCGCATGGTGCTGGGCTACTCCGTCGAGGAGATCGCGGTCGCGACGCAGGTGCCGGTCAACACCAGCAAGAGCCGCCTGCGCGTCGCCAAGGAATACCTGCGCCGGCGATTGGAGGGCAACGCGTGAGCCGGCCGAGCGAACACCCGGAGGAGCTGCTCGACCGGGCGGCCCGCGGCGGGCTGGCGGCGATGGACCAGGATCGACTGGACCGGCATCTGTCCGTGTGCCGTGTCTGTGCGGCGCAGCTGGCGATGGTGCATTCGTCGCACGAGCGCGCCGCGCCCCAACCCTGGGACGACCTGCTGAACCGCCGCGCGATCGAACGCGCCTTGAGCGCCGGGCGGCCCGGAAGCTGGACGTTGTCCCTGCGGTTGCGGCGGCGCTGGACGCTGGCCGCCGCGGGCGTGACGCTGGTCGGCCTGGGCGGGATCGCGGGCGCGACCTGGTGGCACGCGCAGCGGCTACGCCCCGAGGCCGCGCACGCGCGCGTGGTGGTCGCCGCGGTCGTCACGGGCGCGCCTGCGCACCGGGCGGCGCCGGCCGTGTCGCAGCCGGCCGAGGTCCCGCCTGATTCCCTACCCGCTCTGGCCCCGCCCGCGGCCGATCGCGCCCCTGCGCCCAGGGCCGCGCGCCCCGCGCCCAGCGCGTCGGCGCTGTTCGAAGAGGCCTCGGCGTTGCGCGATCAGAACCGACCGCAGCAGGCCGTCGCGGTGTTTCGCCGCCTGCAGCGGCTGTACCCGCACGCGCGCGAGACGCGCCTGTCGTTCGCGCTGGCGGGACGCCTCTTGCTGGACGGCGGGCAGCCGGCGCAGGCTCTGGCCCAGTTTGACCAGCATCTCGCACGGAACGGGGAGGCATCCGAGGAGGCTCTGGCCGGCCGCGCGACCGCGCTGGGGAAGATGGGGCGGCATTCGGCCGAGAGCGACACCTGGCGCGCGCTGCTCGACGCCTACCCGAAGACGGTTTACGCACCGCTCGCCAGGCGCCGCTTGGCCGAGCTGGGCCGCGTGCCGGCGCGCTGACGCCTGCCGGATGCGCTGGGCACTGGCCCGAAGCGGGCGGCTGGGGGCACTGCTGGCGCTGCTCGTGTTCGCGGGGCCCGCGGCCGCGCAGGCACCGCCACGCGTAGAGGTGGTCGTCGCCGCGGATCCCGCGGTGGCCGGCGGCGTCGCGGGCGCCCTGCACGATTCGCTGGCGCGACAGGGGCTGGGGGTCGACACGTCGGTGGCGCCGCAGATCGAGCCGGCGCAGCTGGTCCACCCGCCGGAGGCGCGCACGGCGGTGGGTCTGGTGGCGCGGGTCTGGTTGGATCTGTCGGCGGCGCAGCCGACCATGTACTTCCTCAGCGAACCGAGCGGTCTGGTCTACGTGCGCCCCCTGGCCGTGCATTCAGCCCCCGACGCGGTGGAGCTGGAGCTGATCCGGTTCGTGGTGGGCGGGGCCGTGCAGGCCCTCCTGGAAGGGCAGCCACTGGGCGTCACCCGGGCGGAGTTCGCGCGCTCGCTGGCCGTGCCACCTCCTCCCCCGCCGCCCCCCGCCGCCGTCGCGATCCCGCCGCGGTGGATGATCGGCGCCGCGTATTCAGCGGCCCGGTTGTCAGCCGGGGTCATCGCGCACGGCCCCGGCCTGATCGGCGCGCGGCTGTGGCCGCGGCTGCACCTGGGCGTCATCCTTTTGCAGCGGCTTCCGGTGACGTTGGACAGCCCCGCCGCGGGGGCGACCAGCCCGCCGGTGAGCGCGTCGCTGACCGCTTCGGGGGTTCGGCTGTTCGCGGCGCGGCCGGCGCATCTGACACCGCGGCTCTGGGCGTCCGCGGGCCTCGGCGCCGGCGTCGACGTCACGCGCGTCGCGCCGGGCGGGCCGGGCGCCACGCCCGCCTTCTGGGTCACGGATCCGCTGCTGCTCGGGATGGGGTCGGTGCAGCGGGCCTTCGGGCGTTTCGTCGCCGGGGTCGACGCGGGCGTCGAGCTCGACCTCATCGCGCCCCGATATTCAGCCCTTCGTCCCGGCCAGAGCGTCACCGTCTGGACGCCTGCGCGCTGGCGGGCGTTCGCCGGGGTGCGTCTCGGACTTCTGTTTTGACGTCGCGCCTGCGATTCCGATGACCCGCGCGGGGACCGAGCGTCCCCTTTCGGGCCGGACATCTTCATGAGATTCGCCTCGGGCGCCGGGAAGCTTCTCGGGCGATTCGAAACGCCGGCCGCGGTGGCTTCGATCGTGGCGCTGATCCTGTCGGCGTTCTGGAAGCTGACCCTGATGAAGGGCGTCGTCATCACCGACGACGTCTTCGCCAGCGATCTCATGAACGAGAACTTCCCCTATCGCTTCGCCCTGGGGGCGGCTCTGCGCGCCGGTCACTGGCCGCTGTGGGTGCGCGAGCTCTACGGCGGCTTCCCGCTGCTGGCCCGCTCCGAGGCCGGCGTCTGTTACCCGTTCAACCTCGTTCTTTTCGGTCTGCTGCCGCCCTACGTGGCGCTGAACCTGACGATGCTGCTGACGCTGGTCACCGCCGGCGTCGGGATGTACCTCTACGCGCGTGAGATCGGCGGCGACGCGCGGGCCGGGTTGCTGGGCGCCGTCGCCTTTGCGTTCAGCGGCTTTCTGATCGCCCACCTCAAGCACCTCAGCATGGCCAACGGCGCCAGCTGGCTGCCCGTCGCTCTGCTCCTTCTGGAGCGCGCCGCCGTGCGGGGGACGCGACGCCCGCTGGTGTGGTTCGCGGTCGTCTTCGGGTTGCAGCACCTGGCCGGCAATCCGCAGGTCACCTACTACTGCGGGGTTCTGTACCTGCTCTACTTCCCGCTCCGGCTGCGCAACCATCACCGCGCGTCGCCCGTTGGTGGCGCGGGGCTGCGCGGCACGCTGGCCGCGTTTGCGGCAGCGCTGGGGCTGGGGTGCCTGCTGGCCGCGGTGCAGCTGCTCCCCACCTACCAGCTGGTGTCGCTGTCGCAGCGCGCGGGCGGGGTCACCTTCGACTACGCCTCGCGCTTCGCCTACGACCCGGCCAGCTTCTGGACGTTCCTCGTTCCGTACGCGCGTGGAGACGTCGGCAACGGCACCTACGTCGGCAAGGGGATCTTCTGGGAAGACTTCGGGTACGTCGGCGTCCTGACCTTCCTTCTGGCGGTGTACGCCACCTGGCGCTGCCGGAGCAGCTGGCATGTGAGGTTCTTTGCGACCGCCGCCGCCGCTTCGTATGTCCTGGTGCTGGGGCCGGCGACCCCGGTCTACCGCCTGGTCTTCCACGCCGTGCCGGGCATGAGCTACTTCCGCTTCCCGACCCGGCTGCTGCTGATCACGGACGCGTCGCTGATCGCGCTGGCCGCGCTGGGACTGACCCACCTGGGCGCCGCGCTGGCGGGGCGGCGCCTGGCCCACCTTCCCGCGCTGGCCGTGGTGCTCACGGCGGCGGACTTGCTCTTCGCGCAGCTGCGCCAGAACCCGATCGCCGACCTGTCCGCCTGGACGCGGCCGCCGGTGACGGCGCAGATCGTGGGGACGGACCCGTCGCTGTTTCGCGTGTTTTCCGTGGGCGGCGTCCATGCCCACCGGCGGGCCTTCCAGGCGGCCGGCGGCTGGCAGGGCGATCTGCAGCCGTTCGTCGACCAGCGCGAGCTCCTTCAGCCGAGCAGCAACGTCCTTTACGGGCTGGCGTCGCCGAACGGCTACGCGAATCTCATCCCCAATTACCTCGTCGACGTCTGGGGCGATCAGAACCGCGCCGGGGTCATCACGCACACGGCGTCCACCCGCGGCGACGTCTTCCAGCCGGCGCCCAGCTTCTGGAAGTTGATGCGCATGTACGACGTGAAGTACCTGACGTCGTTCTGGCCGTTCGCGCCCTCGCCCCAGCTCAGGCCGCTGGGCCTGTTTGGAGGCGCGTTCCTCTATCGAAACGCGGATCTGCTTCCGCGCGCCCGTCTGGTGGGTGACGTGACGGTCGCGCGCGACGACCCTTCCGCGCTGCAGGCGCTCACGTCGGAGGCGTTCGACCCGGCCCGCGCCGTGCTGCTGGAGGCGGTGCCGCCCGGATTCCAGCCCGGCCAGGACGTGGCCGGCGGCGCCGTCGACCTCGTGCGCTACGGGACGAACGACGCCGAGCTGCAGGTTCGGTCCCCGCGCCCGGCGATCCTGGTGTTCTCGGACTCCTACTATCCCGGGTGGCTCGCCGACGTCGACGGACGCGCGACCGCGATCTACCGCGCCAACGTGACCCAGCGGGCGGTGCTGGTGCCCGCCGGCCAGCACCGGGTGCGATTTCGGTTCGCACCCACGACCGTGGCCGTGGGCGCTTCCATCTCGCTGGCGTCTGCGCTGGTCCTGCTGGCGTGTCTCAAACGCTGGAGCAAGAGCAGCGGATGTCGATGTACGGATCGAAGTTGCCGGTCGTCCCGTCGCTGCAATTCCAGTCGCAGATCAGAGACTCGCAATTCGAATCCGGACCCGGCGACCATTGATTGAGGGCGCGATTGGGCTTCGCGCAAACGAAGTCGGCTGCCGACGCAAACTTCGGATCCGTCGCGACGCACACCATCATCTTGGTGTACTTGGTCCCCAGCACCGAGTTGATCGCCGAGGTGTTGTCGAACGTCTTCAAGCAGCTCTGGACGCACACGTCCATCGTGGTCGAGCAGCCGGCCAGGCCCGCCGCCAGGCTGCAGTTGTGGGTGCAAGCGTCTGCCAGCGTGAGCATCGCCCCGCCCGCGCCGCCGGTGGCTGACGCAGCCCCGCCGCTGCCGGTCTGAGCGGAACCGCCCGCGCCGCCCGTGCCCGCCGCGTGCCCGCCGGACCCGGTCCCCGTCGTTCCACCGGTTGCGCCGGTCGCGCCACCGGTGGCGCCGCTGCTGCCCCCTGTTCCGCCGGCACCGCCGCTGCTGCTGCACGCGACCAGAGCCAACACGATGACCATCGGAACGAACGTTTGTTTGATTGTGGCTTTCGACATTTCATCTCCCCAACGTGATCGACAAACCGCCGGCGCTCTCACGGCACAACCCGAACCAGGGCTGCGCTTGCCGGCGGGACGTACACTGCGACGCTGCTTCCGGAAACCGTCTGGATGTAGGGCGGGTTGCGCGGCCACTCACCGGCGGCGGAGACCTGCGCCCCGGCCAGCGTCACGCTTCCCGCCGGCGCCGTCAGGCTGCCCGCGGGCGTCGCCTGCAGGTAGATCGCGCTCGCCGCGCTGACCGCCGCGCCCAGGTTCAGCGTGGCGCTGACGCCGGTGGACGCGCTCCGGTTGTTGAGGACGACACTGACGAATCCGCCGCTCGCCTTGATGGCCCAGGCGGTGAAGGTCTGCGCGCCCGTGGCGACCGTCGTCGAGACCAGCGCCCCCGCGCCCGCCTCGGCAAACAGAAGCAGCCCGTAATACTCGGGCTGGACCTGCACGACCATCCCCTGGTCCTCGCGCAGCGGCTCGTAATAGAACGGCACCGTTCCGTCCATGCCGTTCTCGCTGGTGTGGAAGTTGACGCCGCTGCCGCCCCGCTTGGCGACCTCGAACAGGTAGTCGATCGCCCACAAGCTGGAGATGAACGTGTCGCTGACCCCCTGCTGGCCGTGCCCCGAGCAGGTGTTGTTCTCGTCCATGCGCCAGTCCGGCAGGCCGTTCTTGGCCGCCGCCGCCTGAAGGATGTCGAAGACGTCCGTCAGCTTGCTGGTCGTGATCTGGAGATTCGGCACGGAACAATCCGACGAATTGGCCGCCGCCACGTAGGTGTGCTGGGACAGCACCGCCAGCTTTCCGGGGTACTTCGCCGCGACGTCGTCCGCGAACGGCGCCGCGAACGGCGCTGCGGCCTTGGTGGTGCACGCGGGGCCGACCAGCATCGCGCCGGGCGTCGCCAGGATCGCGTCGGCGAAGCTCTCCCAGTCCGCTTGCTGCGCCGCCCAGGTGCCGAACTTGTCCGGCTCGTTGCCGATCTCGAAGCCGAGGACGCTCGAGGCGCACCGGCTCATGACGTAGGCGGCCTCTGCGGCGGACGCGGTCACGTTCCCCAGCTGGAAATTGACGCCGTAGATGGCCTTGCTGCCGGTGGCGGCCAGAAAATCACAGAACTGATCGACGCCGCCCGTCGTGACCTTCGTGGCAAATGGCTTTCCGTTGGGCTGGGAAGGCGCCGGCCCCGTTCCGGTCCACGTGCAACGTTCGACGTCATTGGCGCCAATCCGGGTCAGCGGCGCGCCGAGCAGCTTGTATAGGGCGATCAGGTTCTTGTTGTTGCCGGTCAACGACCCGTTCATGAGGTGGGTCTTCTCGTAGCTGAACCCGGCGAAGTCGGGGCCGATCCTTCCGATCGTGGTGCCCGCGTTCACCGTGACCATGGCGGCGGTGCCCGTCCCCGACGGACCGCCGGGCACGGCGGTCGCCCACCCGATGGTGGGCGGCAAGCCGCCGCCGGTCCCCGCCGACACGCCGCCCGTGCCCGGCCCCGAGCCGCCGGTGCCGGCCGACATTCCGCCCGTGCCCGGTCCGGAGCCGCCGGTGGAGCTCCCCCCGCCGGTGCCAGTCCCGCCCGACGCATGCCGGTGCGGACCGATCCCGGCCTGGGAGCCGTAACAGCTGCACGCGAGCAGGGCCGCCAGCAGCGGCGCGCACTTCGACGACATCCGCCTGCGGACCTACCGGGGAACGAGACCGTTGACGACCGCCACCGGCAAGGACGTCACCGTGGCCGTTGCCGTCGTCAAACCCGGACTGGAGGCAGTCAGCGTGATGGCGCCGGCCGTCGTTTGCGACCGGATGAAGACGCGATTGATGCCCGCTTCCGTGTACAGATAAAGGTTGTTGGTCGAGTTCAGCATGCTTTCGTTGACGCCGCCGCGCCACGTCCCCGGTCCGGTGACGGCGAAGGTGATCTTCGGTTCGCCGGTCGGCTGATTGTCGGTCGCCTTGGCCGTCGGCCCGTAGGTCGGGACGCGCTGGCCCATCGCGTCCACCACCTCGACGTCGAACATCACGACATCTGCCCCGTTGGCCAGCAGGCCGCCCGGCGCCGTCGTGGGCGTGAGCTTGACGGCGACCGCCGGCCCGGCCGTCTTGATCTCGTGCTGCGCGACCTGCTTGCCGGTCGCGTCGTAACCCACCGCCTTCACGCTGCCGGACGCCCAGGCGACGTTCGGGAAGGCAAACGTGTAGCCGTCCTTGGGGGTGGTGACCTTGCCCACCGACGTCCCGTTCACGAACAGCTCAACCGAAGCGGTGTTCGCCACCACGTACATCGTCTTCTTCGTGCCGGCCGGATACGTCCAGTGCCCGACGATGTGGATGTCGGGGTTCGGGTTACCGGCTACACGAAACGCGTAGTAGGCCTCCTTGGGCAGGCGCACGGCATCGACCTTGCCGCCCGCGCGGCAGACCGCCGAGCTGTTCAGCCGGCCGTCGGCGTTCTCGTCCGAGAAGTAGATCGACGCGTACCCCGAGTACCGAGAGTTGGCCGGCGTCGTGTTGTGAATGTTCTCCAGCTTCAGCCAGGCGTTGAGCCGCGACACCTGTCCGGGATTGTCCGCGCCGTCGCCGACCGTGAAGACCTCCGAGGTCTCGTTGTACGTGTCCATCGCCCCGGGCACGAAGCCGCCCACGTGCGGCGGGGAGTACTGGTCCCAGATGCCCCGGAGGACCTCGTCGCGGAAGTCCTCCTCCTCGAGGATGGGCCCCTTGTCGCGATAGGCGTCCGAGTAGCCGCGGAAGTAGCCGCTGCCCAGATTGCCGGTGTCATAGGCGATCATGGTGCCGAACCAGTCGGCGTAGGGCTGGCCGGTGGTGTCGTCCATGTCGCGATCGCCGTTGCCGCGGCCGCCGTACTTGTCCCAGGTGTCCCTCAGCGTCGCCAGCGCCTGCATCTGGCTGCCGGACACCGGGCTGTTGCCCGCCTCGTAGAAGAAGATGCTGGGGTTGTTCCGGAGGTAGATCATCGTGCACTGCATGACGGCCATCCGCGCCGACCACTGGGCGGCGGTCGGGTTCGACACCTCCTTGTCCGCGGCGGGCGCGATGCTGACCACGCCGTACTTGTCGCCCGAGCGAACGTCGGAGATCTGAGGCGTCACGTGCATCCAGCGGATGTAGTTCGCGTTGGCGCCGCGGATCAGGTTGGCGTGGAAGTCGTGCATCCAGTCCGGCACCGCCTGGCCCAGGCCTGCCCAAGAGTTCGTCGACCGCTGGGCGAAGCCCAGCATGAAGGCGAAGCGGCCGTTGATGTAGACGCCGCCCGTGCCCGCGCCGCCTTTGAAGGCCGTCTGGCGGAAACCGGTGACCGTGCCGCGCCCGTCGACCACCGTGCCGCCCACCGTCAGGGTGGTGACCACGTCGTAGAGGTTCGGGTGAAGGTCGCTCCAGAGCTTGGCGCTCGTCATCGGCCCGCTGGCCTTCAGGATCGTCGTGCCCGTCGCCGGCACCGGGGTCGCCGTCCCCGAGAACGACGTGGCGGTCGCGCCCGTCGCGGGGTCGATGATCTTGACGCCCAGAGTGACGGTGGCGGCGCTGCCCGACTCGTTGCTGACCTCGGACTCGACGTTCACCGTCAGGTTGCCGGTGTCGCCCTGCGCGGTGTTGTTGGTGATGTTCGCGTAGGCGGTCCCGTAGATGTAGACGCCGGAGGTCTTGAGGTTTTGGTACAGCGGAAACGTCTGGTAAATCTTCCCCGGCACGTGCAGCCACACGTGCCCCGTCAACCCGCCGAACGCCGGATACGTCGCGTTCGAGTCCCAGTAGTTCGCGCCGCCCGTGTTGTCGACCCGAACCGCCAGCACGTTGTCCGTCGTGCCGTCGGCGGTCACCTTGCCGGTGATGTCGAGGCCGTACGGTGAGACGCCGTCGGTGTAGGACGATCCGACCTGCATCCCGTTGATGTAGAACGTCGCGCTCTCTCGAATCCGTTCGAACTCGACGATCAGCTTGTTGCCCGCGTACTTGGCGGGGACCTTGAAGTGCTTCCGGTACCAGGCGGGCCCCTGGTACATGCCGTGGTCGCCGCCGCTGTGGTTGATGAGAACCCGGAACGAATCCACGTCGTTGTACGTGTGCGGCGTGCTGACCTGGCTCCAGCCGGACCCGGTGTCCGCGAACGACGTGGCCTGCGCGCCGCTGACGTCCGACTTGTTGAACTGCCAGCCGACGTCCATGCTGTAGTCGGCCTCGGTGTCGGGCCCCGGGAACGGAAAGCCACCGTTGCCGCCGGGGCTCTGCCCGCCGGTCGCCCCCACCCCGCCGCTACCCGTCCCGACCTGACCGCCGCTGCCGATCTGCCCGCCGGCCGAGGTTCCCCCCTGGCCGCTGCCGATCTGCCCGCCCGACGCGCTGCCCCCCTGCCCGCTCCCCGTCTGCCCGCCCGAGGAAGTGCCCCCTTGCCCGCTCCCCGTCTGTCCGCCGGCCGAAGATCCCCCCTGCCCGCTGCCCGTCTGTCCGCCCGTGGAGGTGCCCCCTTGCCCGCCCTTCGAGCACGCCAACGCCGCCAGTGCCGTCGAGATGAGGATTGTGAAAAGGGGGGCCCGTCTCTGCATGGAAGCTCCTTCCGCACTACAGGGACAGCCCGACGCGAAAAGCGGTCAGAACTTTTTTCAAAAAAGTGAGCGCGGTCGTCCGGACCCTCGGATGCGGGGCGATGAGCCGCCCACGCGCGCGCGATGAGCGGCGGCGCGACCTTCCCCCTCTCGCCGACCGGCGCGCGTCTCGCTGTCCGACCGCGCAACGCTCACATACATGAGCGCAACGCGCGCGCTCACGCGTTCACTGGTCCGTTGACGGTTCGCGCGCCGACTGCGTATAACGGCCACGATGTCACGACCGATCCGCGCAACGAACAGATCGAAGACATTTTCGCTTTCATTACCAATCACGTCCGTTTGTTTGTTGTCTCTCGCTTCTATGGTTGCAAACGCGCAATCAACGGACTCGAGTCGGTCCGCAATCTCGTCACAGACACCGCCCATTCCGTTGCCGGCGCGCGAAGCGGCGCCGCCCTCGCCCGTCAACCCCTGGTTCGTTCGACCCCCACTGGCGGTGAGCGCCGGTCCGGCCTCCGACTGGAGGCTGACCATCTACGGGTTCGCGGAAGCCGACGGGATGTGGGACTCGACGGAGAGCTTCAACGACGGCCTCAACAACGGCGTCATCGCGCATCCGCTCACGCAGGAAGGGCGAAACTCTCGCCTGCAGATGACGATCCGGAACAGCCGCCTCGGCTTCCGGGGACAGGCGCCCGCGTTGCACGGCGTGCGGGCCTCCGGACTGCTGGAGTTCGATCTGTTCGGCAACCAGCCGACCGTCAACAGCGGCGGCGGCTCACCGGGCGTGGCGTCCGGTCCGGGCGCCACGACCGAGGCCGCCTATTTCAACAACGCCGCCCTGCGCGTGCGGCACGCCTACGTCCGCATCGACAATGACGTCGTCAACGTGCTGGCCGGCCAGACCTATTATTTGCTCGGCTGGCAAAACTACTTCTTTGGGGCGACGTGCGGCTTCCTGGGATTGCCCAACGAGCTCTTCAATCGAACGGTGCAGCTTCGCCTCAGCCACACGTTCGGGTCCGGACCGGTCAGCTTCGATCTGGCGGCGGGCGCCTTTCGCCCCGTGCAGCGCGATTCGGGGGTGCCGGACACCCAGGGGGGCGCGCGCCTGGCCTTCAACCACTGGAAGGGGATCACGACGCCAGGCAGCGGAGGCACCGACGCGCAGGCCGCGGCCATCGGCGTCTCGGGGATGATCCGGTCGTTCAAGGTGAACCCGCACGTTCCGCTGCCGGCGCCGCGGATTCCGCTGCTCGGGTGGGCCGTGGCCGTCAACGTGCTGTTGCCCGTCATCAGCGCCAGGGACGGCACCGACCGTGGAAACGCGCTGACCCTGACCGGCGAGTTTGCGACGGGGACCGGTGACGCCGACCAGTACACGGGGATGACCGCCGGCGCCACCATGCCCAACGTGTATCCCTTGCCGCCCGGAACGCCCATCACGTCGACGGGGATGTCGTCACCCCAGGACCTCGCCGGCGCGGCCCCGCAGGTCGGGCTGCCGTACACGCCCAACGTCGATCCCGGCCTGGTGGCCTTCGATCAGTACGAGACGCTTCACACGATCAACTGGCAGACGTTCATCGTCGGCGTGCAGTACTACCTGCCGCCGCGCGGGCGCGTGTTCGTCAGCGGCAACTACAGCCAGGGGCACTCGAACAACATCGCCAGCCTCTACCATCCGATCACGCCCCGGCAGCCGTGGGTCAACCCGCTGGGGGTCTTCCAGACCTCGCGGTACGCCGACGGGAATCTCTTCTTCGACGCCACCCCCGCCGTCCGGATCGGGCTGTCGTACCAGTGGCTGCAGCAGAAGCTGGTGGACGACACGACCGTCACCAACCACCGGGTGGAAATGAGCTTCCTCTACTTCCTCTAGGACCGGAGCGCCCGATGAACGCACGATCGTCACGTCTCGCCGCACTCGCGGTTCTGGTCGCCGCCACCGCAAGCGCTAACCTGGGCTGTTACGAGGCGGCGCAGGATTTTCAGCCCGCCGCCTACGGCGCCAAGCCGTGGGACCCGCCGGCGGGCTGGGATCCGGAACCGGCGTGCGCGACGGGATATTACGTCGCCATCGACAGCTGTCCCGGGTGCAGCGGGATCTCCTACGCCCTGTGCACCGGCGTCACTTTCACGCAGTGCGTGTGCGGCGGCCCGGCGTGGCCCGGCGTGGAGTGCCCGAAATCGCTGGTCTGTTGCGCCGACGATTTCCCGCCCGTGAACTGGCTGGAGCTGGTCAAGTACTCCGGGCCGGGCTGGGCCGGCCTCAGCCCCGGCGCCGACACGCGCACCTGCCCGTGACGACCGCCGGCGGCGGCTAGTCGTTAGGCGCGCCGTCCTGGATCCAGTCATGGATCAGCTGCTGCTGGTCGGCGGAGAGGGGCGTTCCCGAGAACTTCACGTCCGACGTGCCGTTGGTCGAAAACGTCGCCTTGTCGGCCGGCATCTGAGCGCCGCAGGGGGGCGTCGGCGAGAGCTTCCGGTACATGACGCTCTGGTCGGCGTCCCAGGGGACCACCCGGGTCCCGACCTGCGAGCAGGCCGGCCCCATGCACGGCATGCCGACCAGGCTCCAGTACGCGCGCACCTTCGAGCTCAGATCCAGCGCGCTGTAGCGGATGCTGACCGTGTTGAAGTGACAGAAGTCGTTGGTGCAGCTGGGCTGAATGATCTCTTCATAGACTCTGGTGAAGGAATGGGCGGACGGCGGCGCACTGGAAGTGGAGCCGCAACCCGCGGCCAGCAGCGCGCCGGCGCAAAGGGTGGTGGCCACGCGCGATCGTCTGGGTCTCATCGATGTGTCATCTCCTGCCGGCTTCCGCATAGGCGGCCGCCAGGCTGTGCAACGCCGGCCCGAAACGGGGGCGAAATTCCAGCGCGCGCTGGTAGTGACCAATCGCGCCGTCGAGGTCACCCTGGGCGCGCAGAACCTCGCCCAGGTTGAAATGGGCGGCCGCGTAGTCCGGGTGAATGGCCAGCGCTCTCTGGTATTCCGACGCGGCCAGCTCCAGCTGCCCCTTCTGTCGCAGCACGTTCGCCAGGTTGTTGTGGGCTTCTGCCTGGTCGGGGTCCAGCGCCAGCGACCTTTCCAGGTGCTCCCGCGCGCCATCCCAGTCGCCCCTGCCGGCCAGCGCCCGCGCCAGGGCGTTCTGCGCGTCGACGTAGTCGGGTTGCAGCTCCACCGCCCGCCTCAGGTGCTCGACCGCGGTGTCCAGGCGCCCCGTTTCCCGAAGCAACGCCCCCAGGTTGTACTGCGCCTTCGCGTACTCGGGGCGGAGCTCGACGGCGCGGGTGAAGTGGGCCAGCGCCTCCTGGGGCTGGCCCTGCTCCAGAAGAAACACGCCGAGGTTGTTGTGCGCCCCCCAGGCGTCGGGCGAGCCCGGATCATCGGCCAGCACGGCCCCCCAGAACGTCCCCGCGTCGCGGTACCGCTCGCTGCGCCGCCAGGTCGCGAGCCCCATCGCGACCAGCACCAGGCCGGCGGCTGCAGCCAGCGCGGGCGGCGCGTACGAACCCCCGCGCCGGACCACCGTCGCGAGCGCCGCCGCGGCCAGCGCGAGGGGGCCGACGATGGCGAGGTACTGCCAGTGGTCGGCGACCAGAGACACCTTCATGAAGGCGATGTCCATGAAGCCCAGCACCGGCGACAGCATCACGACGAAGTAGGCGAGCGCGAGCAGCGGCCCGATTCCCCAGGTCCGGCGGCGGTGCCAGCAGGCGGCGAGAGCTCCGGCAGCCATCAGCGCCGGCAGATACGACCACCAGGCCCGCGGATCGATCCGCCAGCGGGGGTAGATGGAACGCAGCCCCCGCGGCAGCAGCGCTTTGTCCAGGTAGAACCAGATTGCCCATCCGGCGCCGGCCAGTCGGGCGGCCACGCCGTCCGTCCGAACGACGTCGGCGCCGATCGCGCGATGGGATTGGAACCAGAAGGCCACCGCCCCGATGCCTGCGGCCAGGGCGAAGAACGGCGCGACGGCCAGCGCGTCGGGGCGCGTGAGCCGCCCCCGCTTCCACCAGAGCAGGCCGAGCAGAACGAACGGCATCGGCGCGACGACGGTCTTGCTCAGCAGCGCCAGCAGGAACGACGCGACGGCCAGGCCGTACCACCCCCGCGAATTGCCGAAACCGTCGAGACCGCGCGACCTGACGAAGCACCGCAGGCTGACGAGATAGAACAGCATCGCCAGCAGGTTCTTCCCTTCGGCGATCCAGGCCACGGACTCGACGTTGACGGGATGAACGGCAAACAGCGCCGCCGCCAGCCAGGCCCCTGGAACCGCCAACCGCGCGAGGAGCCGCCAGAGCAGCAGGACGTCGGCGGCGTGCACCAGCACGTTGACGGCGTGGTAGCCGAGCGGGTTTTCTCCCCACAAACGCCACTCCACCCACCAGAGGGTCGACGTCACCGGGTAGTAGTCCACCGGCCGCGTGCTGAACCAGAATCGCCAGAGCCCGTCCGCCCGGTGAATCAGGGCGTTGTCCATGATGAAGCTGCGATCGTCCCAGACGGTCCCCGCGCGGAAGGCCGGCAGGTAGGCGATCACCGTGCCCACCAGCAGCGGCAACGCCAGCCACCGCGCCACCGAAGGGGCGTGAGTATCAGACGGCGCGGGCGTGGACACGAGTCGCAACCCCTCTTAGGGGGCGGCGACCGGCGAGATCGGGTCATTCCACCGGACCGATTCCGTGCCGCACTTTCCGGGCGGGCGCCCCTGTGAAGGGGATGAAGCGAGCGCGCGGGCGACGGACCGATTGGGTGACGCTGACGCTCTGCGTGGCCCTCGCGCAGGCGGTCCTGGGCTGCGGCAGCGCCGATCCGGGGATGACGACGCCCGGTTCCGGCGGCGCCGCGACCGGCGGCAGCTCCGCGACCGGAGGCCACCCGAGCGGCAACACCGGGGGAACCGCGGGCGGCAGCACCGGCTCGTCGACGGGCGGAACCTCCGCCACCGGCGGCGCCCCCGGCACGGGCGGCGCTGGCGGATCCCTGACAGGCGCCGCGGGCCGCGGCGGTGGCGGCCCCGGGATGGGTGGCGCTCCCGGCACGGGTGGATCGCGCGGCGCGTCCGGGGGCGCGGCGGGTCGATCGGAGGCGGGCGGCGCGGCCGGCG
>CAZPUH010000097.1:0-11697 GCA_964589215.1 uncultured Myxococcales bacterium | reverse complement strand
CTCGGTGCGCGGCAATGGCGGCGCGGGCGGCGGTTCGGTGCGTGGCAACGGCGGCGCGGGCGGCGGCTCGGTGCGCGGCGACGTCGGCGCCCCGGGTGGCACGGCCGGCGCGACGCCCGCGGGGTGGGTTCTCACCTGGTCCGACGAGTTCAGCGGGCCGGACGGGTCCGCCGCCGATCCCAGCAAGTGGATCCACGACGTCGGCGGCGGCGGCTGGGGAAATCAGGAGCTGGAGTACTACACCGACGGGACCCAGAACGCGGTCGTCCAGGCCGGCCAGCTGGTGATCACCGCCACCACGGCCGGCGCGTCGGCGCACAACTGCGCGTATCCGTCGAACGGCCCGTGCGGGTACACGAGCGCGCGGTTGCTGACCAAAGGAAAGTTCTCACAGAAGTACGGTCGGATCGAAGCGCGCATTCAGATCCCGGAGGGGCAGGGGATCTGGCCGGCGTTCTGGATGCTGGGCGCCAACATCGATACGGCCGGCTGGCCCGCGTGCGGCGAGATCGACATCATGGAGAACATCGGGCGCGAGCCGTCGATCAACCACGGCAGCCTGCACATGCCCGCGAGCGGCACGACCAGCGACAGCTCGCTGACCGGAATGACGGCGCTGGCCGGCGGGGCCAAGCTGGGCGACGCGTTCCACACCTACGCCATCGAATGGGACGCGAGCGCCATCAAGTTCTACCTGGACGACATGCTGTACGAGACGCAGTCACCCGCGACCGCGGCCGGCCGCACCTGGGCCTTCGATCAGCCGTTCTTCATCATCCTCAACGTGGCGGTCGGCGGCCAGTGGCCGGGCTCGCCCGACGCGACGACGGCGTTGCCGCAGACGATGAAGGTCGACTGGGTTCGCGTGTATCGGCGCAGCCCATGAGGCCCATCCGCCCCTGCCTGGGCGGCGTTTCGTCATTAGATTCGGGGATGTAGGCGCGGTCCGGCGGCCTCACGCGCGCGGGATGCGCCAGAGGAGGTGAGCCATGACGACGAGGATCTTCAACGCGCTCCTAGGGATGTGGCTGTTCGTGACGGCCTTCATGTGGCCGCACGGCCAGGCGGTCGGGACGCTGACCGTCGTCTGCGCCGTCCTCACGTTCCTGCTGGCGATCGCGTCCTTCTATACGATGGCCGCCCGCTACGCGAACCTGGTCGTCGCCGCCGCGCTGTTCATTGGCACGCTGGCGCTGCCGACCATGACGCGCGCCACGGTGTGGAACAACGTGATCGTGGCGGTCGCGATGCTCGGCGCGTCGCTGCTGGACCGCGGCCCCGAATCCACGCGCCACGAGCGCGAGCTCTACGGCCGCATCTGAAACGATGCGGTCGCGCCGACGCGCTCACGGCGGATCGACGCCCGGCCAGCCGCTGGCCCGTAGATAATCGCGCAGCGCCGGGTCGTCGCGATCGAGTGGCGGCAACCAGGTCCCCAGCCGGTCGCGCTGCCACCAGGTCGGCGCACCGAGCGGGGCCAGGCGATAGCGGTAGAGGTCGACGCGGATGTGCCGCGGCGGGCGACCCCTGAAAGGGTCGTCCGCCAGCAACCGCAGGGTGGCCCGATCTCCACCGAGCAGGTTCCAGATGAGCCGCAGCGTCCAATCGTGGTCGCGCGGGCTGCCCATGGCCGCGAACCAGAGCAGCCAGTCGAGCCGATAGTGATACGGGCTCATCCAGCAGGGGCGGTGGCTGGGATCGACGGGCTGGCACTTGAAGGCGTAGGCGCGCCAGACGGTGCTTTCGCTGACGACGGCGTCCTCCGTTCCTTCGAACACCAGCTGGTTGCGCTCGCGGCCCACCGACCCGAACGCTCCGTACGTGTTCACCAGCGGCAGGCGCGTGAACGACGTGTTCATGACCTGCTCGCCCGACAGCATGTTCAAGAGGGGCGGAACGCTGAGCAGCGCGACGGCGAGGCCCAAGCCGGCCGTGACGATGCCTTGCGCGCGCGATGGTTGCGCGGTCGCCGCCGCCGCCTCGGCGCGGCGCCGGATGGGCGCCGGCAGCAGACGTCGCCAGACGCCGTCGTCGAAACAGGCGAGGATGGGAACGATCGTCAGCCAGTTGAGGAACGAGAGATTCCCGCTGAGGATCAGGATCGCCTGCAGCGCCAGCATCGCCGCGCCCGCGAACAGCCGCATGCGGCGCGTCCCGAAGACGAAGAACGGCGCGATCAGCTCGACGAGATGGTTGAACGCGACGCCGGCCGCGTGCAGCCAGTGCGGCAACGCATGAAAGTACGGGGTCAGCGGGTTCGGAATCGGCTGGGTCTCGAAGTGGTAGTCGAGACAGGTGAGGTCCCGCCAGCAGGGATCGCCGCGCAGCTTGATGAGCCCGGCGCCCCACATGATTCGCACCGAAAGCCAGCGCAGCAGCCAGATCACGATGACGGGGGGTGGGCGCCGCGGAAACGGACGCGGGTCGCCGAGCGGCACCAGGAAGATGCAGAGGAAGCCGGTCTCGACCAGCTGGATCTCCCACCCGAATCCATAGAAGGTCTGGCCGACGTTGACGATCGAGATCTGCAGCGCGCACAGCAGCGCCAGCACGATCGCGTTTTCGTAACCGGCGACGACCACCAGCCCCAGCGCCACGCCCGCCCAGCCGGCGGCCGCGATCGCGGCGTCGCTGGACGCCCACCAGAACAGCGAAGGCTGAAGCCAGAAGCCCTGCGCGCGCGAGCCGGCTTCGGCCGCGACGGCTGCCAGGTAGGTGCGGATCGGCAGCAGCCCACGGGGGCCCAGGAGCGCGGGCCCCTGCTGGGCGAGGGTCAGGAACGCCATGGTGTAGACCAGCCCCAGGACGCGCAGGATCACGGCGCGGGTCAGCCAATTCCCTCGTGGTCCCGCTTCGTTGCGCGCGCAGCGTTCGGCGACCCGGCCGAGTCGGGTCAACCAGTCTGCAAACGGCGCCACGCGCGCAGTTTACGCCGGCCCTTTTGCGGCGTCTGGCGGTCGAGGTTCGGTGCTATCGTCCGGCCATGATCGACCACGTGACCGTACGCGTGCAGGACTTTCCGCGGTTGCTGGAGTTCTACAAGGCGGCACTCGCGCCGCTGCGTTACGAGGTGGTCATGCAGTTCGAGGGGGCCGCCGGTCTGGGCGCCGACGGAAAGCCCGATCTGTGGTTGATGCAAACCGATCAGCCGCTGAACCCCACGCACCTGGCCTTCGCCGGGGAGCGCGAATCGATCGACGCTTTCCACGCAGCGGCGCTGGAGGCGGGCGCAACCGACAATGGCCCGCCCGGGCTGCGGTCGGACTATCACCCTCACTATTACGCCGGGTTCGTGCGCGATCCCGAGGGGAACAACATCGAGGTCGTCTGCCACGCCGATCCGGACGCCAGACCGGCGCCGCGCCAAGCAGCGCCGCGCAAGCCGGCCGTCAAGCGCGCCGCGAGGCCGGCTGCCAAGCGCGCCGCGAAGAAGTCGGCAAAGCCGGCCGTCAAGCGCGCCGCGAAGAAGCCCGCGAGGAAGCCGGCGCGACGTCCGGCCAAGAAGAGCGCGCGCCGCTGAACGGCGCGCGCTACTGGAGAGCGCGCACGGCCGCCAGCTCCTGATCGAAGTAGCTGGGCAAGGCGCCCCAGGGGTTCGGGGCTGTGCCGTCGGTCGCAAACACCCAGCCCGCTCCGTAGCTGACGGCCGTGGACAGCGCATGGCTGGCGAGGTCGGGTGGCACGGAGTGGATGAACTGGCAGAACCGATCCGGGGACGCGGCCGGCATCCAGTCGGGCACCTTGTAGCTCTGGTAGGTCGTCCAGTCCTCGGCGAACTCGACCATCAGGTCCGAGAAGGTGATGAAGGTCGGGCAGAAGCGCGTCCCGATCGCGACGTACGTCCCCTGGGCGCGCATCCGCGCCAGCGACGTGAGGCGGCGGTACTCGGCCTCCAGCGTCGTGCAATCGGCCTCCATGGGCCCCTCGGCGAAGTAGATCCCGGACGGCTGATAAAGATCGTAGTAGCCGTTCACGTCGGCGTTGATGTCCGCCTCGGCGCGCTGTCCGTAGTTGGTCGCCACGTATCCCAGCACCAGGATGCCGGCGGCGCGCGCCTGGGCGATCGCCGACACGTACGCGGGATCGGTGGTCGTTCCCGGCCCGCTGTTCGGGTTGAAGATGATCATCCCGACGACGTCGGACGCGGCGATGACGCGCTGCCAGTCGGCGCCGGGCGCATAGTAAGCGGGTACGACCAGCCGGATCGTTCCCCGTCGCACGGCGCCGCCGTCGATGTGGATCGCGGGCTCCGGGTTCCCGTTGCTGCCGCCCGTGCCGGTGGCGGCGTCGTGGCTCCCCGCGCCGGAGTTCGAGTTGCACGCGACGAGCGCCGCGCACAGACCAGCAACGACGAGCCATTTCCGATTTTCGTTCACGACCGTCCTCGAGTTTCGCGTGTGGCCCCACTCTCCTAAGCATCGGGGCGGGGCACGTCCAGCACGGCAAGCGCAACCAATTCGGCAATGCGCCGAAACCAGAGCGCTCGTTCGATGCCGTCGCGACCACTCATCACCGCCGATCCACCCACGCCCGATGCGGCGATCCTGGGCGGCCCGCGCATCATCGACCGGTATCAGATCGTTGCCGTCATCGGGCGCGGCGCCACGGGGTCCGTCTATCGCGCGATCGACCTGCGTCTGGGACGAACCGTCGCGCTGAAGACCGCGACCGGCTCTCGAGACGGGGCGCGGCTCACCGATCGGGTCAGGCAGCGGTTCTTGCGCGAGGCGATGGCGCTCTCGAAGGTCGACCAGCGCAACGTCGTTCAGGTGCTCGACTACGGGTTCGCTGACGACGGAACGCCGTTCCTGGTGATGGAGCATCTGCGCGGGCGGGATCTGGGCGCCGTCCTGGCCCTGGCCGAGATCCCGCTGCCCGTCGACGAGGTCGCGGACATCGGGCTGGGCGTCTGCGCGGCCCTGCGCGCCTGCCACCGCGTCGGAATCATCCATCGCGATCTGAAGGCCGCGAACGTGTTCCTGGTCGACACGGACACGGGAACCGAAATCAAGGTGCTCGACTTCGGGGTGTCGAACGCCGCCGCAGCGGACGATCGAACGCGGGCGTCGCACCTGACCGCGCCGCCCCACCATCTGGCGCCGGAACAGATCGACGGCAAGGTCGGGCCCGCCAGCGATCAGTACGCGCTGGGGGTGCTGCTGTACTTCTGTGTGACGCGGCAGTACCCGCAGCGGCTGCGGGGCGCCCGTCCTCGTGGGAGGCCGGCGAGCTTGCCCCCCGCGCTGGACGCCGTCCTCGGGCGCGCGACCCGGGTCGGGTCGGCCGATCGGTTCGAGTCGGTCTACGCGTTCGGCCGCGAGCTGCTGGCGTTCGCCAGTGAGCGCGGGCAGGCGCAGTGGCGCCTCTACTACCAGCCGGCTGCCCAGGCGCATCCGTCCTGGTTCCGCGCACCGCCGGCGCCGACCACGAAACCTCGCCTCCGCGCCGCCGGGCCCGGCGCGTGCACGACGTCCGTCGACGCCGCGCGCGCGGTCACCACGACCAAGGTGTCGCGCCGCGCCGGACGCGACGCCCGGGCCGGCGGCCTGGGGGCGCTGGTGGTCGCGCATTTGAGCGGCGGCTGGCAGTTGCGCGCGGCGAGCATCGGCTGTGTGGCGCTGGCAGCGGCGGGGCTTGCCTCCGGGCGCCGGCGGCCCCCCCGGCCGGCGCCCACGATGGCGGCGCGGCGCAGCGCGCCTGCCGAGACCGCGGGCGAGCCCTCCCGGCCCCCTCGCCACGCGCCGCGATCGCCGCGGCCGAAACTCGAGCCGCCGGCGCCGACACCAGGCGTGGTCCAGGCCGCCGTATGTCCGCCGGTGGAGCCGCCGGTCGCGCCGGCGCCGTCGGTTCCTGACCTGGCGCAGCCCGGCGTGACACCGCCGTCCCCCCGCCGGCGAACGAAACCGCACGCACCTTCTCCGCTCCCGCTGCCGAACATCGATCTCGCCGGGATCGGAATCCCGACGGAATGACAGAGGAGCCTCGATGACGTCCATCACCGCGTTCGCGATTGCCCTGCTCACGCTGTCGACCACCGCTCCGCCCGACGGGACCGCCCGTCCGAAGCCTCGGGAGCCGGAGAGCTTGATCGCGCGCGCTCTCCAGCTTCGGCGCGCCGGTCGCCCGACCGATGCGCTGGAGCTGCTCCGAGAGGCGCACGACCAGGCCCCCTCGCCGCGGACGCTGGGCCACATGGGCCTCGTCGAGACCTCGCTGCAGATGTGGTCCGAGGCGGACGCCCACCTGAGCGCCGCGCTCGCGACGCCGGGGGATCGCTGGGTCACTCAGAACCGCGCGTTCTTGGCTGACGCGCAGGCCCGCGCACAGATTCACGTCGGCGAGCTGGCGGTCACCGGGCCGCCCGGCGCCCGGGTGCGCGTGGACGGCAGGGAGCTGGGGCGATTGCCGCTGCGCGCGCCGCTGCGTCTGGCGGAGGGCGACGTGCGGGTCACGGCGACAGCCGACGGGTACAAACCGTTCTCGGTCGAGGTCACGATCCAGGGCGGTACCCGAGCGGCGGTCACCGTCTGGCTGGATCCCCTGCACCTCGAGGCCGCCTCGCCCCCGGCGCCGCCTCCGCCGCTGGTGTCGGACGACGGGCGTGCCGGCGATCGCCGCCGCTGGGTTGGCGGCGCGCTGGCCGCGGCGGGCGCCGGGGCGTTGCTCTGGGGAATCGTCTGGTTGCGGACGGACGGCCGCTGCGAGGTCGCGGATGGCTCCTCGGGCCGGTGCCTGTCGGCCTACTCGACGGGGCCCGCGGGGTGGGCGTTGACCGCCGGCGGCGCCTCTCTGCTGGTCGCAGGGGGGATTTTGCTCTACGCGGGGTTCCGGTCCGAGGGGCCGGTGTCGGTCAGCGCCTCCGCCCGCTCGGTTCAGCTGCAGACAAGGTTTTGACCACAGCCGCGGCGGCCACCTTGTTTCAGCCGGCAGTTGGCGCCGGGCCCGGAAATACGGATTATAGGTCGGGCGCCGAGATGACCCTGGAAGTCAAACCCGCGAACCGACGCCGCGTCGACCGCTACGAGCTGCTCGAGCTGATCGGCGAGGGGGGGATGGGGGCGGTGTATCGGGCGCTGGATACGCGGCTGGGGCGGACGGTGGCGCTGAAGACGGTGCTGACGACGCCGCACGGAACGGCGGCCTTCAACCAGGAGCTGCGGCAGCGGTTCATGCGCGAGGCGCTGGCCGCCTCGAAGGTCGAACACCGCAATGTCGTGCAGGTGATCGACTTTGGGGTGGCCGAGGACGGGACGCCGTACCTGGTGATGGAGTACCTGCGCGGCACCGACCTGGCGGGGCTGCTGAAGGACACGCCCAACCTGCTGCCGATCGACCAGGTCGCCGACATCATGTTGAACGTGTGCGCGGCGCTGCGCGCCTGCCACCAGGCCGGGATCGTTCACCGCGACCTCAAGCCCAGCAACATCTTCCTGGCCGAGACAGACACCGGTCCGGCGGTGAAAGTGCTGGATTTCGGGGTGTCCAAGGCGCCGATCGCGGGCGATCTCACCCAGGAGGGGCAGATCCTGGGGACGCCCCAGTACCTCTCACCCGAGCAGGTGAACGGCAGGGTCGGGCCGGAGAGCGATCAGTATGCGCTGGGCGTTCTGCTGTACGTGTGCCTGACGAACCGGCTGCCGTTCGAGGAGCACCAGAACCTGAGCCTGCTGCGCGCGATCGAGGCCGGCCGCTTCCCGAGCCCGCGGGTCTATCGGCCCGAGCTGCCGGAGGCGCTGGAAGCGATCGTGCTGCGAGCCATGCACGTCGACGGCAAGCAGCGGTTCGAGTCGGTGCACGCGCTGGGTCAGGCGTTGTGGCCGTTCGCCAGCACGCGCGGGCAGATCGAGTGGAAGAACTACTACTTCCACGCGACGCCGCCGGTGGCCCCGCATCAGGCGACGGTGCCGGTGGTGCCGCCGCGCACCATGGATCGGACCGCGCTCCTGCCGCCGCCCGAGGGGACGCCCGGCCTGACGACGCCGCAGCCGCCGCAGATGATGGTGTCGACGCGGCTGTCGAAGCCGACGCCGCCGCGCGCTGACGGCGCGGAGGATCGGCCCGACCTGTCGCTCGCCTTCGAACAGCCGGCGAGACGCCGGCGCGCGGCCGCGATCTGGGCCATCGTCGCCTGCGTCGTCGCGGCGCTGGTGGCCGTGGGGGTCCTGTCGCGGCGGGGCAGCGCGCCCGCGGAACGCCCCCCCGTCGAGCATCCGTCGGTGGCCCCGCCGCCCGCCACGGAGGTGCCATCGCCCGCCGAACCGCCGCCGCCCGTTCACCCGCAGGTGGTGCAACCACCGCCGCCTGCCCCAGAGGCGGCGCCCGCGCGGGCCTCGCAGGCGAAACCGCCGCGCCGTCGCCCTCCGCACGGGAGAGTCCCGCGCGGTCCGACGAGCGGCGGAGATCGGCCGGGCATCGACAACAACGGGATCGGCATCCCGAACGATTGACGTGTAGATTGCGCGGGCGGTGGGAAAGCAGATGAACCGGGGACATCTCCGTCGGTGGGCAGCGGCGCTGGTGGTCATTCTGACGTTGCGGGCGGTGCCGGTCCGGGCGGACGCGGCGGCGGCCGAGGTGCTGATCCAGCAGGGCCTGAAGCTGCGGCGCGAAGGCAAGCCCGAGGAGGCGTTGCAGCGGTTCCGGCAAGCGCACGAGATGGCGCCCTCGCCGAGAACGTATGGCCAGATGGGGCTCGTCGAGACGACGCTGAAGCACTGGACCGACGGGGAGACGCACCTCGCCGTCGCGCTCGCCAACCCCGACGACGCGTGGGTGCACAAGAATCGGGCCTTCCTCGATCAGGCGCTGTCGCTGTGCCGCGAGCACGTGGGCGACCTGGTGATCACCGGGCCGGCGGGCGCGGAGGTATCCGTGGGCGGTACGCCCGCCGGCACGCTGCCCGCCGTCCCCGCGCTGCGCGTCGCCGAGGGAAACGTGGAGGTGACCGCGACCGCGTCCGGTTACGAGCCTTTCAAGACCACCGTCAACATCCGCCCCGGCAAGCGCAGCGCGCTGAAGATCGCGATGTCGCCCGAGCCGGTCGCCGCCGGGCACGAGGACGCGCCGCCGAAGCCTCCCGCCGCCGTCGACCCGGACACCAATCCCGCCGCGGAGCCGGTCGTGAAGCCCCCGTCAGAGCCCGCGCCCGTCGAGCCGAGCCACTGGCACACGTGGTTGGGCATCTCGCTGGCGGCCGCCGGCGCCGGCGGCCTCGCGCTGGGCATCGTCGAGTTCCACTACAACGGCTACTGCACCAGGATGGGCGCGGTGACGTGCAAAGAATCGTACAACTCGACGAATCTGGCCTGGACGGCGACGATCCTCGGCGCGGCCGGTATCGTCGCCGGGGCGATCATCTTCTTCACGGGTCCGTCAGACAGCTCACCGTCCGTGGCGCTTGGCGCATCGCCGAACGGCCTCTGGATGGCGGGGCGCTTCTGACAAGAAAAACCGCGGCCCACACCCGCCCTGGGGTGAGCCGCGGTGAAAGCGCGCGCCGTCTGGCAGCGGGCGCTCGAATCAGAGCCGCAGGTCGGTCTCAGGCCTTCGCGGGCTGACCGCCCGAGTCGCCGCCGGCGGTGTTGATGGTCACCTTGCGCGGCTGGACCTCCGGCTTCTTGGGGACGCTCAACGTGAGGACGCCGTTTTTCAGATCGGCCGTCACGTTGTCGCCGTCGATGCCTTCGGGCAACGTGAACGAACGCGTGAACGAGCCGTACGAGCGTTCGCTGGCGTAGAAGGTGTCGCCCTGCTCGTGGCGCTCTTGCTCGCGGCGGCCCGAGATCGACAGGCGGTTGCCGGTCAGCGAGATCTCGAGATCCGAATCCTTCACGCCCGGCAGATCGGCCCGGAAAACGTAGGCGTCCTTGGTCTCCTTGACCTCGAACGTCGGATTGAAGCTGCGCTCGGCCACCTGGCTGAGCACGCTGTCGAGCTCGCGGTAAGGCTCCCAGCGCAGCATGTCGCGCATGAGGCGGAATGGGTCCCATGCCCCTGCAGCGGCGGTCGTCGGTTCTTGTCCCTGGTTTCTCCTGATGAGGTTTGCCATTGCTTTCGTCCTCCCTTGCACGCCTCCGGATAAACACCGCCTCCGGAGCGTAAAGCGCGGACGGAAAACTACGGCTCGTACCCGAGCGCGCGCAGCTCTTCTTCGAGGCGCGCGACTTCGGCCAGCACCATGTCGGGGGCGGGGCCGCCCGGCAGCACGCGCGCGGCCACCGCGCGGCGCGGGTCCAGCGCCGCCATGACCTCCGGCGAGAGCGCGGGGTCGACGCCCCGCAGGTCGTCGGTCTTCAGGTCGCGCAGCGTCACCTTGCGTTCCTCGGCGCGCCGCACCAGCCGCCCGATCACCTCGTGCGCCGTACGGAAGGGCATCCCGCGCCGCACCAGCTCCTCGGCGAGATCGGTCGCGCCCAGCGCCGGGTCGGCGGCCGCGGCGGCCATCCGCTCGACGTCGAACTCGAGCCCCGCGATCAATCCCGGCAGCACGGCCAGCGACTGCAGCGCCGTCTCGATCGCGTCGTAGAGCGGCTCCTGCGTCTCCTGCAGGTCCTTGTTATAGGCCAGCGTCAGACCCTTGCTGATGGTCAGCAGCGCCACGACGTCGCCGATCGCGCGCCCACTCTTGCCGCGCAGGAGCTCGGCGATGTCGGGGTTACGTTTCTGCGGCATCAACGAGCTGCCCGAGCAGTACCCCTCGCCCAGGCGCACGAAGCCGAACTCGGTGGTCGACCACAGGACCAGCTCCTCGCCCAGTCGCGAGAGGTGCACGGCCATGAGGGCGGCGGCGAACGCGATCTCGGCGGCGAAGTCGCGGTCCGAGACGGCGTCCAGGCTGTTGTGGGTCGGCCCCGCGGAGAACTTCAGCTCGCTGGCGGTGCGGCTGCGGTCGATCGGCAGCCCGGTGCCGGCCAGCGCGCCGGAGCCCAGCGGCGACTCCGCCGCCCGGCGCTGCGCGTCCATGAAGCGGCCGCGGTCTCGTCCGAGCATCTCGGCGTACGCCAGCAGGTGGTGCCCCAGCGTGACCACCTGCGCCCGCTGGAGATGCGTGTACCCCGGGAGCAAGGTCTCCGCGTGGTTCCGCGCCTGCCGGATCAGCGCCAGCCGAGCCTGGTCGATGCCGGCCATGATGTCGACGGACGCTCGCCGCGCGTACAGTTTCAGGTCGGTCGCCACCTGGTCGTTGCGGCTGCGCGCCGTGTGCAGCCGCCGGCCCGCCTCGCCGATGAGCTCGATGAGCCGCGTCTCCACGTTCATGTGGATGTCTTCCAGCGCTGGGTCCAGCGTCCGCTTGCCGCTGGCGAACTCCTCGGCGACCTGGTCCAGCCCGCCGACGATCGCGTCGGCGTCGGCGGTCGAGATGAGGCCGACGGCGGCCAGCATGCGGGCTTGCGCCTGGCTGCCGCGGACGTCGTCGCGTAGCAAGCGGCGATCGAAGTGCACCGACGCGTTCAGCGCGGCCGCTGCGGGGTCCATGACGCCGGCGAACCGCGCCCCGCGGCCGCCGCTGGGCGATTTGGGAGACGCTGACATGCGACTCTCATATCACTTGGCTGTGGCGACTGGCGTAACGGATCCGCGCAAGCTAGCATCTCGAAAGGGTCCGCGACCGACTGGCCCAAAAAAGGAGGAGAAGAACGCATGAGTAAACGCACCTTCACGAACGGTACGCTGTCTCTTCGCCATCTTCGCTGGTCT
>CAZPUH010000096.1:0-3324 GCA_964589215.1 uncultured Myxococcales bacterium | reverse complement strand
CGGAAGCGGGGGCGGCGGTAGCGCCGGCGGTGGAACGGCAGGCGCCGGAACGGCGGGGGCGGGTGGTGCCGCGGGCGGCGGCGGAACAGCGACCGCGGGAACGGCGGGCGGGGCCGCCGGGTCAGCGGGGGGCGCCGGCGGGGCGGCCGGCAGCCCGGAGGCGGGCGCCGGCTGTTCGTACGGCGTCGCCTCCAGCCAGGCGACCACCAGCCAGCTCAATCTGTTCGGAACGCCGGCGTACTTCAACGGCGGCCAGCCGCTGCCGGCCGGGCACTACGTCATCACCTACGTCGACGGCTGCATGAAGTACGGCAGCGGCCAGGGTTGGACCGTCAACGCCTACGCGGACGGGCGGGACGGGTGGTGGCTGGTCGGCGCCACGACCGCCGACAAGTACGTCGTTCTTCCCGGCACCGTCGGCTATGCGGCCGGCGCGGGCGCCTTCGACGCCTTCGAGGATTGCGTGACCGCCAGCAAGCTGAGCGCGCCCGTGACGTTCACGCACGCGGGCGGCGTGCTGGGGATCTGGCTGCAGGACACGCCCTACAGCGACAACTCGGCCGGCGAGAACGACCGGAACCCGGCGTGGCGCCTGGACCGGACCGACTGCGCCGACGCCGGCGTCAGCAACTGACGGCAGCGCCGCCGGCGCGCGCCATCGTGATCGCGTCGCACATCAGCGCGGGGACCTCGATCGCGACGCGCTGCTGAAGCCACGGCAAGAACGCGCGCAGCGCGACAAGCTCGGTGGGCGTCAGCGCCAGCCGCGGCCGCCCGCGCAGGGCCCCATCGAGCCGGTCGGCCACGAAATCGGGCTGGCGATAGCTGTCGGGGATCGTCCCCGAGCGCAGCCGGCGGACCAGCGTACGCCAGCGAGACCCGGCGGACTCTTCGGGCCAGCGGAACGGCTGGCACGCGCCGTCGGCGACGTCCAGGCTGCGGGCGTAGGCGGCGCGCGCGGGGCCGTCGCACGCCAGCTCGCCGTCCAGGAGCAGCTCGATCCCCACGTGCGCGGCGCCGCGCGCCGGTCCGCGCCGAAGGCCGCGCGCGACCAGGTTGCCGACCGCCCACGATTGCAGCGTCGCGAAGGCGGCGCTGCCGTGAAACGCGGCGTCCACCGCCAGGTGGTGGGCCTGCCCAGCGGCCACCCGCGCCGACGCCGGGTGCTCTCCCGTCGCCCCGCACATCGCCAGCAGGTCGGGCGCCATCGCCCCCAGCACGAACGCCGGGTCGTCATCGACGTGACGCGCGACCGCCGCATGACCAAAGAAGTTCACACCGCCACCGCCGGACCATTCGAGAAGTCGGACACCCGTGTCATACTTGCGCTCTGCATCCGGCCGGTAACACGGAGTGTTGCACGCTGGCGCTGCGCTTGCAGCCGCTCGTGCGCATGAAACAGCTCGGACGACTCGCCCTCGTTTCAGCCCTGGCGCTGCTGCTGGGGGGCGCGTGCGGCGACTTCGGGTCCGACCCCAAGTGTTGTGGGCCCGTTTCGACCGGCGGTTCGGCGAGCGGTGGCTCCGCAGCGGGCGGGGCGGGGGGCGCGGCCGGCGCTGCCGACGGCGGGCGCTGACCGTCCGCTCGGTCAGCTGGCCGTCGAGATCTCGGTCAGCGCTTCCTTGGCGGCGGCGGTGAACGCGTTGATCTCTTCCAGCGTGTGCGCCAGCGAGACGAAGGCCGCCTCGAACTGGGCGGGCGGCAGCATGAAGCCGCGCTCGAGCATGGCGTGGAAGAACTTGCCGTACATCGTGGTGTCCGACTTCTTCGCGCTGGCGAGGTCGACGACCTCCTCGGGCGCGAAGAACAGCGTGAACGCGGACCCGACGCGCTGGACGCGCGCCTTGACGCCCGTGCGGCGGATGGCGCGCGACAGGTCGTCCTCGACCACGCGGCCGATGCTCTCCAGGCCGACGTAGGCCTGCTCGTCGAGGCGCTTCAACACCGACAGCCCGGCGGCGACGGCGATGGGGTTGCCGGCCAGCGTGCCGGCCTGGTAGACGGGCCCGACCGGTGCGATCACGTCCATCACGTCGGCGCGGCCGCCGTAGATGCCGAAGGGGAGGCCGCCGCCCACGATCTTGCCCAGGCAGGTCAGGTCGGGGCGCACGCCGAACATCTGCTGGGCGCCGCCGCGCGCGACGCGGAAGCCGGTGATGACCTCGTCGAAGATCAGCAGCGCGCCGTGCTCGTCGCACAGCGACCGCAAGAGCGGCAGGTAGGCGGGCCGCGGCAGCACGACACCCATGTTGGCGGGGATCGGCTCGATGATGCAGGCGGCGATCTGGTCGCGGTGCTCCTCGAAGGCGGCGCGCATGGCGTCCAGGTCGTTGTAGGGGACCACCAGCGTGTCGGCGACGGCGCCGGGCGCCACGCCGCTGGAGCCTGGCAGGCCCAGCGTCACCACGCCCGAGCCGGCCTTGGCCAGCAGCGCGTCCGCGTGCCCGTGGTACCCGCCGTCGATCTTGATGATGCGCGAGCGCCCGGTGAAGCCGCGCGCGGCCCGCAGCGCCGACATCGTCGCCTCGGTCCCCGAGGACACGAACCGCATCTTCTCGAGCGACGGCATCATGAACCGCACCAGCTCGCCCAGCTCGACCTCGCGCGCCGTGGGCGCGCCGAACGACGTGCCGGACGCGGCGGCGTGAATGACGGCCGCCACGACGTCGGGGTCGGCGTGCCCGAAGATCAGCGCGCCCCACGACCCCATGAAGTCGACGTAGCGGTTCCCGTCGACGTCCCAGACGTACGCGCCGACGCCGCGCTCGATGAAGACCGGCGTGCCGCCGACGGACTTGAACGCCCGGACTGGTGAATTCACCCCGCCGGGAAAGAGCGCGCTGGCCCGTTCGTAGAGGGTGGTCGAACGGGGTCGCTTGGAGCCGGGGTTTGTTGCCACTAGGTCTCGTCTCCCTCCGGTGTCTCGTCGTCGCCGTCGTCCCCCTCGTCGGCGTCGTCGGGTGCGGCCTCGTCGGCCAGGTCTTCAGCTTGCAGCGGCTCGGCCTGCGGTTCGGCGCGCGCGGCCGCGACTTCCGGCGCGACCTCGCGCTCGCCTTCGCCTTCTTCCTTTTCGGCCAGCCGCTCCATCGCGACGACCTTCTCTTCCGGCTCCAGCCGGATGAGACGGACGCCCTGCGTGTTGCGGCCGATCGTCGGGATGCCGTCGACCGGCATGCGGATCAGCTTGCCGCCGTCGGTGATCAGCATCAGGTCGTCGTCGTCGCTGACCAGGCGCAGGCTGACGACCTTGCCGTTGCGCTCGGTCGCCTTGATGGTGATGACGCCCTTGCCGCCGCGGTTCTTGGTCGGGTAGTCCGACGTCGG
>CAZPUH010000095.1:0-9677 GCA_964589215.1 uncultured Myxococcales bacterium | reverse complement strand
CTTGGCGCGCTCGAGGATCTTCTCGCACGGGACCATGACGCCCATGTCGATGACCTCGAAGTTGTTGCAGGCCAGCACGACGCCCACGATGTTCTTGCCGATGTCGTGCACGTCGCCCTTCACGGTGGCCAGCACGATCTTGCCCTGGGTGCGCACCGCCTCGCCGGCGGCCTGGCGCGCCGCCTTCTCGGCCTCCATGTACGGCATCAGGTAGGCGACCGCCTTCTTCATCACGCGCGCCGACTTCACGACCTGCGGCAGGAACATCTTGCCGGCGCCGAACAGATCGCCGACCACCCCCATCCCGGCCATGAGCGGCCCCTCGATGACGGACAGCGGGCGCTCGAACTTCTGCCGCGCCTCCTCGGTGTCGATCTCGATGAACGCGTCGATCCCCTTCACCAGCGCGTGCGACAGCCGCTCCTCGACGGGCGCGCGCCGCCACTCGTCCTCCTGCTTGGCCGCCGCGGGGCCCGCCGCCTCGGCCTTCAGCTTCTCGCCGAAGTCGACCAGGCGCTCGGTGGCGTCCGGGCGCCGGTTCAGCAGCACGTCCTCGATCAGCTGCAGCAGCGTCGGGTCAATCTCCTCGTAGACCTCCAGCATGCCGGCGTTGACGATCCCCATGTCCAGGCCGGCGCGGATGGCGTGGTAGAGAAACGCGGCGTGCATCGCCTCGCGCACGCGGTTGTTGCCGCGGAAGCTGAACGAGATGTTCGAGATGCCGCCCGACACCTTGGCGTGCGGCAGGTTGGCCTTGATCCAGCGCGTCGCCTCGATGAAGTCGACCGCGTAGTTATTGTGCTCCTCGATGCCGGTGGCGACGGTCAGCACGTTGGGGTCGAAGATGATGTCCTCGGGCGGGAAGCCCACCTCGTCGACCAGGATCCGGTAGGCGCGCTCGCAGATCCGGATCTTCTCGGCGTAGGACGCCGCCTGCCCCTGCTCGTCGAACGCCATGACGACCACCGCGGCGCCGAACTTCAGCACCGTGCGCGCGTTCTGGCGGAACTTCTCCTCGCCTTCCTTCAGCGAGATCGAGTTGACGATCCCCTTGCCCTGCAGCCCGCGCAGCCCGGCCTCGATCACCTCCCACTTCGAGGAGTCGATCATGAACGGGACCTTGGCCACCTCGGGCTCGCTGGCCAGCAGCGCGACGAAGCGCGACATGGCGGCGACGCCGTCGATCATCCCCTCGTCCATGCAGATGTCGATCACGTTGGCGCCGTTCTCGACCTGCTGCCGCGCGATGGCGACCGCCTCCTCGTACTGCCCCTCCTTGATCAGCTTGGCGAACTTGGGCGAGCCGGCGACGTTCGTGCGCTCGCCGATCATCAGGAACGACCCGATCTGCTGGGTGAACGGCTGCGAGCCAGACAGGCGCAGCGGCCGCGGCGCCTCGGTCGGCGCGGGCGGCGGCGGCTCGACCGAATGTCTCGCGGGCCGTTCGGCCAGCGCGCGCGCGATCGCGGCGATGTGCTCGGGCGTGTTGCCGCAGCAGCCGCCCGCGATGTTGATGAGCCCGGCGTCGGCGAACTGGCTCAGGTAGCGCCCCATGTCGGCCGGCTCCAGGTCGAACCCCGTCGGCGACAGCGGGTTCGGCAGCCCCGCGTTCGGGTAGCAGGAGATGGCCGCCTTGGACTTCTGGGCCAGCTCCTGCAGGAACGGGTACATGAGGTCCGGCCCCAGCGAGCAGTTGAGCCCCACGCTGAGCGGCTGCACGTGCTCGACCGCGTTCCACAGCGCCTCGACGGTCTGCGCCGAGATCATGGTCTCGCCGCCGCGCCCCACGGCCGCCGAGATCATGATGGGCAGCGACTTGCCGTCCTGCTCGAACACCTCTTGAATCGCCACCAGCGCTGCCTTGGCGTTCAGCGAGTCGAAGATCGTCTCGACCAGAAGCACGTCGACGCCGCCCGCGATCAGCGCCCGCGTCTGCTCGGCGTACGCCTGCTTGACCTGGTCGAACGTGACGACGCGAAAGCCCGGGTCGTCCGCGTCCGGTGAGTTCGTCAGCGAGACCGTCAGCGGCCCGATGGCGCCGGCCACGAAGCGCCGCTTGCCGTCGGCGTTGGCGACGCGGTCAGCCCACTCGCGGCACTGCCGCGCCGACTGCTCGTTGATCTCCCAGGCCAGCCCCTTCAGGAACGGGTCCTCCACGATCTTCTGATAGAAGGCCGGATCCTTGCGGCCGCCGTGCTCGCGCGGGTCGTCGACGAAGAACTCGCTCTGGGCGATCGAGGTCGCGCCGAACGTGTTGGTCTCGATGATGTCCGCTCCCGCCTCCAGAAAGCGGCGGTGGATGTCCCCGATCATCTTCGGCTGCGTCAGCGAGAAGAGATCGCCGTTGTTCAGCAGATCCTTGCCGGCGTCCTTGAACCGCTTCCCGCGGATGTCGGACTCCTTCATCCCGTAGGTGCGGATGGTCGTCCCCATCGCGCCGTCGATGATGGCGATGCGCTTGGACAGGAGCTGCGTCAGCGGGTGGTCGTGGTGTGGATGGTTCATGTGACCTTCAGGACGGGGCGTTCTTCTCGGCGACAGCCAGGACCACCTGCAGGTGGGGCCGCCTGATCTCCCGCGACGCGACGCGGGCCGACAGCACGGCCAACCCGGCGCGGGCCAGCATGCCGCGGACGGTGCGCGGCGAAAAGCCCGGGTGCCGCTCGCCGTAGCGGGAGGTGACCTCCGACTGCCGGTGCTCGTCCAGGCACAGCACCACCAGCCGCCCGCCCGGCCGCAGGACGCGCGCGCACTCGGACAGGACGCGCGGCGGCCGCTCGGCATAGGTCAGCGTGTGGAAGACCATCACGGCGTCGAACGACGCATCGGCGAACGGCAGCTCGTGCGCGTCGGCGACCTGGACGCGAACGTTGTCGTGGCGGGCCAGGCGCGCGCGCGCCGCCTCGATGAGCCGCGGGCTGGTGTCGATGCAGGTCAGCGAGCGGCAGTAGGGGGCGATGCTCGCGGCCGCCGCGCCGTCGCCCGAGCCGACATCCAGGACGTCGCCCAGCTGCAGCAACGCCGCGATCCCGCTGGCCAGCGATTGCCAGGTCCGACCGGGGGAATAGTCCCGCTCCAGGTCGTCGCTGAGCGCGTCCACCCCGCCGCCGCGCCGCTCCGTCTCCAGCTCCTTGAGGCGCTTGCGGTCGCTCTCCAGCGTGGGATCCCCCGAGCTGATCGCCTCCTCGAGGCAAGCCCGGACAGCGACGGGCAGAGACCGCGACTCCAGCGCATAAAAGGACTGCGGTCCGTTGCGGCGGTCGCGCACGAACCCGGCTTCGCGCAGGCGGCCAAGATGCGTCGACACCCGGGACTGGGCGATGCCGGTCACCTTGACCAGGTCCGTCACGCACAGCTCCTTGTCGCGCAGGAGGGCACAGAGCCGGATCCGGCTCTCATCCGCCAACAAGGCGAGCGCATCGGTGTACTGGCCCAGGTTCACGTCACATCCGTCGATTCGTATATGTAGATACACCCTGGCCCCCGGCGCTGTCAACGCGTCAGCGGTCGGCCTACGGGCACCCCCACAATCCGGCGTCGGTTGCGCGGCGTTCCTGAATGACACCGGGCACCTGGCCCACTATGCTGACCGATCTCGTGAACGACCAGAACGTACAACCGGCGGCGCAGGCCGGCCCGGCGCCCGCGCCCGAGGTGGCCGCGGACGCGCCCGCGGAGGCGCCCGAGATCGTCCGTGAAGAAGAGCAGCTGCTGTCGGTCGTGCTGCGCAAGCTGGACGGCGGCGCGCCCCGCAAAGGGCGCATCCAGGTCGACGACGCCGGCGCGCTGATCGAGCTGCGCGACGCCCTGGCCGAGGCCAAGCCCGAGGACCAGGGGTCGATCCTCGAGCAGATGCACCGGATCGAGGCGCTGTCCCGCCAGCGCGGCAAGGGCGACACGCCGCCCGTCGACCGCAAGTCGCCCTACTTCGGCCACATGCGCCTGGAGGAGAACGGCAAGCGGCGTGACGTGCTGATCGGCGCGCGCAGCTTCGTCGAACCCGGCGGCGGCGTGCAGATCGTCGACTGGCGAAACGCGCCGGTGTCGCGGCTCTTCTACCGCTACGAAGAAGGGGACGCCTACGAAGAGCGCCTCGGCGACCGGCTGGTCGAGGGCGAGGTCCTGGCCCGGCGCACGGTCGCCATCGTCGAGGGGGAGCTGCGCCGGGTGGCGGCGCCTCAGGGGACGTACTCGCGCGATCGGCGCAGCGGCGCCTGGCGCGAGATCGCGACCCAGCGCGCGCGGCTGCAGATCGCGCGTGACGGCTCGGCTGCCGAGATGATCCCGGCGCGCGGCGCGGCGGCGCCGGCGCTGCCCCCCGCGACGCGCGGCAAGCTGGGGTTCGACGACCGCGGCTCGCGCCGACCCGACCGCCACCTGCCGGCCATCGCGGCGCTGATCGACCCGCGCCAGTTCGAGCTGATCACGCAGCCGGCGTCGGGTCTGGTGGCGATCCAGGGCTCCGCGGGCAGCGGCAAGACGACGATCGGCCTGCACCGCATCGCTTACCTGGCGTTCGCCGACCCGCGCCGGTTCCGGCCCGACAGGATGCTGGTCATCGTCTACCAGCGCGCGCTGGCGGCGTACGTGTCGCGCGTGCTGCCGTCGCTGGACGTGCCGGGCGTGCCCGTGATGACGTTCGGTGCCTGGGCCGAGGCGGCGCGGCGGGCCGCCTTCCCGAACCTGGACGTCCCCATCACGGACGACACGCCGCCGCTGGTGATGCGCGCCAAGGCGCACGGCGCGATGTTGCGCATCATCGACGATCGGCAGGCGGCCCTGGCCGCCTGGTGCCGCGACCGCCTGGCGACGGAGCTGGCGGGGCGTACCGAAGCGGCGGACGCGCTGGCGTTCTGGGACAGGACCACCGGCCCGGTCGACATGCGCGTCACGGCGTTCGCCCACTGGGTCCGCGACGCGGCGCTGGATCCGGCAGCGCGCAACGCGCTGGAGAACGCGGGGCGCGCCATGCGGTCCCGCAGCCGCGACGTGCTGGGAGAGTGGGCGGGCCTGCTCACCGACCGCAACGCGCTGGCCGAGGGGTTGAGCAAGCACGCGCCGGGCGTCTTTTCACCCGGCCAGCTGGATGACATCCACCGGTGGTGCGTCGAGCGCGAGCGGCTGCGCGGCGCGGGGAAAGGACCGTCCATCGCGGCCACGGACGACGGCGAGGACGAGCGCTACGCCCTGGACGCGGAGGACGAGGCGCTGCTGCTGCGCATCTACCAGCGCCAGCGCGGGCGCCTGCCCGGCTGGGACAAGCGCGACCCCAAGGGCACGCTGGCCTACGAGCACCTGATGGTCGACGAGGTGCAGGACTTCTCGCCGCTGGAGCTGTCGGTGCTGCTGGACGCGACGTCCGCGCAGCGCTCGGTCACGCTGGCGGGCGACACGGCGCAGGCGATCGCGCCCGAGCACGGGTTCTCGAACTGGGCCGAGCTGCTCGACTTCCTGGACATCGCGCACGAGAAGGTCGAGCCGCTGCGGGTCAGCTACCGCTCGACGCGCGAGATCGTCGACGCGGCCGAGCACGTGCTGGGGCCGCTGATGGGGGACGTGCGCCCGATCGCGCCGCGCGCCGGCGCGCCCGTCGAATCGTTCGCGTTCTCCTCGTCGGGCGAGTGCGCGGACTTCCTGTCGCACGCGCTGAAAGAGCTGGTGCGCTCCGAGCCGGACGCCTCGGTCGCGCTGCTGGCGCGCCACCCCGAGCAGGCGCGCCTCTATTACGAGGCGCTCGCGCGCGCCGAGGTCCCGCACCTGCGGCTGGTCGACGACCAGGACTTCTCGTTCACGGCCGGCATCGACGTGACCGACGTCCGCCAGTCGAAGGGGCTGGAGTTCGACATCGTGATCCTCCTCGAGGTCACCGAATCGTCGTATCCGACCGGCGACGACGCGCGCCGCCTGCTGCACGTCGCGATGACGCGCGCCGCGCACCAGCTGTGGGTCACCTACGCGGGTCCGCCCTCCCCGCTGCTGCCCGACGCCCTGCGCTGACGCGCGGCGCCGGGCGGCTTCGCGGCGCTAGGAGCCCTGGAAGAAGCGGTTCAGCGCCCAGACGTCGCGGGCGCGCAGGCCCTGGAAGCGAATGCCGATGCCGGACTCGTCGCCGGAACCGAGCTTGTTCACCCAGCGTACGTCGCCCGCCACCTCGACCGGCTCGGGCTGGGTCGGCAGCGTGAAGCGAAGCTGAACCGTCGAGCCGATCGGCAGCGCGGCCGCGGCCGTCAGGTACAGCCCGCCGAGGGAAATGTTCTGGGTCCGTGCGACCTGCTGTTTGCCTTCGAACGACACCTCGACGTCGAGCTGGCGTTCGTAGCGCGGGTCGATTCTCCTGAAATGCTCGGCCAAAACGTCTCTCTCCGGCGGAGTAGGAGTTGATGGTACGACAACATCGCACCTCGAATCCAGCCCCATCGATGTTGCCTGCCAGTCGCGTGCTGCAGGAATGACGGCGGGCGCTGGCTGAAGGCGCCCGCCGCGTGGAGTAACTCGGCTGATGCTCCCTGGATCTTCAGGGCGTCAGCGGGGGCAGCGGCGGCAGGGTCGGGCAGGCGTCCGCGCTTCCCAGATCCTCGGCAGGCGCCCAGGGCTTCGCGTTGAACGTGGCGGCAAAGGCGCTGTTCCAGCACTCGGTCTGGGCCAGCCCCGCCCCGTCGCCGGACGCGACTTTCAGGGTCCCCACCCCGGCTCCGGAGTCCAGCCACTGGCTGTTCACCACCACGACCTCGGTCGCGGGGCCGGCGATCAGGTTCCCCGTCAGCGTGAACGCCATCTCGCCCGACCGGTCGCTCAGGATCTCGTAGACGATGCTCAACGTCGTGGCGTCGCCGGTCGCGTCCGGGAGGCTGTCGATGGTCATGCTCACCTCGATGGGTGAGCCCGCCAGATCGAAGTTCTGGTAGGCGATCGTCAGGTCCGCCAGCTTGGCGGCGCCCGGATCCAGCGGGAACCCGCGGGCGGCCAACGTCGAGAAGCTCGCCGTCACCTGCCCCGTGCCCTGCTTGGCCCCCCCGGCCGCGTCGAACCTGCCGGACACGAACACCAGCCAGTCCGTCGCGGCGGCGAGGTTTTCGGTCTGCAGGCGATACGTGAAGGTCGCCGCCGCCGTCGGATCGCGGGTCACGATCAGCTCCCAGCGCCAGCCCGGGTGCTTGTCGTCGTCGAAAGGACCCCACGTCCGGCTGTCCGCCGCTCGGCTGGTCGGCGAGTTGCCGCGGACGGCGTCGACCAGCGCCAGCACGTTCACCAGGCTGTCGTTGACCGTCTTGATCGATTCGTGCGTCTTCTTGGCCAGCTCCGCCTCGACGACGGTGTTGACGGCGGCCGGCAGCTCGACGGCCAGCTCCGTGGTCGTCGGCACGGCGGCCATGTACTCCAGGTCCTCGTTCGAGTAGTTGCCGCAACCCGCGCCCAGCGCGCAGGCCGTCAGGGCGAATGCCAGCCTTCTAGAAGTCATATGCCACCGTTGTCGCGAGCTCCCAGTATCCCAGGGAGCGGTTGCCGTCGACGTTGTAGAGGAGGTAGTGCAGCCGGCCGCGCGCGATGACGCTGGTCGATCGCGACAGGCGAAAGGACGCGCCGCCCAGCAGGCCGGGCGACAGCGTCGAGAAGAACTGGTCCGGGAACTGGCCGTCGTCGAAGCGCCGGCTCATGACCAGCAGCGCCAGCCGGCCGCCCACGAAGGGGGTGAGCCAGCGGTGCGGCCACTCGACCGAGAGCGACCCCGCCAGCGAGGCCTCCGTGAAGTGAAAGGGGGCGTTCACCGCCGGCAGCGCCGCCACGCCGTTCGTGCTGCCGCCGGCCAGGTCGAACCCCAGCACCCAGTCCCGGCGCAAGAAATCGCGCAGCGCGAAGTCGACGTCGATCAGGGCGGTGGGCGGGAACAGCGCCGCGCCGTCGGGGGCCGCGAACACGGCCTGGTAACCGATGCCTGCCCCCATGGACCAGCGCGACGTCAGGTCGACGCGCCCGCCCTTCACGGGATCCGCGCTGAACGGCGCGTCGTGAAGGCGGTTCTCTTCCAGCGTGACCAGCTCGCCGCGCGCGACGTCGATCTCGCCGACGCGCAGCCGGTCGGGCAAGCGCCGCTTCACGCGATAGCGCCCCGGCGCCAGCGCGACGCGCCGGTCGGCGCCGTCCCCCTTGTTGATCTCGGCCGCCACGAACCCCTGCCGATCGACCAGGTAATAGACGCCGCCGGGCGCCTGGCGCGGGATGTAGATCCCCTCGTGACGGGTGGCGACGTCGGTCAGCACCAGGTCGCCGTTCCCCGCCAGGTCGTAGCTGAACGTCGGGTGCTGCGCGCCCGCCAGGCTGTCCGCCGTGTCGGCGACGGTGCGGTCGTACGCATAGGCGTAGGCCTCGAACAGCGTGACGCGCCCGTCGCCCGACCGATCGGCGCCGCCCAGCAGGCCGCTCGCCAGGTGGTGCGAGAAGTAGCTGCCGCCGATGGCGTCCGACTCCTGCGAATCCTCGTCGGAGGCGCTGGATGTCAGGATCACCATACCCTTGGCGTCGCGCGGGCTCTCCGACTCGATCGCGAAGGCCGGCGCCTTGCGCGCCCCCTTCGTGCGCGTCCCTCCGCCGCTGACGACGCCCGAGCGGCAGGCGTCGAGGATCACGATGCGCACGTCGACGGGCGCGGCGGCCACCGTGCCGCGCAGCGTGTCGATGGGCAGCCGCGAGTCGCCCAGGCGCAGGGCGCCATCCTTCGCGTGCCCCGAGGAATAGAAGATCAGCGCCGTCCGCGCGCCGGCGCGCGCGGCGGCGGCGGCCTGGCGCCCCACCTTGGCCAGCGCGGCCAGCACGTCCCCGGCGGTGCTGTCGACGACCAGCGCGGCGTCGCCCGCCTGAACGCCGCCGAGCCGGGTCAGGATGTCGTAGACCTTGGCCGCGTCGACGCCCGCGTAGATCAGCGGGCGCGTGTCGGGCCCGCCCTGGTCGTTCCCGACGACCACGGCGAAGCGGTGCAGCACCTGCGCGTGCGCCGCCGCGCGCGACGCCAGGACCACGGCCAGCGCCGCCAGCAGGCCGGCCCTTGTGGTCCACCGTCGCATCACGGCTTGGCGAAGGACCGCGTGAACTCTTCGCCGGCGAGCCCCAGCCCGCTCACCTGGCCCAGCGCGCCGCCCGCGCGTTCGTACGCCGCCGGCGCGGCGCGCCGCGCAGCCTCAACGTCCACGGGCGCGTCGGACAGCACCAGGAAGATCCGCTCGAGCCCGGCGCCGGTCAGCTCCAGGCTGTCGGGCAAGTAGCGCGTCGCCTCGGCGGCGCCGTCGGGAACCGACAGGCTGGACCCCGTCTCCGGATATAGCGGCGTGACCGCGCCGCGCTCGTCGATCGACAGCGACAGCACGTAGCGGTGGCCGCCCGGCTGATACCCGATGCGCAGCCGCTCGCCGGCGGCCAGCGGCTCGGCCCCCTCGACGCGCGCCGTGCGCTGGCCGGCGGCGCCCGCGACCACCACCGTCATGCCGGCCCCGCCCTTCACGCGATCGCCGCGCGGATTCGGATCGACGCCGTACACGCCGACCGGAATGCGCGAGTCCCCCGGCTTGCCGCCCGGCCGCAGCGTCAGGACCAGCGCGACGCCCGCCGCCATCGCGGCCGCCGAGTACGCCCAGGCCCGCGACGTCGCGCGCGGGCGGGCGGCCGGGGCGCGCGCGGCGCGCTCG
>CAZPUH010000094.1:0-8352 GCA_964589215.1 uncultured Myxococcales bacterium | reverse complement strand
GACGGAGAGGCGGCCGGTGCGGGCGCGGGTGCCGCGGCCGTGGCTGCGGCGGTGGCCGGCGGCGGCGCCGACGGTTGGCTCGCCGCGCAGGCCCCGACCGACAACGCGGCCCCGAAGATCACGATCGAGCTCCTGCGCATGGACGCCTCCTGGATTCGCATAGAAGTGCGTCTATATATCCTCGGCCGTCCTCGACGCGCAACCCGCCTAGGCGGACTGGCGGTGACGACGTAATATCAACCTGATGGCGCTCGACCTGCGCGATCTGTTGCGGAATGAGGTACGCGTTCACCCGCGGGTGGCCCAGCAAGGGCTGTTCGGCGGTGCTGAGCTGCGCGTCCGGATGGCCGCGACGATTCCGCCGCTGGTCCCGTTCGGCGAATCGGACTACCACGGCGCCGTGTGGTTGATCGACTGGGACCACCGGCTGCCTTCGAGGCAGGCCATCCTCCGCCTCTACGCTTGCTACACGCCCGCCGCGCGGCTCGAGCTGGACGAGGCGCTGGCAGCGCGCCAGCGCGAGATCGACGCCGAGGATCTGTTTCCCGAGTTCGACGTGCCGGACTTCGGCGGCCTTCCCGCCGACGAGGCGTACGAGGCGGAGACGGATCTGACGGCCAGTCCCGGGCGGCTTCGGCTGGTCAGCGAGTGGCGCCGGCAGATCCAGCCGACGGCGGCCGCGCACGCCATCGAGATCGTGCGCTCGTCAGCGCCGTTTCGCGAGCTGCGCGTCAACGGCCGGGTCCGACCTCCGGGCCTCGGCGACCTCGAACCCACGGAGTGGTCGCCCCCCTGCGAGAGCGGCCACGTCCGGTGGGCGCTGGACGTCTGGTACCTCCTGACGTTCAACGGCATGATCGGCGAGGGGCGCGCGTTTCTGGTCGATCTGGTCGAACGCCAGGTCGTCCGCGAGCGCGACTTCCAGTTTCGCGCCGGCTGAGACGCGCCCGGGGGCTGGGCTCCCGTTCGCGGTTACTTGGCGACGGTCCCGCCCTTGGCCTTGCAGTCCTTCTCGCTCATCTCGATCCAGCCCTTGCCCTTGCAGGCGTTCTGGCCCGCGCAGCCGCTGGTGGCGGTCGAGCAGGCGCTCTTCCCCTTGCAGCTGTTCACGCCCTGACAGTGCACCTTGGCTGAGTCGGCGGCGGAGGCCGTCATCGTCGCGCCCGTGCTGAACAGCCCTGCCGCGATGGCGGCGATCATCGCTCCTCGGTTCGTCATGTCATCTCCTCGGGGTGGGTCGAGCTCTGGTCAGTTTGTAGCCGACTTTTGCGGGCGCGTCCCTCTTTTGACAGCGGGGAGCATGGCCATGTTACGGCACAGGCTGGACGCTTGGACGGTCCCGCCGAAGGGGGCGATCAAATGGCTGACAAGCAAATGGCCGAGAAGAAGGAACAGCGGCAAGATGCGCCGGGGCGCAGCAAGGTGGAGGTCGGGGAAGAGGTGGACGAGGCGTCGGACGAGTCGTTCCCCGCCAGCGATCCCCCGAGCTGGACGATGGGTCGGACCGAACCTCAGCGTCCCGCCATACATGGCGAGGCGGCCGAGCAACGCAAGGCGCCACCGCGGCCCGACCGTTAGCCGGCAGGCGATCAAGGCATCGCCCTAGACCGGGCGCGCGCCGTGCATACGGTCGTTCCCGTGGGAACGATCACTGAAAAGACCTCCGCTGAGCTCACGACCTCGCGTCCAAGCATCGACCTCGACGTGGGGGGAAACGACTTCCTGCTCCGCGGGAAATTCGCGGCTTGGGAGTCCGGCCTCGCTTATGGGCCGGATCTCGACCGCGTCAACGTGCGGCTGGCCATCGATGCGACCAGCGGCGTCAGCAGCGGCACCGACCTCTTTGCCTTCTATAGCCGCGACGTTCAGCCGATGGGCAATGGTGCCTATCGCGCGGTCGGTGTCTTTCGCGGGGCGCGCGGGCCCCGCCAGGCCGAGCTGTTCATCGAGAGCCCGCCCGGCCACACGGCGCTCATCGCGGTGAACTTCACGGCGACCAAGCAGGACTTCGGCGACGGCTGGCACGACCTCATCGAGAACGCCGTCCCGATGGGCGAACGGTCCGAAGACGGTCCGGTCCGGATGGCTCACGGGTGGCTCATCGCCCCGCATCTCGCGGCGGCTTGAGCCGTCCCCGGGCGGCCATGGTGTAGGGTGGGGGTGTGCGCCGCTCCGTTCTGCTCCAGGTCCTGGTCCATTGCCCTCACCTGGGGCGGACGGTCTCCGCGACGAGAAACGCGGCGACCGACCGCCTCGTGAGCTGTTCGCACGCCCCCCAGTGCCGCGACACGGACCCTGCCGCGGCGCTACCGGAGGCCGACCGGCCGTTTCCGCGGGGCTGCGCGGTGTATCCGTCGCTGGCCAAGTAGTCCGACGCGACGGCGCCGCCGAGCTGCGCCCCGGGGCCGGTCGTCGCCGGCAGCGGGTGGCGTAGCCTAGGGATCACCGGGTAAAAAGTAAGCTGGCTTTTGTTATTCTGATCGCTCAAAGGTGACGTATAGTGACCGCGCATTGCGGTCGTCGTCGTCGGAGCGAAGCAGGTGCAAGGGGACGCTGCGGGTGGTTCCTCACCTCGCGGGCGCGAAGGTGGCCATCTGTCCTTACTGCCACCGGTCCGTCGAGATCATGAGAGAAGTTCGAGGAGGCGAGGCCGCGATGCTCAAGAGTCACCCAAGCCGCCGATATTGATCGGGGGGGGACAAATGACGTCGTTTCAAACTTGCGCATCGGCCATTCATGCGTAGGGTTGTGCCGTCTTCTCAGTTAGGCACTGTCGTGATTTCTGACTCTCGAGAAAAAGGCCGCACGGTCTTCGCCCTGGTCACCGCTTCCGTGATTTCACTGGTGGTCTGGGGTCTCGTGATCATGCTCAACGTCCGATAGATTCGCCCTGCTCATTGCTGTAAGCTCGGTTCCTCGCTGCGGGAGGCTAGCCGGCTGATGGACCGACAGGCGAACGCTACCGATTCGTTGATCCAAGATCGCGCCGTTCCGGAGCCGGGCCGGCATTTGGTCGTCCGTCGCCGCCGCCAGCGGAGGGCCGTTCGCCGTGACCGCTGGATCGCGGCCCGCTCGCGAAAGCGCGCGTTTCGCACGGCCGCCGTGTGTACGGGCGTCCTCTTTCTGATGGCTCTCGGCCTCTACTTCGGGCTGTCTCGACAGGAATCAACATCCAGCGGCGAAGGCGCGGCGCGCGGCGGGGTCGCAGGCGTGCACGGAATCGTCTAGCTAGCCGTCGTTCACGCCTTCTTCGTCCTGGCCGCGCGAGCCCTTGAGCAGCGGTTCGCCCGACCCGCCGGGGATGCCCAGCGCCTCCGCGAGGCGGCGCACCATCTCGCGAAACGTGGCCTCCAGCTCCGGCGCGGTGGCCAGCGTCGCCTGTAGCCGAGCCCCCGCCATCGTGCCGTGTCCACCGGCCGCCCCATCGTGCGCCACGATGTGCCGCATCACGGCGCCGGCGCGCGCGTTGTCGACCTCCGTCCGGAGGGACAGATAGGCGTTGTGCTGGTACTCCCCGATGCACAACACCATCTTGGCCCCCTCGTAAGAGAGCAGGAGGTCGGCGATCTCGGCCACCAGGTCGGGGTAGCCCAGGGTGCCCAGGTTGACGGCCACCAGCGTACCGAAGATCTCGGCGGAGCGAAGCGCCCGATCCAGCGCCGCGAAGTGCGCGCGCGGGACTTTGGGGTGGGTCATCCGGTAGAGCAGGTTGTGATCGACCAGCGGCACCAGCTCGAGGTAGGCGCTGCGTTCGGCGGCCGTCGCCTCCCGCCCCAGGTCGCGTGTCTCCGTGCGCAGCGCGAAGAAGAAGGCCGTCGCCAGCTTGGCGTCGATCGGCACCCCTCGGGCCCGCAGGTACTCGAAGACGATGGTGCAGGTCGCCCCGAAGTCCGCGCGCACGTCACACCACGCGGCGCGAGCGCTGGCGGGGCGCGGTGGGTGGTGGTCGATCACCACGTCGATCCGATGGCCCGGCGGAAGTGAGTTGTTGCCGGTCTCCGGCTGACTGTCGACCATCGCGATCAGGTCGAAGGCGTCGGGGTTCAGGGCGTCCACCGGCGTGAGGCGGATGCCCAGCGTCTCGACCATCGCGCGGTTCTGCGCGCGCCCCACGATCCCGCCGTGGCCGAGGGTCACCGTGGTGCCGAGCTCGCGTTCAAACAGGCGACCCAGACCCAACGCCGCTGCCAGCGCGTCGGGGTCGGGGTTGTCGTGCATGTAGATGAGAGCGTTCTGGCGGCCGGCCAGCGCGGCCAGCGACTGCCCCAGATCGAAACGCGCGGTTTGCGGCGGCTCTCCCATGCGGCGACCTACGGCGCGGGCCGGATGTGGAGGTTGTCGAAGGCGACGTCGGCCTCCCAGTCGTCGACCGCGAAGTAGGCGTGCGCCGGTCCGGACAGCGGCTCCGGATCCGTCCAGGCCAGGAACGGCCGCCCGTCGATCTGCCAGTCGATGGCGCCCTGACGTCGCGTGATTCCGAAGTGATAGCGGCGTCCCGGCTCGACCCGCAGATCGGCGCGCTGGGCCTTTCGACCGGCGCCGTGCTCTTCCTGCCGGCAGATGACCGACAGTGAGTTGTGCCACCCGCCGAAGATGAAAACGTACCCCGTCGAGTCGTAGGCCCCTTTGTCGGGGTCGAACGACTCGCCATCGCCGAACAACTCGACCTTGATGTCGCCGTCGGGGCTGTTCGACGTCACGTCCAGGTCGATCGCCACGTCGTCGGGCAGCCGGCGGCGCAGCCAGGCCGGGTGGTTGTACGCGCCGGCGACCTCCAGCTGACCGCCGGACAGGCGGTAGGCGGGCGAGGTCGGGTTCCAGTCGGCGCCGAGCTCGGTACGGTCGAAGGCGTCCTGAAAGTCGGAGGAGATCGCGGCGGGCTTGCCTTTGCAGCCGGCCAGCGACGCGAACGCCAGGCCCGAGATCCAGGGCAGCCACGCGCGCATGCCCAGCAAAATACCGTCGACGTCCGGCGGGTTCAAGCGCGCCTCCCGGCCAGTTCGTAGAGCAGCCCCCAGCGGATGCCGCGGTCGCTGACCGAGACCTCAGGCGCGCCCGCGGCCGCGGCGATTCCCTCGAGGATGACGGCGCCGGCCAGAATGACGTCGGCGCGGCGGGGATCCAGCCCCACGATCTGCTCGCGCTCGGCCTGCCGGCTGGCCGCCAGCCGAGCGATCTGGGCGTCGAGCGCCGCGCGGGACAGGCGGTAGCCGTGGACCCGCGCCGGGTCGTAGGTCGCCATGGATTCGGCCATGGCCGCCAGGGAGGTCACCGTCCCCGCGACCCCGACCAGCCGGGCCCCGGCGGCGAACGGGATGCCCCGCAGGCCGTCGGCGACGGCGGTGCGCAGGGCGGCGACCTCGCCGGCCGTCGCCGGGTCATGACGGATGTGCTGCTCGGTCAGGCGCACCGAGCCCAGCGGCAAGCTGCGCGCGCTGGTCGGGCTGCCGTCGCGGGCGGTCACGATCTCCGTGGACCCGCCCCCGATGTCGACGACGGCCACTTCGCCTCTCCGGGTCTCGGAAAACGATTCGACGACCGCCCGGAAGGTCAGCGCCGCCTCCCGGTCGCCGTCGATCACTTCGATGGGCACGCCCAGGATCTGCGCGGCAGGTACGAGAAACTCGGCGCCGTTCGGGGCCCGGCGCAGGGCCTCCGTTCCGACCGCGGCGATGCGCGCGCCGGCCCGGCGGGCGATCTCGGCGTACTCGCGCAGGGCCGCCAGCGTGGCGTCGATCCCGGCCCGCCCCAGCGCGCCGCCGGCGCCGATGCCGCGGCCCAGCCGCGTGATTTCGGCCCGTTCATCGATCCGTTCGACGGCGCCGTCCGGGCTCACCCGCGCCACGAGCAGCAACGCCGTGTTCGTCCCGACGTCGATCGTGGCGAGCGTCATCGCGGCCGAGCTTGCGCCCACTGGCCCCCCGCGTCCAGCGCGGCCGGCGCTCAGGGGGACGCGCCCGCGCCCTGCTCAGCTCGCCCGGCATACTCGTCCGCGTGCGCCTCGAACTCGTCGTGGCAGGCATCCGAGCAGAAGTAGTACCGGGTTCCCTCGTGGTCGGCCCACGCCTTGGCGGTGTACTCCTCGACCGTCATGCCGCAAACCGGGTCGGTTGTCATGGAGACAAACCTGCCTCCGGGTGGCGGTCCGGCAAGCAGAGCAACGGTGGGGAGGCCCGATCAGTGCCGGGGCGCCGGGCCCCAGGACGGCGAGGAAGCGCTGCCTTTCCAGACCTCGACCTCGTGGTGGGTCTCCGGATTCTGGATGAAGAGGCCGCCGCGGCTGGACACGTAGGCCAGCAGCCGCCCATCCGGCGACCAGGTCGGGTCCAGGTTCGAGCCGTGCCCCTGCGTGAGCCGGTCGACTTTGCCGGTGCGCACGTCGAGCAAGAAGAGGTCGAACACGCCGCGTTCGTCGCGCCCGGTAAACGCGATCTGCGGCTTGTCCGGGCGCGGGCTCCAGCGAGGCGTCTGGTTGTACTTGCCCTGGAAGGTGACGCGCTTGGCTCCGCCGCCGCTGGCGGACATGACGAAGATCTGCGGCGACCCCTGTCGGTTCGAAACGAACGCGATCTGCGAACCGTCGGGCGAGAAGCAGGGTGAGCTGTCGATGGCCGGGTTGTTCGTCAGCCGCGCCTCGATGCGGCCGTCCGTGGGATCGATCCGGTAGATCTCCGAGTTGCCCTCGTAGGACATCGTCAGCGCCAGCGCCCCCGCGCGCGACCAGGCCGCTCCGGTGTTCAGCCCGGGCTCCTTCGAGACGCGGCGGGCGCGGCCGCCGCCCGCCGAAACGATCCAGAGGTCGGGGTTGTTACGCAGGTACGACGTGAAGGCGATCTCGGCGCCGGAGGGGGAAAACGCCGGCAGCAGGCTGTCGGAGCCCATCTTGGTCACGACGGAGGTGCGCCCGCCGTCCATGTCGACGACCGCGATCTCGTGCGGGCCGTGCCCGGTCAGCGCCAGCGCGATCCGCGACCCGAACACGCCGGGTTGACCCGTGAACGCCTTGACCACGTCGTTCGCGAACTCGTGAACGGCGTCGCGCGGATCCGCGGCGCGATAGGACTTGGACAGCACGGCCGTATCACCACGCGCGACCACGTACACCCGGCCGTCCAGCGCGCCGCCCGCGACCTTCATCTTGACGACGGCCTGCGCGCCGACCTGGGTCCAGAGCGCGGAGGAGAAGTTCAGCCCTTCGGACTGGAGCTGCGCCGGAAACGACGCTGGATCCAGGATCTGAAACAGGCCCGTGATGTCCATGTCCTTCGACAGGAGCTCGGCGGCGCCGCCGTCTGCGTCGCCCTCGACGCGCGGAACGGCCAGCTTCAACAGGGCCACGCCGGCGCCCGACAGCTGTACGGCCGGCAGATCCTCGTCGCCGCCCGTCTGCGCGCGAGCGGTCGAGGGCGCCGCCAGCGCAGCCACTAGCGCCACCACCAACGAAAGACCTCCGACGGACCGGCTGGTCACTTTTCGCACTGGACTCTCATACCACGGACCGTCGGTGGGGGCGGCGGCACCTTGCCCGTTTGCTTGGCGGCGTCGACGCAGGCGTCATCCACGAAGTTGTTGCCGGACGACTTGACCAGCTTGATGCCGGTCAGCGTGCCGTCGCTCGAGATGTGAAACACGATCTCGGGCGGGTTCTGGATCTGGTCCGGCGTCAGTCCGGCCGGGAAGTTGTAGTTCTGGTGCAGCATCCCCACGACCTGCGCCTGGTACTGATCGCCGACCGCGGTGTTGGACGTCCCCAGCTTGCTGCCGTTGAGCGCCCCCTGGTCGGGCTCCTCGTCGGCGGCCAGCGCTTCCAGCTTTCGCGCGCGCTCGAGCGCGTTCTTCAGATCCTTGGAGATCTTCGGGTCCTCGGGACGCGGCGCCTCTTTCGGGGCGGGCTTCGCGTTCGGATCCTCCGCCACCTTCAGCGTTTGCGGCGGCGCCGTGGGGCGGGGCGGCTGCGTGATGCGCGGCAGCCAGAACTTGTCGCGCGGCTTGCCCAGCTTGACCATCTCGGCGCGCACGAAGTCGTGCGGCACGATGAGAGGGACCTCTTCTTTGTTGTGGGCGGCCGCGACGGCCACCAGCACGCCCCCGTGGAGCGCCAGCGTGACGATCATACCGGCGAAGTTTCGGCGCGACCCGCGCCGTTGTTGCTCGTTGGGCATCGTTTATTCGAGCGGGTCGGTCACCATGCCCAGCTTGTCGACGCCCGCCTGCTTCACGGCCGCCATCACCTTGACCACGTCGCCGTAGCTGAGCGCGCGGTCGGCGTGCAGGTACAGCTCGTGGTCGGCGTTGAGCTTGGCGTTGTTCTTCAGCGTCTTCTCGATGTCGTCCCAGGGGATCTGCAGCTTG
>CAZPUH010000093.1:0-15622 GCA_964589215.1 uncultured Myxococcales bacterium | reverse complement strand
GCGCCGCCCGTCGCGCCGCCGCTGGTCCCACCGGTCGCGGTGGCGCCGCCCGTGGCGGTGCCTCCCGAGCCCGTGCCCGGACTGCCGCCCGTGGCGTCGGGGGTGCCGGACGGCGTCCCACATCCGCCGAGCAGCAAACCGGCCAAGAAAGCCTGGCGAACCAACGAGCGGACACCGTGGAACATCGATCCTCCTGTGGGCGAGGCGACCGTTGCCGCCACCCAGTAAGGGAGTCTCTCGGAGGGTCCGTACATCACCTTTTTGGTGCGGCCGGACGTCGTGACGCAAGACAGCGTCACCGCGCCGGTCCCTTCGGCGCGCGAAGGGAGTCCGGCGCGCCCGGCTGCGCGCCCGACGAGCACCCTGCGCCAAAGCCATGAACCACCGCCGCTGGATCCTGACCGCGACGGCAGCGCACGGGTTTGCTCCCCGTGCCTTTCGGAGATCAGAACGTGAGGAGGCAGCGGGCCGCGAGCTGGTCGGGGCCCGGCGCGAGACCGCAGTGAGTCAGCGCCGTGCGCACCGCGCCTGGTTCCGGGTCGGTCAGCCACAGGACGACGCCGGCAGTCACAAACACGCCGGCGCCGATGAGCCCGATGACCCCGATGGTCGAGGCCGTCTCGTATTGCCTCTTCCAGTCGCTGCATTGCTCGGCCGTCGATGTCGAGCCGGTCTTGAGCTCCGCTTGGCCGGTTCGCGGACTGATCCCGCAATTCGGGTCGAACTTGTTGTCGACGATCGATCGGTTTTGCAGAACACCGTACACGCCCACGCCCAACGACGCGGCCCCCAAGCCCAGGCTCACCCACCGCACGGGAACGCGCCACCGATTCGTTGGGGGCCCTTCGTCGGTCGCGGTCACCGTCGCTGAGGCCGTCGTCTCGGTAACCGACGGTTCGGAAGCTGGCGCGGGCGTTGGGGCGGGCGGCGGCGGGGTGACGGCCTCGCGCTGCGCGCGCAGCGCAATTTTCTGGTACGCCCCACCCGCGACGGTGATCGTCCGTGAGGCAGGCTGATGCCCGCTCTTTTGCAACTCCACCTGCACTTCGCCAGCCACGACGCGGATGGGTTCCGCCAGCGGCAGCTTGCCGATCTCGATGCCGTTGACGAGCACGTCCGCGCCCGTCGGCTCACCCGTTATCTCCAGTCGGCCGATCCGCGACTTGGTCACGACCAGCGCCTTGTCCAGCGTGGCGCGGTTCTTCCGTACCCACGGGTCGTCGTCGGCCTTCAGCGCCTCCGTGATGTGCGTCTCTGCGTCGAGCCACCGCCCGAGCGCCTGCTCACACAGCCCAAGCTGGGCGGCCGCGCGCGGCGCGTGGGTGTCGCGGTACCCCTTCTCGAACAACGGCAGCGCGCCCTGATCGTCGCCCGCTTTCCGGAGCGCGATGCCGGCCGCCAAAGGATCGTTCGCGGGAGCGGCGACCACGGCGCCAGACACGGCCGTCCAAACCACAGCTGCCGCCAGCATCGCCCGACGCCCCCGCCAGCAAGTTGGCGTCGAGATCACTGTGCTACGCAACTTCCGCCGTTGCAGAACGAGCCGGTTACGCAATCCGAATTGGTCACGCATCTGGTTTTGCAGCTCGACGCGTCCGCACAGATGTAAAACCCGCAATACCCGCCTGCTGGTTTGCAGGATCCGGAACCCGCCGATCCGGTACACACCATCATCGCCGCCTCGGCTGAATCATACTGCGCCCCCGTCATCGGGATGGGGAAGTTGGTACACTGGGTTGGCCCGCAGCTGGTGCCGACCGGTGCCGGCAGGCAACCGCCTTGCCCATCGCAGCCGGCCGTGCAGTTGGTGTCGTAGCCAACGCCGTTATAGGCCGCGCATCCGTGAGCGGAGTCGTCCGCGCCCGATGGCGCGAAAGCACAGGCTCCGGCACCACCGCACTGCATGCACGCCCCGCAGTCGGAGACCTGACAGCAAACACCGTTCGTACAATGTCCGCTGGTGCATTGACTGCTCGTCGCGCAAGGCGTGCCGTTCGACTCCAGCGCCGCGCACACGCCGCCGTTGCAGAACTGCCCGCTGTTACAGGTGGTGCCGTTGCAGCAGACCTGCCCCGATGCGCCGCAGGCGCAGGTTCCGCCGGAGCAGGTCAGGTTGGCGCCGCACTTGGAGCTGCTGCAGCAGGGCTGCCCCTTGGCGCCGCACGCGACGCAGGTGGCGCCAGAGCAGACCGTGCCAGAGGCGGTGCAACTGCTGCTCGCGCAGCAGGGCTGGTTGAGTCCGCCGCAACTGCCGCAGGTGCCGCTCGAACCGCAGACCGTGCCGCCAGCCGAGCAGCTGCCGCCGACACCGCCGCAGCATGGCTGCCCGTTGCCCCCGCAACTGCAGGTCCCCCCGGAGCAGGTCAGGTTGGCGCCGCACGAGCTGCCGGAGCAGCACGGTTGGCCGCTGCCCCCGCAGGCGGAACAGCTCCCAGAGGTGTTGCAGAATGCGCCGCTGTTGCAACTCGAGCCGCTGCAGCATGGCTGATTGACGCCGCCGCACGCCGTGCAGGAGCCGCCCGAGCAAGTCAGGCTGGTGGTGCTGCAGGCGTTGCCCGCGCAGCACGGTTGGCCGCTTCCGCCGCACGCCTTACAACTGCCGGAGCTGCAAATCGTCGCCGTGGCCGTGCACACGTTGCCCGTACAACAGGGCTGGTTGCTGCCGCCGCACGCGGCGCAGGTGCCACCGGAGCAGATCGCGCCGGCGCCGCAGGTGGTGCCGCAGCAGGGTTGTCCGGCACCGCCGCATGAGACGCAGCTGCCCGACGAGGCGCAGACCGTTCCGGTCCCACATGACTGGCCGCTGCAGCAAGGCTCTTTTGCGGCGCCGCAGGCCACGCAGGTCGACGTCCCCGACGAGCACAGGAACCCGGTGGCGCAGGTCGAGTTCGGGCAGCACGGCTGGCCGCTGCCGCCGCAGCTTCCGCAAGTGCCGTTCATGCAGGCGACGCTGCTTCCGGTGCACGAGCCGCCGGCACAGCAGACCTGCCCCACGCCGCCGCACGTCGCGCATTTGCCTGCGGACGTGCAGATGAGGCTGCTCGAGCTGCAGCTCGAGCCGCAGCAAGGCTGGTTGGCGCCGCCACACGCCACGCAGCTCCCGCCCGAGCAGGTGTAGCCGCTGGCCGAGCACGCACTACCGGCGCAGCACGGCTGGCCCGCGCCGCCGCACGTCGCGCAGGTGTTCGCGGCACAGACGGTGCCGCCGGAGCAGACGTTCCCGCAGCAGGGTTGATTCAGGCTGCCGCACGCGGCGCAGCTGCCGCCCGTCGCGCAGATCGCCCCGGTGTTGCAGTTCGTCCCGCAACACGGCTGCCCCGCCGCGCCGCAGGCGACGCACTTGGACGTCGTCGTCGAGCACAGGTACCCCGCCGCGCAGTTCGATCCGGGGCAGCAGGCCTGGCCCATACCGCCGCACGTGCCGCAGGTGCCGTTCATGCACACCTGCGTCGTATCGGTACAGGCTCCCCCGCAGCACGGCTGGCCAGTGCCCCCGCATGGCGTACAGGTCCCCGCTGAGCAAACGTACCCACCGCCGCAGCTGTTGCCGCCGCAGCACGGCTGGTTGGCGCCGCCGCAGGCAGCGCAGGTTCCGCCGGAGCAAACGTTCGTCGCCGAGGTGCAGGTCCCACCCGCGCAGCACGGCTGCGCCGCACCTCCGCACGCCTGGCACTTGCCGGCGGACGAGCAAACGGCGCCCGCCGCGCAGGTCGTGCCGCAGCAGGGCTGGCCGGCGCCGCCGCACGCGCTGCACGTCTTGTCGGTGCCGCACACGAACCCGCTGCTGCAGTCGGTGCCGCCGCAACACGGTTGCCCGCTGCCCCCGCAAGCGGCGCACTTCTGTGTCGAGGACGAGCAGGCGAACCCCGCCGCACACGTCGACCCCGCGCAGCACGGAAGCCCGCTGCCACCGCAGGTTCCACAAGCCCCGTTCATGCAGGTCTCACCGGTGGCAGCGCAGGTGTTCGCGGCACAGCACGGCTGCCCCGTGCCACCGCAGGCCGCACACTTACCCGCGGCGCAAATGGTGGACGGAGCGCTGCAAGTGTTACCCGCGCAGCAGGCCTGATTCGCACCGCCGCAGGCGCTACAAACCGTGTTCTGATCGCAGACCGCGCCCGCCGCGCAGGTGGTGCCGCAGCACGGTTGCCCGGGGCCGCCGCACGCCGAGCACATCCCTCCCGAGCACGTGAATCCGCTGCCGCACGTCACTCCGTCGCAACAGGGCTGCTGGTTGCCGCCGCACGCCACGCAGGATCCTTGGCTGCCGCACAGGTTCCCGGCAGCACATGTGGATCCAGCGCAGCAAGGCTGCCCCGGCCCGCCACAAACGCCGCAGGTGCCGGCCTCCGAGCAAGCGACACCTGTGGCGCAGGTCTTGCCGGCGCAGCAGAGCTGTCCCATTCCGCCGCAAGCCGCACAGGTCCCGACGGCGCATACCGAGCTTCCGGTGCAGGTGTCGCCTTTGCAGCACGGGAGCCCCTCGGTCCCGCACGCAACCGGGCCGTCCGCGGTGCCGCCATCGCGACTGCCGCCCGTCCCGCCCTGGCTCCCCCCCGCCCCGCCATGCGCAGCCGATCCGCCGGCGCCCCCCCTGCCGGCACTGCTCCCGGCCGCCCCACCCTTTCCGCCGGTGCCGCCGTCGGGGGCGGACAGCACATTTCCGGTCTTGCAGCCGGTCACCGCCACGCACGCAAGCAAGCACATCCACGCCCCAAGGCACCGCGATGCAAAACTGGAATTGTTCATAAGCGAGGGTGGGAATGTACTCGTGACCGGCGGCCAACAGGGCGACGAAATGTGAACGTACCCGCCGCTGCGCTATTCCAGCCGAACGGAGGCACCCAATCGTTTTGCTGGGAGCCGCCCCTCCCCCCCGACGCGCCGGCCAAGGGTCGCCGACACGCGAACGGTCGGCGTACCTCCGCCCCGCATCGAGTGACGTCTTTCGCCTGGATGCCGCCCCGCGCCGGGCTACGACGCGTCGGCGCGCCGACCCTGAACCGCAGAGCCGCGCGTCAGAACGCGATTTCGGACTGAAGCTTGATGACGTTTTCGTCGGGCTGCTTGCCCGAGTAGGCCGGCTGCTGCTGAAGGACGCTGCTGCCCTGGACCAGCGACCCGCCCCATGGCCAGTTCGCGTTCAGCACGATCTTGTCGCCGTAGATGTAGCGCGAGTACTGCAGGTACATCCGCTCGCTGGACAGGAAGTGGGATGCGAACTGCAGGCGCGCCGTCACGGCCGCAAAGGTGTAGCCGCCTTCGCCCACGTTGTAATTGACGATGTCCCCGCGCAGCATGAAGCCGACCCACTCGGCGAGCTGCAGGTTGGCGTCCGCGCCGTACTTGAATTGCTTGATCGTGCTCTGCGGCGCGACCGCGCCTTGCGCCGACGCGCTGGCCGGCAAGTCGAGGCTGGCGTCCATGTATAGCCCGAAGATGCTCACCGAGACGTCGGGCAGCATGCTGCCGCGGGGCTTGCCGAGCACCCCGGAGAGCGAGTTTTCGTACAGGAAGCCGAAGTTGAACAGCGACCCACTGCCGGTCGAAGCGTCGGTGTTGCCCGTCCACGCCAGATAGTTCTGCGCAAGGCCCAAGCCGCCCAGGCCGTGCATCACTTCCGTGCCGGAGGCCAGGGCCCATCCGTTCCGCACGGAGATGAACGACGGCGACAGCCACAGGTGACCGGCAAGCGGCACGTTCACGTGGACCTCACCGCCGAGGACCGAGACGTGCGCCTGCGACGCGGGCGTGTAGCTCTTCGGCCCCATCACGGTGTCCGGAATCAAGCTCGGGTCAGCGGTCCACTGCGTGCTGAAATGCACGTCCGCGTCGACGTACGTCTTGTACATGACCTCCAGGTTTTCCCAGGTCATGACGTCGATGTTTGTCTGGCCGGCGTAGAGCGGGTTGCCCTGGATGCTGAAGTTGTAGGAACCGTCGCGGGAGGTCCCGAACCCCTCGACCAGCGCCACCGACAGGTCGGGCGAGAGCGGAACGGTGAGCTTCGCCTGCTCGCCGATCTGGCGGTAGCGGCCCAGCGTGTAGGTGTCGTACTTCTCGAAGTAGCCGAACCGGGGCCACCAGGCCCCCATCGTCACGGCGATGTTCGGCGAGATGGTGTCGGTCATCTTGAAGTCGGTGTCGAGAGTCAGATAGGCCATGCCGGGCGCCCACGCGGCGTCCGGGTTTCGGAAGCCCACGCCCTGGTACCAGTACCCCATCCAGGCGAGGGCCGCGTCGACGTGCTTCTTCTTCTCGTGAACGAACAGCTCCGCCCAGTCCTGCTCTTGGAGGCGTGTGTACGCGAAGCTGTAGTAGTTCCAGTCGAAGACGCGGTTGGGCCCGTACGTTATCTGCCTGTTCGCGGGACCGTTCGGATCGTCGGGGCTCTGGCGCGAGCTGATGCCCAACGACACCGGCGCCCGGAAGTAGCCGTGCACCTCCGTGTGCCACCCTTCCGGTTCTGGCTGGCGCTTCTCCTCCGGCGGAACGAACGGAGGCGGCGTCACCGTCTCAGGCAGCGGCTGCGCGCGGGGCGGCTCCGCCGCCTGCCGTTCGGTCGGAGATTCAGCGGGTTCGCCAGCCGCGGCGGGTGCTTCCTCTTGCGCCGCGGCCGAAACGGAGACCAGACACAACCCAAACGCCAGCGACCTCGACAGTCCTCGCACCATCGGTATCGGTTCCTTTGTCGTGAGGTGACGTGAGCGGGGCGAGCTTATTTGCCGTAGCCGGCGGCTGCAATGTTCGCGTGGACCGCCTGCAGGGTGGCGAGCGAAGCCGCGCCGCTCGCCATGACGCCCTCGAAGAACTGGCCGCCATTGTCGTCGCTGTTGTCGCCGCCGATCCCCAGGATGATCGACCCCTGCTTCTTCATGGGAATGTAGCCGGTTCGCCCGGGCGGATACGGGCGCGGCCCGTCATAGAGAGTTTGGAGGTTGGTGGTGGTCGCGTCGCCACCGTACAGCGCGAATCGACCGTTCCCGTTGTTCTTCTCTTTGGTGTCGCCAACCAGAAACGCGGATACGTAGTCGTACTTCAGAGCGACGTTCCCGGGGATGTTCTGGTCGGAATTGTTCGCCCAACCGGCATAAAGGCCGTTCTCCAGATCACCCATGACCCAGGGACCGTTATTGTGGCCACCGGGAGTCCCCGTTCCCCAGACGACGCCGCCGCCGAAGTACACAGCTTCCATCGTTCCGTTGCCGTCGTCGTGTGAGTCGGTCTCGGCGTTGCCGTAGTCGAAGCAGCAGCCGTCGTACAGACCCTTTTGGCTGGTGACCATGTATTCGGTCTCGGGCTGGTCGCCGGTGGCCGTCCCCTTGGGCGTCACGACGCCGCACGCGGTGCAGCCGGCGCGATACCCCCTCGTCGAGCCGTGCTTGAAGTACATGCCGTACACCGAGTGGCCGTTCAGCTTGATCGGGAGATCGGTCGCAACGACCGGATTGTCGGGGCTGTTCTTCGCGCCCCCGGCCGGGGCGGGCTTGAGATCGTTCTTCATCGGCGACTGGTCGTAGACGATCGAGATGGTGCAGCTTCCGCCAGTGCAGAACGTGTCCTGGGTCGTGGCATCCGCGTACCCGCCCACGCTGCCAATGTCCTTGGTGTTGCCGCCCGGGCACGAGTTCGGTCCGGGCGCCGACGCCCCCTTGCAGACTTGGTACAGAGGCCCGGTGTAGCCCGGGTAGATGACGCGAACGGTACTGTGGGCCGCCACGCATGCGTTCCCGGCGGCCGCCAGGATGCTGCAGGGAGTGGCCGCCGTGGTCACCATGCCGCCGGCGCCGGAGCCCGCGGTGCCGCCCGTGCCGGGACCGGAGCCGGCCGTTCCTCGACCGCCCGTTCCCGTGCCGCCGCTGCCCGTGTTCCCGACGCCACCCGTGCCCGTCGGCGCGACACCGCCCGTCCCCGTGGTCCCGACGCCGCCCGTTCCCGTCGTGCCGACGCCGCCCGTCCCCGTCGTTTCGGTGCCGCCGGTCCCGGTGCTGCTCCCGCCGCCCGAGCCGGTAGACCCGCCCGAGCCGGTGGTCGGACCGCTACCGCCGCTGCCACTACTCCCCCCCGACGAGAAGGATGTGCAGGCCAGGGAGGTGGCGCCAAACAGCAGCGCAAGGGAAACGATGAGGCGAGTCTCCTTCATTTGGACCTTCTCCAGGAAAGGGGGGGCGGACGGGGGGTTAAGGGTCGGATATCCGACAATTGCTTGCGAGCCCTACATGATTTGCGAAGACCACCCGACTTTTGTTACGTTTTGTTACAGGTCGGTCGGTGTGTGGCTCAGTGCGCCGGAAGGCCGTGGCCCGGGCCAACGATCTCCCGCATCGCGGCAGCCACCACGAACGGGCCCACGTTCTGGTCGGGCGTGTGACACCCGAGACAGACAGTCGCGTCGACCGCGCGCGACGTTCCGGCGCGCTTGTTCGTCGACGCGACGTGGGCGACCGAAGGTCCGTGGCAGTCCTCGCACCCGACGTTCTGGAACTGAGCGGCCGATTCGAAGTTCTGCGCGCCACCCGGCAGAAGAAAGCCGGTGACGTGGCAGCCCATACAGGCGGGATCCCGGTCCCTTCCCGCCTTCTTCAGGGTCGCGAACGCGTGCGCGTGATCGGTGGTCTGCCACTGCGCCGCCTCGGGGGCATGACAGCCGCTGCACAAGGCCGTGGAACCGAACGTCCAGTTCTCGCCGTAGCTCGAGGTCCCGGCGGCCTTCATCGCGGCGACGCTTTCCGCGAACGTCGCGGCGATCGGCCCGCTGGCGACCCGCACCAGCAGGTGCACGCCCCGTTGCTCGGGGACGTCCGCGGCGACGGGTAGAAGGCGATCTTCCAGCCGCGGCGGGCCACCACCGCCTAGGCGAACGTCGACGCGCCCGAGGTCCGCGCCTCGCGGGCTCGCCCGGACGATGCGGGGCGAAGCCGGCTCTCCGCCGTGACCGAGAACGACCACGTCGACGCCCGCGGCATCCGCGATCGCGCGGGCGCGTGAGGCACTGCCCGCGACGTGGAACAGCCCGACGATCACGCGGGCGCCCTGCCCGCGCAGCGACTGCACGGCCACGCGCGCGGCTGCCATCGCATCGGTGAGGGTCACGCCGGGCGGCGCGGTCCATCCCTGAGCGGGTGCCTCGAACAAACCCAGCACGCCCACGCCGGTGCCCACGATCCGGTACGCGGGGAAGAGGAGCTGACCGTCGGGTCCCACGACGTTGGCCGCGACGACGGGGACCTTCGCCTCCTCGCACAGCGCGCGCCACTTCACCGCGCCCAGCGCCAGGTCGCGCTCGCCGACGGTGATCGCGTCGACGCCCATGCGCCGGTACGCCCGCAACGCGAGCCGCGCCTGCGCCTCCCGGCCCGCCGCGTCGACCAGACCGGGGTCGTCCTCGGCCGCGGGGGCGATGTCGCCGGCATCGACCTGCACCAGGGCGTTCGCGGATAGGCGCGCCCGATCGACCAGGGTGGCCCGCCGCGCAAGCCCGCCGGCGGCACGGGGCGGCGACGCCACCGCCCCGCGCAGGTCCGCCCCATAAAGGATCGTGAGGTCGGGTGGCCCCCCCGGCGCCGGCCGACCGCGCGTGCAGCCGAGCGCGGCGACCAGGAGGCAGGCGGCGCGGCCTCGCCACATGCGCGACATCCTACGCGCCGCGCGCTGCCGCCCTCAACAACCGCCGGTCCGATCTGGTGTGCCGGGTGAGGCCCGGGGTGCGCGCTTCCCCCACATCGCGCCACATCCCGACCCGCCGGCCGTCCGATTTGAAAAAATTCTTCACAATAACGACCGGCTCCCGAGAGTTCAGGTGACGGGCGCGGTGGGCCTTGGCCCATGAAGTCGTTGCGGACCCGACTCCCAGATCTCGGAGAAACACGATGAACAAGCCGTCTCTCCCTCACCCTGCCGCACTCCCCGCGAGAAAGAAGCTCGTGGCGGCCTGTGCCCTGGCACTGGCGGTCGGGTGCGTCGGCAAAATCGGGATGACTCCCCCGGGCGCGCGGACCTCCACGGGGGATCCGTCGGGCGCGGGCGGCAGCGGCTCCGGCAACCTCGGCACGGGCGGCACGCCCGCGAAGCCGGTCGACGTCGGGACGATCGTCGTCAATCCACCGCCGTTCAACCCGGCGCCGGCCATGTTGCGGCGGCTGACGCGCACGCAGTTCCGGAACGCGCTCAAGGACGTCTTCGGGTACACGGTCGACATCACCACGCTGGACGCCGACAGCTGGGACTCGAACATGGCGACGGTCGGCGCGGCGGTCGTCGTCACCTCCGACCAGGGGGCCGAGCAGTACAACACGGCGGTCGAGAGCGCCGTCGACGTCGTGTTCTCGGATTCGACGAAGCGGTCCCAGTTCATGGGCTGCACGCCGACCGGCCAGAGCACCGACACCTGCCTGCGCGGCTACATCCAGAAGCTGGGGCTCCGCGCCTGGCGCCGGCCGCTGACCAGCGCCGAGCTGGACCAGTTCGGGACGCTGTCCGCCGGCGCGACGACGACGCTGGGCAGCGCCGTCGAAGGCGCGCGCTGGGCGACCGTGGCGCTGTTCGAGTCTCCGAACTTCCTCTACCGCCCGGAGCTGGGCGCGCCGGCCGCCAACGGCGCCATGCGCTTCACCGGCTATGAAATGGCGGGGCGGCTCTCGTTCCTCATCTGGAACAGCCTCCCGGACCAGACGCTGATGGACGACGCCGCCAGCGGGATGCTGGCGACCCCCGACGGACTTCTCGCCGAGGCGACGCGCATGCTGGGCACGCCGGCCGGCCGCGAATCGGTCGGCAACTTCGCCGAGGAGTATCTGCGCCTCGATCGCATCGCGACGCAGCCCAAGGACCCGTCGTTTCCCGATTACACGCCCAGCCTTCAAACGGCCATGGTGCGCGATGTCCGCGACACCTGGGCGTCCGTCGTGTTCGACGATCAGAGCAGCGTGATGGACCTGTTCACCACGACGAAGGTCGTCGTGAACTCGGATCTCGCGAAGCTCTACGGGCTTGATACCACCGGCCTGACGTCGACGACGTTCCAGACCAAGTCCCTGCCCGCCGACGGCACGCGCTCGGGCCTGCTGAGCAAGGCCGGCCTGCTCTCCGAGTTCGCCAACCAGCAGTTCGGTTCGCCCACGCTGCGCGGCAAGTTCATGCGTGAGTCGTTGATGTGCCTGACGGTGCCGCCACCGCCGCCCGGGGTGAACCAGGGCGCTGTCGACCAGCCGACCGACACGCCGATGACCCGGCGCCAGCGCCTCGAGCTGCACCGGAAGGATCCCACCTGCGCGGGCTGCCACGCGCTGATGGATCCGCTGGGGCTGCCGCTGGAGAGCTTCGACGCCATCGGCAAGTACCGGACGACCGACAACGGCCTGCCGGTAGACCCCAGCGGCGCGTTCGACGGACAGGCCGTCGCCGACGCGCGCGGCCTGGGCGCCGTGGTGAGCCAGAGCGCCACCGTCGCGCAGTGCCTGGTGCGCAAGTACTACCAGTACGCGGTCGGCCACGCCGAGCGGGACGTCGACGGCAGCGTGCTCAACGCGGTGGCCACGGCGTTCAAGGCGTCGGGCTTCAAGATGCGCGACCTGATCCTGGCGGTCGTCACGAACGACGCCTTCTCCACCGTCACGCCGCAACCCTAGCCCGCAACCTCTGCTTCACCCCAGATCGAACGGTACACCCAATGGTCAAAAAGACTTTGGATCGACGAACGGTTCTCAAAGGCGTGCTGGCGACGGGCGCCACGGTGAGCATCCCGTTGCCGCTGATGGAGATCATGCTGAACTCGAACGGGACGGCGTACGCCCAGACGGCCACGCCGGTCCCGCCGCTGTTCGTGCTGTGGTTCTTCGGCAACGGCTCCTTGCCGGGCGTGTGGAAGCCGACGAACACCGGCACGGGCTCGAACTGGGCGCTCAGCTCGCAGCTGCAGCCGCTGTCCGGCGTGAAGTCGTATCTGACGGTCATCAGCGGGCTGACGAACCAGCTGGTCGTCGGCGGCAACGAGCACCCCTCCGGCTCGGCGGGCGCCACCACGGGCGCGCCCCTGAACGGCAACGCCGTCACCGCCGCGTCGATCGATCAGGTGGTCGCCAACCTCATCGGGGCCGGCGCGCCGTTCAAGTCGATCGAGGTCGGCGTCACGCCGGCGACGCCGAACGGCCCGCAGGACTCGCTGGCCACGGTGTCGCACAAGGGGCCCAACGCCAAGAACGTCCCGGACTACGACCCCAAGTCGGTCTTCACGCGCCTCTTCATGGGGAGCGGCGGCGGGACCGGCACGGGCGGCAGCAGCGGCGGCGCCGGCGGCATGGGGGGCAGCAGCGGCCTCAGCCAGGCGACGAAGCTGGCCAACGTCCGCAAGAGCGTCCTCGACGCGATCTTGAATGACGGCGCCTCCCTGCAGAAGAAGCTGGGGAGCGCCGACAAGCAGCGACTGCAGCAGCACCTGGACTCGATCCGCGCCATCGAGATGCGGCTCATGACCAGCACGCCGACGACGACCGGCGCGGGCGGCATGGGCGGCGGCACCGGCACCGTGACCCCGCCGCCCGCCATCTGCGCCAGCCCGACGGCGCCCACCGGCGGCAAGGACACCAACAGCGAGGCGCCGCCCGCCACGAACAGCGCCATGTGCGACCTCTCGATGCTGGCGCTGGCGTGCGACCGGACGCGCGTGCTGTCGTTCGTGTTTTCGCTGCCGGCGGCCCACGTCTACTACCGCCACCTCGGCTCGAACATGAACGCCGACTTCCACGACACGATCTGCCACGGCGACCCCGGCGATCAGTCGAGCCAGCCGCGCGTCGACACGGGCGTTCACTACGTCATGACCTGCCTCAACGAGTTCCTCACCAAGATGCAGGCGACGTCTCACGGGGCGTCGAACCTGCTGGACCAGTCGCTGGTGCTGGTCACGTCGGACACCGCGTGGGGCAAGATCCACACGAACACCGAGTGGCCCGTGCTGCTGGCGGGCAAGGCGGGCGGCAAGCTGCAGGGCGACGGGCACTACAACTTCCCGGGCGGCAACCTCAGCAAGGCGCTGCTGACGACCGCGCAGATCATGGGGTCGACGCAGACCAGCTTCGGGTCCGGCGCAGGCGCCGTCACGTCGCCGCTGACCGGCATCGGCATCAAGAGCTGACGAAGGTCAGAGGCGGCGGGCCGCGAAGGTCAGGACGCTCTCGATCAAGCCCCGCCCGGTGAGGGGCGAGACGAAATGCGGCTGGGCGACGGTCTCCCAGCTCTCGACGGAGAAACCCAGCGCCGCCGCGAGGTCGAAGATTTCCTGGCGCGCGTACCAGCGCGCGATGGGCAGCATGTCGGGCCGGTAGATGAGCGGGCCGTGGTTGATCCAGCGGCCACCGGGGGCCAGCAAGGCGAAGATCCGCCGGAGCAGCGCGGGCAGATCGGTCGGGACCTGATCGATGAACCAGGGGGTGACCACGGTGTCGAACGTCTCGGGGGCGAACGGCGGCTCCGTCCCGTTCGCCAGGAAGAAGTGAAAGGCGTCGGGCGCCAGCGCACCCGCCGGCGCCGACAACGTCCAGCGCCGCCCCACGGGATCGATCTCGGGGGCGTTGACGCTGGCTTCGGTCAGGCTGACGCGCGCGCCGCGCACGACCGCTTCCGCCACGACCAGCAGGTAGGGGTCGATGTCGAGGGCCGCGGTCTCGCTTCCGCCCGCACGCGTGTGAAGGTCGTAGGCCAGCCGGCACCCGCCCGCGCCCAGCACCAGCGTGCGACCGAGGGCGCGCCCGCCGCTGACCTTCTGAACTGCCGTCAGCGAACGCTCGTTCTCCGGATCCGCGCCGTCGGCCCAGGCCCAGTCCCGGAACAGACAGGTGATGTAGTCGGTTGCGCCGCGCGGCAGGCCGGCGTTCTCGTCGGGTGGCAGCGGGCCGCCCAGCGCGGGACCCAGGAGCGCGGCGAGGTCGGCCACCTGGTCGGCCACCGAGCGCGCCAGCGCCCGCAGGCGGGTGGCGGTCGCGGCGCCCGTGTCCGCCTCGGCGGCCTGCGCCTCGAGGGCGCGCGTCGTTTCGCGCCCCTGGTGAACGATGAGGCCAAGCTGCTTTCGCCAGTGCTCGACGTGGGCGGCCGGGTTCGGCAGCAGGACGCGGGCGCTGGCCAGCTGCGGGTAGACCTGCCCGCACGACGTGCAGACGGACGCGGCGTCCAGCCGGCCTCCGCACTGCGGGCAAACGACGCGCTCTGAAAGGGGCCCACGGGCGGCGAAGGCCATCCCCGCCAGACTGGCCTCGCGCCCGCGCGCCGGTCAAGCGGGATGTCGGTCATCGCCGGCCCGGTGCTCCGGCGCGCCGCCTGAGCGAAACCGCCCGCGCCTCGGTCCCGGTCAGGGGGTGACGAAGCGGCGCACGAAGGCCAGCGCCGTCTCGGCGACCGCGCGCCAGCCGCTGTCGATGGTCAGGGAGTGCCCGCGTTCGGGAATCTCGACGATCTCCGTCACGCCGGGGTTCGCCTTCTGCTGCTTGAATGAGGCATTGGCGATCGACCACGGCACGGTGTGGTCCTTCTGCCCCGAGATGATGAGCAGCGGCCCTCGCTCCGGGTTGTCGGTGTCGACCTTGGCCTCGGTCCAGGGATTCAGGTTGGCGACGGCGGCCTGGAACAGCGGCGCGCCCGAGGCGGGCACGGCGAACGTCTTGTAGAGCTCCTCGGCTTCGTCCTCGGGCAGCGCGTTGGCGAACGCGTAGCGGAACTGATCGTAGGTCAGCGGGATGGCCCGCTTCCGGTTGGCGGGGTTCCCCAGCACGGGCCACGCCGACTTCAACGCGGAGAGCGGCAACGGCAGGACGCCGCGGAACGGGGCTGGATCGATCGCCACCGTCGCCGCCGAGAGGCCGCGCCCCGCCAGGATCTGCGCCAGCAGGCCGCCGAAAGAATGCCCCACGATCACCGGCCGCCGGGCCAGCTTGCCCACGATCGCCGCATAGCGGTCCGCCACCTGGCCGATCGTCTTGTGCGCCATCACCTCCGGGTGGGCGTTGGCTTCGGCGACAGTCTCCGGGTCGTCGGGCCAGCCGGGCGTCAGCGCGGTGAAACCAGCCTCCTCGAACAGCAGGGCCCAGCGATCCCAGCTGCTGGGCAGCAACCACAGGCCATGGACGAACACCACCGGCGTTCGGCCCGTCGCGTTCGCGCGGTTGACATCGCTCGCGTCGTTTTCTGGAATGCTGGCTGCTGCAGCCTTGTCGGTCGCCATCGTGCCCTCCCTGCGGCCGGGCTTCGGCCGCGGGAGGATCATGGGACCGCGGCAGGGGTCCGGCAGCGGCTGATCGGACGGTCGAACGATTTGCGGGAAAGGATGATGTCAGCGCGCGGGCCGGCGCCGGCGCCGGGACCGGCCCCGCCCGGTGAGCAGCACGGCCGCCACCAGCAGGCAGGCACCGCGCGGCCCGTCCAGCGGCCCCGGACCCTGCGGTCCGGTACGGCACGAGCAGCCCGCATCGCCGCCGGAGTCGGCGCCGCTGCCGTCCCTGTTCGCACCGCCCGCGCCAGCGGTCGCCTGGCTGCCGCCCGTCGCGATCGCGCCGCCCGCGCCCGTCTGCGAGGCGCCGCCCGTGTTGGCGGCGCCGCCGGTCCCGACACTGCCGCCGGAGCCGCTGCCGCCGCT
>CAZPUH010000092.1:0-20636 GCA_964589215.1 uncultured Myxococcales bacterium | reverse complement strand
CACGCGCCGCCCGCTGGCGCCTGGCCCGCGCCCGAGCCGGCCCCGCCCGTCGCCGTCGAGCCGCTCGCACCGCCTGCCCCGGCCGAGGCGCTGCCCCCGACGTTCGAGCCGGCGCCCGACCACCATGCGCCGGTCCCGGAGCCCGCGTCGTCGACCGCGGACGACGCTCTGCGGGTCGGCGTGATCCTGGGAATCATCTCGATCCCGCGCCCCATCGAGCTGGAGCTGGCCTTCAAGGTGGGCCGCTGGTTCGGGCTGGGCATCGAGGGGAGCTTCCTGCCGCAGCTGTCGGTCCCGGCCGTCGACGCCAAGCTGGATCTCAAGGCGATGCAGGGGGTGTTTCGCTGGTACCCCTTCGGCGGGTCGTTCTTCCTGGGCGCCGGGCTCGGCTATCAAAACTTCGAGGCCTCGTTCGGCGAGACCGTCGACAACGGTCACCTGAACGTGAAGGCCGACATGTCCGGCGCGTTCTTCATCCCGCAAGTCGGCTGGATGTTCATCGGCGACTCCGGACTCTGCTTCGGGATCAACCTGGGTCTCCAGATCCCGATCCCCAAGGAGCCCGTCGTCACCGCGACCTACAACGGGCAGCCCGTGCCATCCCAGCCGACCAGCAGCGTCCCGCAGGACGTCATCGACCAGGCTCAGAGCAACGTCGACAGCGTCCGCTCCGTCGCCAAGTTCATCGTCCGCTACCCGTTCCCCGAGATCGACTTCCTGCGACTGGGGCTGTTCTTCTAGGCTCAGTCGGTCGCCGAATCGATGGGCGGGGCCGGCGGGCGGTTCTCGGGGCGCGGTTTTGCGGCGCCGTTGTCGCCGGCGCCGTCGAGCACGATCTCGACGCCGCCCCAGATCGTCAGGTAGCGGTCGGTCGCCTGATTGCCCTTCAGCATGCCGGTGGCCTGGGTCAGGTCCAGCGAGAACTGGCGGAAGTCGACGCCGCCGCGCAGGCCGAACATGCCCGTGACCCGCACGCCGACCGACCCGCCGGCCTCGAGGCCGTAGTTGCCGAGCCCGGGGAAGTACTCGGGCGCCCCGATGTAGCCGGCCTGTTTGCCCGAATCGACGACGGGCAGATAGGCGACCTCGGCCTCGACGTCGATCGCGCTCCCGATCTGGGCGCGCGCGCCGCCGGCCAGTCTGACGAACGAGTAGAAGACGCTCGGCACCTCCGGGAGGCGGGGCGTGAACAGGAAGACGCGCCCCCCATAAGCGGCCGACACGTGGGGCGTGAACACGCCCAGCGGGAAGCGCATCTTCAAACCGATCAGGAAGTCCTCGAAGATCGCGTCCGCCGTGACGCCGGCGCCGGACGTCGACGAGATGCCGAACCCCCGGTTGAACGAGAGGATGGCGCCGATGTCGGCGCCCAGGCCGCGGTCGACGAACGCGCCCGGGTAGATCTCGAGCCAGCCGCCCAGCTCGGGCCCGTGCGGCATGGAATAGTCGGCCAGGCCCGACGGGCGGCCGCCCGTCCACTTCAGGGTGCGATAGACGGCGCCGATCCCGATCCCGCCGCGGAGCGCGGGCGGGGGCCGCGTTCCGGTCTCGCCGGCCGCCTCGGCGGTCTCGCCTTGCTCTTCGCTCTCGCCCTGCTTGCCTAAGGTCGAACCGCGGGAACGCGGGGGCCGCGCGATGGTGTCCTCGGCGGGCTCGGCGGGCTCCCCCTCCGGCTGGGCCTCCTCGCGGCTCTCTTTACCGGCGTGCTCGGCTTGGTCGTCCGCAGGTTCGGCCGGGGCGGCTTCTTCCGTCGCCGGTGACTCGGTCGCGCCTTCGTGGTGCTTCTTGTGGTGCGCGGCCGGCGTGTGTTTCGAATGCTTCTTCTTGGTGCTCGCCAGCGCCGCGCCCGGCGCCGAGGCCAGCGCGACCAGGACAACCAGCGCGGTCGCCAGGACCGCAGCGCGTCCGGGTGACCGCGCCACAGCCGCGCATCCGTGTGGACACCGCAAGCCGTCGGTGTCGCAGATCGCCCGGTTCCGGTCAATTGGTTCGAACATCACGATTCGTGCGCCCGCGCCGGACGGAGCGGGCGCTGCTGTTCGAGCCGCGCCAGCACGCCGCGCGCCTCCGGGTCGTAGGGATCGACGGCGAGAGCGTGGGCGAGATAGCGGCGCGCCTCGTCGGGCGTCTCCCGGGCCAGCGCGACCTCGGCCAGAAGCGTGAGGCTGCGGACGTCGTCGGGGCTGGCGGCCAGCCGCACCCGGGCCAGCGCTTCGGCCGCGGCGAGGTCGCCCGCCGCCAGCTGGGCGCGCGCCCGAAGCTCGGCGGCGGCCCGGGAGTCGACCGCGTCGAGCACGGCCAGCGCGCTCGCCGGATGGCCGAGCACGACCAGCAGCCGCGCCAGGTCGACGCGCGCCGCCGCGCCCGCCTGGGGCAGCGACGCATACCGGCGATCCAGCGCCGTTGCGATGCGGGCGACGGTGCCCGGGTCGCCGACGTCCACGCTCTCGCCCGTCCGCGCGAAGAGCACCTCGAACCCGTCGGTGTAGACCAGCCGCCAGGCGGCGTCGGCGGCCAGGTGTGAGATGAGGCCGAGGTAGCGATCCGGATAGGCGGTCGTGAGCACGACGTAGTCGAAGCGCTGGCGCGCGTCCAGCGCGTCGAACGAGGCCGGCTCGTCGAAGACGCCCAGGTAGTCGGCGTACTCGCCGGCACTGTGGAGGATGAGGCGCGTGTCGATGTACGGGCGCAGGCCAGGAACGAACAGCTCGAGATAGCCGCTCGCGTGGTCGGGCGCGAACACCGTTCCCGTCGCGCCCCGTTCGGCGAGAATCCGGGCCGACTCGGTCGGAAAATGGAAGGGTGTGGGGGCGCCGACCGGCGCCTCGCGGGCCAGCGCGACCGTCGCTGCGGCCAGATTGCCGCCAAGCGCTGCCGCCAACCCGAGGCGAGGCAGCGCCCGGCGCGCGCGCGCGGTCAGCCAGCGCGGCGCGCGCAGCGACGCGAGACGGCGGGCGGCCGCGGGGGCGAGGGCGATCGCGCCCAGTGGCGCCAGGAGCCAGTAGAAGAGGATCACGTTGCGGTTCGCCATCAAGGCCAGCCCGCCGAACGCGGCCAGCGCCATCACGTGCGGAGCGGGGAGCGACGGGCGAATCACCAGCAGCGCGGCGGCGGTGACGATCAGGACGGCGCGCAGGTGGGCGGTCATCTCCGGCGACGTGCGCTCGAGGACGAAAGGCGGGATGTTCTCGGCGATCGCGGTGCTGAAGATATTGTTGCCGGGCGTGATGCGTCCCAACAGGCGCGCGGGCAGGGTGACGGCTGACAGGCCGTAGGGCGTGCCGAACGACGCCAGCAGGCAGCCCGCCAGCGCCAGGGCCAGCGGCAGCGCCGCGCGGCGGTCGCCGTTCGCCCCTGGCGTGAGCAGCGCGCCCAGCAGGTAGCAACCGACCAGCGCCGGGCCCAGCGGCGCCAGTCCCTGGCAGTTCACCCAGAGGATCTGCAGCAACGGAAGCGCCAGCAGCGGCGCTCGCCACGCTGATGCTGGTCGCGCGTCGGCCCGGTTCGCCTCCAGGATCAGCAAGAACGCGGCGAGGAGGAGCAGCGTCACCAGCACCGGGCGCACCGGCAGCAGGTGACGGGCCAGGAACAGCAGGATGAGCGAGGCGACCGCGCAGCCGTCGCGCGCCACGGGACCCCCGCCGCGCTCCGCGGCTCGCGTCGCGACGGTCGCGCCCGCCGCCACGGCCAGGGCCTTGGCCACGGCCAGTCCGGCCGCGCCGAACGCCCCGTACACGGCGGCCACCGCCAGCTGGAAAAGCCAGTGAACGTCGATCCAGGGACGCCCGGCCGCGCTCGCCGTGAACGGGTCGGTGTGCAGCAGCGCCCCGCGCCGCCAGATCTCGCGCCCGGCGGCGACGTGCCAGTAGATGTCGCCATCCGCGATCGGTCCGAGCGCGATCAGCGCGGCGCCAATCGCCACGGCGCCGAACACGATCGGCCGTCTGGTCAATCGCAACGGTCGCCCAGTGGCGGGCGGAAGTCTCTCGGCCTCACCACTTGTACCAGCCGTTCGTCTTCATGATGCTGATGACCCGCCCGCCCCAGTCCTTGTGTCCCTGCATGTCGAAGTGGTGATCGTCTTGCATCTCGATCCCGTCGGTCGGCACCAGCGCGAGGTTGGTGACCATGGACGGAAGCATCCGGATGAGGGGCTGCATGACGACGCCGACGGAGCCCGTCGGGGCCAGCGTTCCGGTCGCGTTCTGTTCGTAGTCGCAGAACAGAACGGGCAGGTTGGGTTCGCCCAGGTCCGCGCGAATGCTGGAGATGATCTGCGCCATCCGCATCGGGAAGCCGGAAACCTGGTTGCTCGGCAGGTGCTCGCCGTCGGTGATGCCCAGCATGATCACGATGGCGCCGAAGGTGACGTTCCCCTTGAGCGCCTTCGCCCAGGTCATGAAGGCGCCGTAATACGTGCCGGTCGTCGCGTAATCGACGGTCGTGGCCGACCCCTTGCCGTAGCCGATCGAGATGAATTGCACGTCGCTGCCGGCCTGGCGGGCGTCCTGGGCCGAGTGGAGGATCGCCATCCCCGGGCCGGCGGTGGTGTTCGGAGGTTCCGGCGCCGTCTCTTCCTTGGCCGCCGCAAACGAACCGCGGTACGTCCACAGGCCGTCCTGCGTGTTGTAGAAGTAGGACATCAGGCTGGCCGGCTTGCTCGCCTGCCCGCGCATGTTGGAGTGGCCGAAGTGAATGAAGACGACGGCTTTCTCCTTGGGCACGAACTTGCCGTTGATGGTCACGCCGGCGCCGCTCACCGGCGACCCGCCCGTTCCCATCGTGGAGCCGCCGGTCCCGTTCGCGGAGCCGCCGGTCCCGTTCGCGGAGCCGCCCGCTCCGCTGGCGGAGCCGCCGCTTCCAAAGGTGCCGCCCGCCGCGGAACCGCCGGCGCCCGTCGACACGCTTCCTCCGGAGCTGCCACCGGTGCCGAACGAGCCACCCAGCCCCGTCGAGCCGCCCGATGCGGTGCTGCCGCCCGCGCCGCTCGTGATACCCGTCGTGCCGCCGCTCGACGTCGTCGAGCCGCCTCCGATCGGGGGCGCGATGGGGTGCGCCTCGACGCCGCAGCCCAGCAGGAAAACCGCGCAGAGCAGCGACCGCGCTCGGAACGGCTGGGCTCGCTTCATGATGACTGCCTTTCTCGGCGGGGGCCGACAGTGCGCAATACGACGCTGCGTTAGAGCGCGTTGCCGACTGAAACCATCAAATTAAAATGGGGCCAATGACACGCCCAGCGCGACCGTCCACGGCATGAAGCCCCATTGCGACCGGGGTTGACCCGATTCGTCCAGAGGCACGCCGTCATATTTGTACGAAACTGAGGCGGCCAGCAGCAGGGCGATCCAGTCGGTGGACCATTCCAGCGAAGCCTGCCCGCTCAAGCTGACCAGCGGCGTGAACTGCTCCGATCGCTGATCGATGTCGTGTCCCTTGAATCCGGAAAGAACCAACCCCAACGACGGAACGAACGGCCCAACGAAGTAACCGCCGTACCCGTAAACGCTGGCCGTCGGTGCGCGGTAGTTGTCGAGCTCGTTGTGGCCTCCGCGGTACGCCGCGACGCCGCCCACCACGAGCAGACCCCAGATCTCGTCGAACGTACGGTCGAGCACCACCGCGCCGGTCAGCTTGCCGTACCCGAGCTGAGCGTTCTGATTGAGCACGCGTCCCGACGGGTACGTGGCGTCCCACGTGCCAGTGGGAAGGCCCACGATCCCGGTCAGCGACGTCGCATTCGTGGCCCCCAGGCGACGGGTCACGAGCAAGCTGATGTCGCCCAGGCCGCCATTCGAGTAGTCGGCGGATCCCGGGTCCGGCGCCGTGTGCAGGGGGTCGTCCAGGTACTTGTAGACCAGCGGCAGGATGAGGCCGACGTTCCACTTCTGCGCAATGTCGGCGTTTATGAAGGTGTTAATGAAAAAGTTTCGCTCATTATAGGCGCCTGTTCCCAGGTTGGTGTAGCTGACCTGCTCCTGGACGTTGAACAGGCCGCCGGTCACGTTGCGGCCGATCCACTTCAGCCCCGCGCTCGACGCGGCGCCCGCGCCGGCCCCGCAGCCGCCGATGGTCTGCCAGCTGGCCAGCAGCCCGTCGAGCTCGCCCACGCGCACGAGGAGCGTCGGATCGCATGCGCTGGCGGCGGCCCCGACGGTGGCGGCGCTGTCCGCGCCGTGTCCAGCTTCTGCGAACATCGGCCAATCCAGCCTCTGGAGGCGCGCGTCAACTCGCCCGCGCTCGTGCCAGCGCGCGATCGGCGCGTAGAGCGCCATCGAGAACAGCACGGAGGCTAGCAGCACTGAACGAGAAGCTCGCATGGGCGTCGCAATCAACCGGGACGAACGTCAGGAGCGAGGCGGGCGCGGATTATGTGAACCGCCAAACGACTCGCCACTTGTATCATACGAACCCCGGAGGCGGCATTGGTCTTCACCAGCCACGTATTTCTCTTCTACTTCCTTCCGCTCGTTCTGACCATCTACTACCTCTTACCGTTTCGGGCGCGCACGGCGCTCATCGCCGCATCGAGCTATGTCTTCTATGGCTGGGCGAACCCGATCTGGGCCGTCATCATGTTCTTCGGCTCCAGCGTCGACTACGTGTGTGGCATCGGTCTGCTGAAGCTCTCGGGGCTGCCCGACGAGCCGGGCGGGTTGCCGCCCGTCATCGGCCGCGAGGTCCCGCGCACGCGCAAGATGAAGGCGCTGCTGGTGATCTCGATCGTCACCAACCTCGGTCTGCTCGCCGTCTTCAAGTACACCGGCTTCGTCGAGGAGAATGTCAACGCGCTGGGGCGCCTGCTGGGGATCGAGCGCGATCTCATCCCGATCTTTCACGTCGTGCTGCCCGTCGGGATCTCGTTCTACACGTTCAAGGCCATGAGCTACGCGATCGACGTCTACCGCGGCGACGCCCGCCCCATGCGCCGGTTCACGGACTACCTGTGCTTCGAGGCGTTCTTTCCCGACCTCGTCGCGGGCCCGATCATCCGGTACGCCGCGCTCGAGGAGCAGATGCGCGTCCGCGCGCACACGCTCGACAAGTTCGCGCGCGGCGTCGCCTTCTTCGCGTTCGGCATGGCGAAGAAGATCCTGATCGCGAACCCGATGGGCCACATCGCCGACACCGCCTTCGGTGCCGGCGCGCTGCACGCGCCCGACGCCTGGTTCGGCCTCCTCGGCTACGCGTTCCAGATCTACTTCGACTTCTCGGGCTACTCGGACATGGCCTGCGGGCTGGCCCTGATGCTCGGCTTCGTGCTGATCCAGAACTTCGATTCGCCGTATCAGGCGGACAGCATCACGGACTTCTGGCGGCGCTGGCACATCAGCCTCTCCACGTGGCTGCGCGACTACCTCTACATCCCGCTGGGCGGCAACCGCCTCGGCCCGCGCCGCACGTACGTGAACCTGATGACCGTCATGCTGCTCGGCGGCTTGTGGCACGGCGCCAGCTGGAACTTCGTCCTGTGGGGCGCCATTCACGGCGGCATGCTGTCGTTCGAGCGCGCGCAGGGCAAAGACAGCGTCTACCGGCGGCTGGCGCGACCGCTGCGCGTCGGCATCACGTTCTTCGTCGTCTGCCTGAGCTGGGTGTTCTTCCGCGCGAAGACGCTGGGCGAGGCGGTGGCCACGCTGAAGTCGCTGTTTGGCCTGGCCGCCGTGAGCCCCGCGTCGGACGTCGCCGCCGGGGCGATGTACACGCGGCTGCACGTGACCATGTTCGTGGTGGCCGCGCTGCTGGTGTGGGGCGCGCCCAACACCTGGACCTTCACCTCCCGCATCACGGTTCCGCGCGCAGCGGCCGCGCTGGGGGTGGTCGCCGTCTCGATCTTGATGATGTGGACGCAGAGCGCGAACCCGTTCCTCTACTTTCAATTCTGAAATGAATCGCGCATTCTCCCTTTCGCCCGACGTTCGCACGAGCAGGTGTTCATGAGTGTCGCCACGCAGGTCACCGCCGCCGTCCGGGACGGCCATCGAGGCGGTCCGACCGACCCGTCGCACGACGCCGAGCTGCGGCAGGGGATCCTGCACACCCAGATCTCGCGGCCCCTGGCCTGGGCTCTGGTCATTCCATTTCTGGCCGTCATCGCGGCGGTGCCCATCTCCCAGGTCATCCACGACCGGCGTGCCGGCGACGAATCGGTGCTGCGCGACCTCTTCCGCCACGCGCCGACGCGTGACAACCTGCGCGAGTTCGAGGACGAGCTCGACAAGACGTCCGCGGCGCGCGAGTACTTCCGCCCGCGCATGCAGGAGCAGCTCACGCGCTTCGGTCACTACGGCAACAAGAAGGCGACGATCGGGTTCGACGGCTGGCTGTACTACACGCCCGGCATCACGGCCGTCGCAGGTCGCCCGTTCCTGGACCCGGACGTGCTGGCGGCGCGGGCGGCGGCCGAGGCGGGCAGCAACGCGCCGGTGTCGCCCGACCCGCGGCCGGCCATCCTGGCGTTCGCGAGCTACCTGGGCGGCCGGGGGATCCGGCTGGTGGTTTTCCCCGTGCCGGACAAGGCCAGCCTGCAGCCGCTGGAGCTGCACGGCCGCGCGCGCGACGTGAACGGCGCTCCACCCGCGCACAACCCGGACCGCCCCCGCCTGTTCGCCGAGCTCGAGGCGGCCGGCGTGCGCGTCTTCGATCCCACGCCGGCCGTGCTTCGCCCCGGCGAGCCGCCGTACTTCATGCGCCAGGACACCCACTGGACGCCCGAGTGGATGGAGAAGGTCGCCGGCGACCTGGCCGCCTTTTTGGTCGAGAGAAAGCTGGTGCCGCGGGATCCCGGAGCGGGAGCGCGGGCCTGGCGCGCCGTCGCCAAGTCGGTGTCCCGCGTCGGCGACGTGACCGACATGCTGGGCCTGCCCGAGGGACAGACGCTGTTTGCTCCCGAGACGCACACGATTCACGAGGTGCAAGATCCCAGCGGCACCCCGTTCGAGCCGAGCGACCACGGCGCCGTGCTCTTGCTGGGCGACAGCTTCACCAACGTGTTCAGCGCCGAGCAGATGGGGTGGGGCGCCAGCGCCGGCTTCGGGCCGCAGCTGGCGCGCGCGCTGGGCCGCGACGTCGACGTCATCGCGCAGAACGACGCCGGCGCTCACGCCACCCGGCGGCTCTTGTACAACACGCTGGCGGGCGGCGAGGACCGTCTGGCCGGCAAGGCCGTCGTCGTCTGGGAGCTCGCCTCGCGCGAGCTCGCGGTCGGCGACTTCAAACCCGTCGACTGGGCGGCGCTGCCGGCGCCCGGTGGGAAGACCACCCCGTGACCGCCGCCAGCGACCGGACGGTGCTGGTGACGGGCGCGGCCGGCGAGGTGGGCCGGCGCCTGGTGAGCCGCCTGGCGCGTGACGGCTGGCGCGTCCGCGCGCTGGTGCTGCCCAAGGATCCGCTGCGCGCGCGTCTGGACGGAACGGGCGCGGAGATCGTCGAGGGGGATATCCGCGCGCCCGAGACGCTGCCGCCCGCGACGGCCGGCGTCCACGCGGTCGCCCACCTGGCGGCCGTGATCCTGGCCCGCGATCCGCGCGACTACGACGCCGTCAACCGGCGCGGCACGGCCAACCTGGTGGCCGCCGCCGCAGCCGCCGGCGTCCGTCACTTCGTCTATGTCTCCTCGGCCTCGGTCGTCTACCCGCGCCTGACCCCGTACGGGCGCGCCAAGCTGGACGCGGAGACGATCGTCGCGGCCGAGACGCGCCTCGCCCACACGATCGTCCGCCCGACGCTGGTCTACGACGAGACGGGTGGCCAGGAGTTCATGTTGTTTCGCAAGTACCTGCGCCGCTTCCCGGTCGTTCCGTTCGTCGGCCCCGGCGCCGCCAAGAAGCGCCCCGTCTACTCCGACGACGTGGTGGACGGCCTGGCGCGCATCGTGGGCAATCCGGTCTGCTTCGGCAAGACGTACAACCTGAGCGGCCCCGAAGCCATCACGCTGCGCGACCTGGCCAAGCTGGTCCTGCAGCTGGAGGGGGCGTCGCGCCCCTTCCTGCACGTGCCCTTGCCGGTCTGCCGCGCGCTGGCCGAGGTCCTGAGCCGCGTCATGCCCAATCCGCCCCTCACGCCCTACGCCGTCGCCGGCTTCACGAACGACGCCGATCTCGACTGCGGAACGGCGACCGCGGACTTCGGCTACGCGCCGCGTGGCGTGCGCGAAGGGCTGGCGCGGTCGATCGCACCCGATTTCAAGGAGGAGAGCTCTCGATGAACAACGTTCCTTGTGCTGCTGGAAAATTGGGCCGCCGCCTGGCCGTGCTGGGCGCACTTGCGGCCAGCGCGTGCGCGACCGTCGGTGGCGGCGCGCCGGTGGGTGCCGACGAAAAGCCGGACCAGGAGGCGAGCGCGCTGATGAAAGAGGTCGGCGGCAAGGCCAACGGCACGATCGTCTGGTCGAGCTCGCGGCTCGGCAACCACGACCTCTTCGTGATGAAGACCGACGGATCGAACGTCCACCCCATCACCCACGGCGAGCCCGTCGACTGGTTCCCGCGCTTCTCGCCCGACGGTAGCCGCATCCTGTTCACGCGCAGCAAGAAGGGGTGGGTGTTCGAGCGCGACGCCAACACCGACGGCAAGTGGGACATCTACACGGTCACGCCAGACGGCACCGACGAGACCAAGGTCGTCGACAACGCCAGCTGGGGGAGCTGGGTGTCCAACGACGAGATCGTCTTCGCGCGCTCGACGGCCATCGTGCGGCGCAAGCTGGCCGGCGGCGAGGAGACGGTCCTCGTCGACAGCACGAAGGTGCCGGAGCTGGACGGCGCGCTCCTGCAGCAGCCCGAGATGTCGCACGATGGGCACTACATCGCCATCACGCTGCGCGGGTCCAAGCGCGAGACGGGCATCTGGAACATCCGCAAGAAGACCTGGACGCGGACCGGTGACGGCTGCCAGATCAACTGGAACCCGTCTGGACGCGAGGTCTACTGGGTACATCCGACGGGCAACGGCGGCAGCCGCATCCTGCAGATGCCCATCAAGGACGGCAAGGCGACCGAACCGGACGCGAACCTGGACGCGCTGACGCTGATCGATCTGCCGGGGCGGCGGTCGCATGAGTACTTCCCGCAGCTGTCGGCGGACGGCCACTGGCTGGTGTGGGCGGCCACCCAGCGCGGGCACGACCACGACATCGCGGACTACGAGATCTACGTCTGGGAGGTGGGGACGCCGGCCGAGAAGGCCGCGCGGCTCACGTATCACTCGGGCAACGACCGGTGGCCCGACATCTACATCCCGGGCGCGGCGGCGCCGTAGGTTTCGACATGGGGCGCACGACGACCAGACACTCGAGCGGCCGGTACCGGGCGCGCGCGGTGCGGGACCGGCCCCGCCGCATCGCCGTCCTGGGCGCCGGGGGCTTCGTCGGCTCGCACCTGGTGCGGCACCTGGCCGCCGGGGAAGCCGCCGAGATCCTGGCGGTGGACCGCAACCTCGACAAGCTGGCGGACGGGCTGCCGGGCGTGCGGCGGGTCGAGGCGGACATCAGCCAACCCGGCCTGCTCGACGACGTCACGCGGAACGCGGACGTGGTCGTGTCGCTGACGGCGATCTGCAACCCGGCGCTGTACAACACGCAGCCGCTGGACGTCATCGACGCGAACTACACGGACCTGGTCCCGCTGGTGAAGCTGTGCGCGGCGCGCCGTCGCTGGCTCCTGCACTTCTCGACCTGCGAGGTCTACGGGCGCGTGGCGCTGGACGCCGCGGGGCGGCCGATGCGCGCGATGGTCGAGGACGAGACCGGTCTGTTCCTGGGACCCGTCGCGCGCGAGCGCTGGACGTACGCGGCCGCCAAGCAGCTCCTGGAGCGCGTGATCTGGGCGCACGGCCGGCACGCCGGGCTCCCCTTCACGATCGTCCGGCCGTTCAACGTGATCGGTCCGCGCATGGACTTCATCCCCGGCGTCGACGGTGAAGGGATCCCGCGCGTCCTGGCCTGCTTCCTGAACGCGCTGATGCGCGGCGAGCCCCTGCAGCTGGTCGACGGGGGAAGGCAGCGCCGCTCGTTCCTGGACGTGGGCGAGTTCGTGGCGGCGGTGGCGCGGATCCTCGATCGGCCGGAGGTCTGCCAGGGCGAGATCCTGAACCTCGGCAACCCGCGCAACGACGTCACGATCCGCGCGCTCGGGCGCGGCCTGGCCGGCGCCTACCGCGCGCAGCACCCCGACGCGCCCGCACCCCGTTTCGAACGCGTCGACGCCGAAACATTTTACGGCCAGGGCTACGACGACACGGCGGTCCGCGTCCCGTCGATCGCGAAGGCGACCCGCCTCCTCGACTGGCGCCCGCGCCTCGCGCTGGCGCAGATGCTCCCCGCGATCGTGGCCGACTACGTGGCGCGCTACGCGGAGCCGATCGCGGCCGGCGTTCCGTCTCGACAGCCGCGGGTGGCCGCGGGCGGACGGCGCGGCTGATGCGCGTCGCCGTCGTCGTGCCGGCCTACAACGCCGATCGGCACCTGGAGAGCGTCGTGCAGCGCATCCTGGCGACGCCGCCCGCCGATCTCGAGCGCATCGTGGTGGTCGACGACGGAAGCCGCGACGGGACGGCCGCGCTGGCGCGCGAGCTGGCGGCCCGGCACGCGGAGCTCGCGGTCATCAACCGGCCGGCCAACGGCGGCTACGGCGCGGCGATGAAGGATGGCCTCGCCGCGGCGAAGGCGGCGGGCGCGGAGGTCGTCGCCACGGTCCACGCCGACGGCCAGTACGGACCCGAGCTGCTGGACCACCTGGTGACCACTCTGGCCGGGCGCGGGCTGGATCTGTTGCAAGGCTCGCGGATCGCGGGCGGCGGCGCGCGCGCCGGTGGCATGCCGCGCTACAAGATCGCCGGCAACTGGGCCCTGAACAAGCTCGAGCGCCGCGTGCTGGGCGTCCCGCTGACCGACTTTCACAGCGGCTACCTGGTGTACGGCCCGCGCGCGCTGGCGGCGATCCCGTTCGCGCGCCTCAGTGACAGCTTCGACTTCGATCTGGAGGCCATCGCGGCGGCGCGTGCCCGCGGGCTGGCCGTCGGCGAGGAGCCGATCCCGACCCACTATGGCGACGAGGTGTCTCACTTGAATCCGCTCACCTACGGTCTGCGCGTGTTGCGCGTTCTCTGGCGATTCCAGCGCGGTGGCTATGGCGCCTGACGGAAGAAGACGTCCGCGCGCCTGGATCCCGTCGCTGGCCTGCGCGGCGCTGGCGGCGGCCTGCGCGACGGGTGGCCCGGCGTTCCCCTGGCGCGCGCATCAATCGGGCGAGCGCGCGACGCGCGCCGACGTCGAGACGGTCAACCCGCACTACGATCGCCTGCGCTCGCAGCTTCTGGTCCGGCGGGTCACGCGGCCGACGCGCGCCAGCCTCGACTACGCCGCGTACCACGCCAACTTCATGAACGCCGATCCCCCGCCGGAGGGGAACGCGGACGCGGGCAAGCGCCCCGACGCCAGCCACGCTTTCGACGGCGCCGTCGTGCGCGCGTCGCTGACGCCGTCGGTCGCCGCCACGCCGCTCACCGCCGACGAGCGGGCGCACGCGTTCGCGCTGCCCCCGCTGGTCGAGCTGCTCTCGGCCAAGCACGTGGCCGGCGCCGACCGCCTGGAGGACGTCGTGGGACGCGTGCGCGCCGAGAGCTGGGGGCTGGCCGGCGGCCCGCAGATCGTCCGGCAGACCGCCGCGGAGGGCTACCTGCACGATCCGGGTAGCGGCCGCCCCGTCGAGCTGTGGATCAAGATCGAGCTCGCCCCCTGGTTCCGGGCGTTCTCCGACCTGCCCGACGAGGACGGCGACGGCTTCCCCGAGCTCTACGGGCAGGCGGACCCCGCCGCGCTCGGCGACGCGACGGCGGTCGCCAGGTTCGTGCGCGAGGACTACGACGGCCGGCTGCTCTCGCCCACGGAGGTGACCGGCTGGGCCCACCAGCTGGCCTCGTACTGGTACCCCTCGTACAACACGGACCTGGTCGACGCGCGCGCCGGGTGGCCCGCCGACGACACCGAGCCCGACATCCGCAAGGAGGCCGGGGCGCTGCACTTCGATCATCCGACGGTGGTCATGCGCGGCAAGCCGTCGGGCAAGGCCGTGTACAACGTGTTCCTGGTCGGCCAGGGGGAGGGTGGACCGGCCGCCAACGGGCCGGCCACGCCGTCCGCCGCCTGGCCCCGGCTCCCCGCCAGCAAGCCGACGCCCGATACGGCCGCGACGACGCGCGCGGTTCACGCCGAGCTCGCCGCGCACGGCGGCTCCTGGCCGGCCTGGCAGAAGGAGGTCGCGCCGTTCCAGGCCGCGCTCGAACGCCGCCTGGGGACGTTGCCGGCCGGAGCCAAGGCGCTGGCCGGCGCCGACGGGTTTCTGTTCTATGCCCGTTCGATGTCCTACGCGCTGGGCGGCGACCTCGGCAAGCAGCACGGCGACAAGAACCCGATCCCCGCCATCGTGCGCTTCCGCGACCTGCTGGCGAAGCACGGCGTCGACCTGCTGTTCGTCCCCGTCCCCACCAAGGTCGAGGTCTATCCCGAGCGCGCCGCGACCGCGCCCGGCGGCGATCAGGCGCCCCTGCGGCGTTTCGCCGGCCAGATCGTGAACCCGTTCGAGCGGAAGTTCTTGCTCGAGCTGGCGGAAAAGGGGGTCGAGACCGTCGATCTGCTCCCCGCGTTCCTCAACGAGCGCGCCAAGGATCCGCCGCCCGGCAAGGGCGAGCCGCTGTACCAGGCCGAGGACACGCACTGGGCCGCCCGCGGCATCGCGCTGGCGGCGCAGCTGGTCGCCGAGCGCGTGCGCCGCTACCCGTGGTACCGCCCGCTGGCCGCGCACCCGCGCGCGTATCGGACCAAGGACGCGTCCTTCAAGCGCCACCGCGATCTGGTCTCGCGCTTGCCGCAGGCCGCGCAGGCCAGGTACGCCCCGGCGACGCTGGTGGGCCAGCAGGTGGTGACCGCCGACGGCGCGCTCTACGAGGACGACCCCGACAGCCCCATCGTGCTCCTGGGCGACAGCTTCACGGGCGTGTACGAGCTGATGGATTGCGAGCACGCGGGCGTCTCCGCGCACATCGCGCGCGCCGTCGGGGCGCCCGTCGATCTGGTCATGAGCTACGGCGGCGGCCCCAACGTCCGCAGCAAGCTGCTGCGCCGCGGGGAAGGGGCCTTGTCGAGCAAGAAGCTGGTCATCTGGATGATGACCGCCCGCGACCTCTACGACTTCGGCGAGGGCTGGGAGCGGTGAGCGGGCCGGTCCGCAGCCCGCGGCGGCGTCTGGCGTTGATCGCGGCCGTGCTGGCCGCCGGCGGCTGCGCGCGCGACGGGCAGGCGGCGCGTCCGCCCGGACCGATGGCCAGCACGATCGTGGCGCTGGCCGCCGACCTGGGCGCCACGCCCGCCGAGGCCGCGGACGGCTGGCGGCGCGTCGACGAGCTCGCGGCGCGCGTCCGCGAACGCCACGCGCGCGGCCACGGCGCCGACTGGGTCGCCGACCTCAACGCCGTCGTGTTCGACCAGCTCGGCTTCGACCGCGAGATCGCCAGCCAGGACGTCCGCTTCTTCCGGCTGCCGTCGGTGATCGCCCAGCGGCGCGGGAGCTGCCTGGGCCTGGGCGCGCTGTATCTGGTGCTCGCCGAGCGGCTGGGCGTCGGCCTCCACGGCGTGATGGTCCCGGGGCACTTCTTCGTGCGCACGCGCGAGCCGGTGCCCCGCAACGTCGAGCTGCTCCGGCGCGGCGAATCGATGCCCGACGCCTGGTACCGAACCAAGTACGGTCCCTGGCCAGCCGGCGCCGGCTCTCCCTACTTCCGTCCGCTGACCGCGGCCGAGGTGGCGGGCGTGCATTGGTTCAACGCCGGCAACCACCTGCGCGCCGCCCACGATCCGGCCGGCGCCGCCGTCGCCTACCAGCGCGCTGTCGCTGCGCTGCCGGCCTTCGCCGAAGCGCAGGCCAGCCTGGGCGCCGTTCGCCAGCTGGCGGGCGCGCTGGACGAAGCAGAGGCGGCGTATCGCCAGGCTGCCCGGGCGCGCCCCGATCTCCCCGGCCTCGACCGCAACCTCGCCTTGCTGAAACAGGAGCGGGTCACCCGCGACACCGAATGAGAAAGGAACCGATCGCCATGACGATTTCCCGACGAAGCGCCCCGCGCGTCGCCGCGGGCGCCCTGCTGCTGCTCGCTGCCCTCGTCTCACAGCGCGCCGCGCGCGCCGACGGGCCGGCCGCCGCGCCGCCTTCGACGCCGCCGCCCACCGCGCCCATCACGGTCACCGCCAAGCTGGTCGAGATCCCGGGCAAGTTCCCCGACGACGAGCTCTACGACTACGCCTACGTCATGCGCTACCAGGTGATCGGCGGGCCCATGGACAAGCAGACGATCTTCGTCGCGCACTACAAGCCGCGGCAGCCACGCGGCGCCATCAAGGACAAGATGAAGTCGGTCGTCTCGGGAAAGCTGCGCGCGTTCCGCGTCGGCGACGTTCACAAGCTGCAGCTGACGTCCAACATCAAGTCCGTCTGGAAGGGGCCCCTCGTCGACGAGTTCGCCGCGACCGACCACAAGAGCACGCGCTACTTCGCCCTGGTCGCCGACCCCGGCTGATTCGGCCGGCTACACGACGGGCCCGTCGCCTCTCGCCAGCACCGTGTCGCGCGCGAGGCGCGGGTCCTTGTCGGGGTGGTCGGTGTTGAAGTGCAGCCCGCGGCTCTCGGGCCGGCGGCGCGCCGACTCGATGATCAGCTCGGCCACCAGCGCGATGTTGCGCAGCTCGACGAGGTCGCCCGTGATCTTTGCGTTCCAGTAATAGTCGCGGATCTCCGACCGGATCAGCTCGATGCGGCGCGCCGCTCGCTGCAGCCGGCGGTCGGTGCGCACGATGCCGACGTAGTTCCACATCAGCCGCCGGATCTCGTCCCAGTTGTGGCTCACGACGACCGCCTCGTCCGGGGAGCCGGCCTCACCGGCGTACCAGGGGGCGACCTGCGGCGGCCGATCGACGCGCACGTCGCGCACGTCGTCGGCCGCGCGCGACCCGAACACCATCGCCTCCAGCAGCGAATTCGAGGCCAGCCGGCACGCGCCGTGGAGGCCCGTCATCGAGACCTCGCCGATCGCGTACAGGTTCTTCACCGTCGACCGGCCGTGCTCGTCGACCAGCACGCCCCCGCAGCTGTAGTGCGCGGCCGGCACCACCGGGATCGGCTGGGTGCGCATGTCGATGCCCAGCGCCATGCATTGGCGGTGGATGTTGGGGAACCGCTCGACCAGGAAGTCGCCCGGCAGGTGGGTCATGTCCAGCACCACGTGGTCGTCGCCGGTGCGCTTCATCTCGGCGTCGATGGCGCGCGAGACCACGTCCCGCGGCGCCAGGTCCTTCATCTCGTGGTAGCGCGGCATGAACGCCGTGCCGTCGCGCAGCCGCAGGATCCCGCCCTCGCCACGCAAGGCCTCGCTGATCAGGAACGATTTGGCGGCCGGGTGATAGAGCACCGTCGGGTGGAACTGGAAGAACTCCATGTTGGCGATGCGGGCGCCCACCCGGTACGCCATCGCCACGCCGTCGCCGGTCGCGACGTCCGGGTTCGACGTGTAGAGGTAGACCTTGCCCGACCCGCCGGTCGCCAGGATCACCGCGCGCGCCACGGCCGTCACGACCTCGCCCGTGCGCTGATTGAGCAGGTAGGCCCCGAAGACCGCGTTGGGACCGCCGTACTTGGCCGTCGTCAGCAGATCGATCGCCACGTGGTCGGGCAGCAGCGTGATCCGATCGGCGCGCTCGGCGACCTTGCGCAGCAACGCCTCCTGGATGGCGGCGCCGGTCGTGTCCTTCACGTGGACGATGCGCCGCGCCGTGTGCCCCCCTTCGCGCCCCAGCGCCAGGTGCCCGGCGGCGTCGCGGTCGAACGGCACCCCCAGCTCGTTGGCGAGCCAGCGAATGTGCTCGGGGCCCTCGGTCGCGCAGATCTCGACCGTCTCCCGGCGGCACAGGCCGTCGCCGACGCGCAGCGTGTCCTCGACGTGCGCCGCCACGGCGTCCTCGGGGTCCATCGCGCCGGCCACGCCCCCCTGGGCGTACCAGGTGTTGGCGTCCGCCGGCGCGCGCTTGGTCGCGACGACGACCCGCCCGTGCGCGGACGCCCGCAGCGCGAACGTCAATCCGGCAAGCCCCGAACCGATGACCAGGTAATCCGTCTCCAGCACCCCCCAACTCTAGCTCTCCCCGTGCTCTCCGTCCTGCCCGGGGGCGCCGGCCGCGCCACCCGCCGGGCCGTGTTACGATCGGGGTCATGAAGCGGGCCGCCGCCCTCGTGCTCACCCCCCTCGTCGCCGCCCTGGCGGCGCCGGTGCGGGCCGGCACGTTCTGGTCGCGCGAGCGCGCCGACGGCGTCGTCGAGTTCACGAACAAGACGCCCGCCGGCGGCCACTGGAAGGTCCTCTTCAAGACCGGCCCCGGCAAGGCCGCCGCGCTGCGCGGCGCCACCGACCTGGTGCCGCCCCGGGACGCGTCACCGGCCCGCACCAGCCGCTACGACCGGGACATCCTGGACGGGCAGGCGTTCTACGGCATCCCCGAAGCTTTCCTGCGCGCCGTCATCAAGACGGAGTCCGACTTCGACCCGCACGTCGTCTCCAGCGCGGGCGCGCAGGGGTTGATGCAGCTCTTGCCGTCGACGGCCCGCCTCATGGGGGTGACCGACGCGTTCGACGCGCGCCAGAACATCATGGGCGGCGCGCGCTACCTGCAGGTGCTGGCGCGACGCTTCTGCAAGACGCCGCCGCCCGCCGGCGCGTCGGCCGGGACGGACGCGGCGCCGCTGGCGGTCTGCTCGCCCGAGGAACGCGTCAAGGTCGTCGCCGGCTATCACGCGGGGCCGGCCGCCGTCGAGAAGTACGGCGGCATCCCGCCCTACGAAACCACGCACGCCTACGTCGCGTCGGTGCTGCGCCGGTACGAGCAGTACCGGGCGCCCGGTCCCACCGCGGAGCGCTGACCGTCGAGCCGGCCGGATGACCGTCGCGCCTTCGATCACCCACCTGGCCAGCGCCGGCGAGCTGGTGGCCGCCAAGAAGTTCGGCGAGGCCGAGGCGGCCATCCTGCGCGCGCTCGACGCCGCGCCCGGCGACGCCAAGGCGCTCACCCTGCTGGCGCTGGTGCGCTACAAGCTGGGACGTCTCGACGAGGCGCGGGCGACCTACCGGCAGCTCGTCGCGGCGGCGCCGAACGACGCGGACGCGCGCCGCAACCTGGGCCTGCTGGCCTTGAAGCTGGGGCACCTCGACGAGGCGTTGCCCGAGCTGGAGATGGCCGTGCGTCTGGCGCCGGGGGACTCGCGCGCGTGGAGCTACCTCGGCTATGGCTTCGCCAAGCGGGGCGAGGTCGTCGAGGCGGCGGCGGCCTTCCGCCGGGCCGGCCAGGACGCCCTCGCGCAGGAGCTGGAGCAGGCCGCGAAAACGCACCGGCCCCCGGGCCGCGGCGGTGGAACGTCGAGCGGCGCCGCGGTCGATCTCGGCCGCGGCGGTGATCTGGGCCGCGCCGGGCTGTCGCGCCCCGTCGCGCTCGCGCCCCCGCTTCCGCCGCTGACCGGCGAGCCCACCTCGATCGGCCGGCGCCGGCGCGCGACGCAGCCGCCGCTGACGGCGCCGCCCACCGACGGACCCGACGCCGCCGTCGAGCCGCTGCGGCGCTCCGAGGCCGAGCCCGCGCCGCTGCTCACGTACGTTCGCGGGCGCCTGGGTCAGGCGCTGCCGCCGCCGCTTCCGCGCGGCGCCTTGCGGCTGGTGGTGGGCGACGAGGTCTACGTCCGCTCCGACGCCGTGCTGGCGGGAGCCGGCTCGCTGCGGTGGGAGCGGGGCGTGCGGCGCGCGCAGGGGCGCATGACGGGCGAGCCGCTGGGGACCTCACCCGCGGTCCCGTTCTTCCGCCTGACGGGAACCGGCGCGGTCTGGGTCGCCGGCGCGCCCGACCGCTGGATGCCGCTGCGCCTGGCCGACGACGTCCTTTACGTGCGCGAGGACCGGGTGCTGGCCTTCGAGGGCGCGCTGGCCTGGGAGGCCGGGTACGTCAAGGACAGCGGCGTCGCCATGCTGCAGTTCCGCGGGCGCGGCGTCGTCGCGCTGGACGTCCCGCGCGAGCCGCTGGCCGTCGAGGTCGGCGGCGAAACCCCCACGCTGCTGTCCGCGGCGCGGCTCTTCGGCTGGGTGGGGCGCCTGGTCCCGCACGCCGCCGCCATGCGGTCGGACGGGCCCGCGGCCTGCCCGTTCCAGCTGGCGTGCGACGGCGAGGGGATCGTGCTGCTTGAGGCGGGGGGCTGACCGTGGCCGCGCCGTCGCTGCGTCGCGAGCTGACCAACGTCCCGAACCTGGTGACGATGAGCCGGGTCGTGCTGATCCCGTTCGTGCTGGTGTTCATCGACAACTTCAGCCCGCTGCGCAGCTTCATCGCCAGCCTGCTGTACCTGGCGGCGGCCGCCGGCGACGCGCTGGACGGCTACCTGGCCCGCACGCGCGGCGAGGTCAGCACGCTGGGGAAGTTCCTGGACCCGCTGGCCGACAAGCTGCTGGTCACGGCCGTGCTGGTGTTCATGGTGGCGCTGTCCCGGGTGCCGGCCTGGGTGGTGGTCGTGACGATCGGCCGCGACCTGGCCGTCAGCGGTCTGCGCAGCATCGCGGCCGCG
>CAZPUH010000091.1:0-16736 GCA_964589215.1 uncultured Myxococcales bacterium | reverse complement strand
GGGTGGCGTGGGCGGCACGGCGGGCGGCACGGCTGGTGGCACGGCGGGCGGCACGGCGGGAACGTCCGGTGCAGCCGGCGCGGCGGGAAGTGGCGGGCGCGCAGCGGGTGGGGCCGGCGGCGCCGCGGGACAGGGCGCGCCGTGCGCGGGCTTGTGCACGAACCCGGTGGTGTTCACGGCGCTCATGTACCAGTCGGGCGACCTCGGGACGAACGCGACTTGCTACCAGACCACGACCGACCTCAACGGGATCGTGTGCGGCAACTTCGTCGCGCCGCGGCGTTTGACCGTGAACGGCGCCACGATCGCCTGCACGGGGACGGGAACGTCCGCGCTGCCCGCGACCGTCAACGGCGGCTACTGCATCCAGACGACCCCCGGCAACTATTCGTTCGCGTACTTCGGGACGTTCTGAAAGATTGAAGGTTCGGGTTGGTCCGAACCCTTACGCGGAGGCCATGATCGGCTCGCTGGCGGCACGCGTCACGTTTCTCGCCCTGATCGTGGGAGCGTCGCTGGGCCTGTGCCTCGCTTCGTGCGGGACCTCGCCGGACAGCCTGGGCGGGCCGGGGGCGACCGGAGGGGCTTCGGCCACCGGCGGCGGCGCCGCGACAGGCGGCAGCACCGCGACCGGGGGCAGCCCCGCGACCGGCGGGACCACGGCGACGGGCGGCGCCACCGCCACCGGCGGCGTCTCGGGGACCGGCGGCACCACAGGTGGCGGAAATGCCGCCGGCTCGCGCGCGACCGGCGCGGGCGGTTCCGGGACCGGCGGCCGGGCCGGCGCGACGGGCTCCGGCGGGACACCGGCGACCGGCGGCGGGTCTGGACTCGGGGGCCGCGGTGGCAGCCCGGCGACGGGCGGCGGCAGCGGCGCGGCCGGCAGCCCCGCCACCAGCGGCACCGGGGGCGCCGTTCCCGCCAACAAGATCTTCAGCGCGTGCCGCTTCCACTTCGGCGCGCTCGACGGGACAGCCAAGTCCAATCCGGGGATCCTCGCGCAGATCGACTACTTCACGCCCGGCTGGATGGGTCAGAAGGACACGTTCGACATGAACACTGTCTGCGACGAGACCAAGTCCGGCGGCGCCCTGGCCGGCAAGGTGCCCGTCATCGTCGCGTACGTCGCGGCCTTCTACGCCAAACGTCACTTCGGCCGGTGCGACTGCAACGTCGGCAGCTGCGGCGCGAACAACGACCTCTGTCACTACGGCGCGGCGGACATCAACGGCAACTTGAACAACATCATCAACGTCTACAAGAGCTACGCGCAGGGATTCGCCAGCTGCTACGGCACCACCAAGCCGATCGTCTTCGAGATGGAGCCGGACTTCTATCAGTACGCGGGCAGCGGGCAGCAGACCGCGCCGTGGACGTATCAGCAGGCCGGCCAGATCATGAGTCAGTTCGTGAACGCCATGAAGCCGTATCTGCCGAACGCGGCGTTCTCGATGGACATCTCGCCGTGGGTCGGGACGAACAACAACACGGGCGGCGACGGGGCCGACAACGGCAAGAACTGGTACTCGTACTTCGACATGAGCCTGTTCACGTTCATCAACACGTCCGGCGGTGGCACCCAGGCCGGCTCGGCGACCATCCGCGGCGACAAGATGACGTGGGCGGGCGTCAGTCAGGCCACCGGCAAGCCGATCCTGGCCGACACGGGCTACGGCGTGAACGGCTCGTCCAGCGGCCCCGATGCCGCGTGGGACAGCGCCGCCAACATCAACGCCCGGATGAAGGACGGCGTCATCTCGATCATCCAGTACAACCCGTCTTCCAGCTGGGGCTCGACGATCTCGTCCGTGCGCTCACAGCTGGCGACGCCGGGCACCTGCCCCTGAGCGCCGCCACCCCCTACTTGTTGGGCGCGTCGTAGTACTCGAGCGCGCCGGCGTCGTTGATCCGCACGTTGCGGTGGCGGTGCGCGCCGGTGAAGCGCTCGACCTCGCGCACCCAGGCCGAGTCCGGCAGGTCGTTCACCATCCGTTCGGCCTCGCCGCGCGCCTCCATCGCCTGGCCGTTGGCGGACAGCGCATGGATGAGGATCGACGTGCGCTCGGCGACGTCTGCGCCCCGCGGGAATCGCCGGTTGCCCTCGCGCGCCAGCTTGATGGCCAGCGGCGGATCGCTCTCGGCCGCCGCGCGCAGGCGGGCCATGAGTCGCGCCTCGTCGAGCTGCGCGAGGTCGCGCTCCGACAGCGCGGGCGGCTTGGGCGGCGGCGGTGGCGCCGCCGGAGCCGGTGCGGGCGGCGCGGGCGCACGATCCGCTGCGGCCGCTGGCTCGGCGGGCGGCGCGTCGTCCCGCGACGCCGCGCGAACGCGCCACAACGCGACGCCCGCCACGCAGGCGACGAGCAGCGCGCCCCCCAGCAGCGTCGGCGAGACGCGGTTCTTCACCGGACGCTCCGGTTACGGGCAGGCACCCACGACGCTGGTGTGCGCATTGTAGACATTCTGCATTCCCGCCTGCATCGCGGGCCACGGCCAGTCGGCGTCGTACGACCAGGCCCACGCGCCGCTGTACCCGGCGTCGTAGAGATGCGTGTAGAGGCTGTCCTTCGCGACGCCATCCGTGTCGGCGGCCGCGAACTCGCCCATGACCAGCTTCTTGTCGAGCCCCCAGTGCGACGCCGGGTTCATGAACGCCGAGTTCGACACCCCGTTCGACGTGTAGTAGTGGACCTCGTAGAAGTCCAGCGTCCCGTTCTGCTTGCCGCCCACGTTCCGCAGAGCGTCGTCGGAGTAGTAGTTGGTCTTGCCGCTGACGTTCGAGCAGTAGTCGAACGTCACCGCGCCGTTCGTCACCAGCACGTCCGGGTCGGCCGCGTGGATCGCGTCGGCGAACCAGTTGACGCACTTCTGGATGGCCGCCTCGGTCGTGCGATACGTGGCCCAGCCCTTGGGGCCCATCCCTTCCGGCTCGTTGAAGATCTCGTACGAATAGAGTCCGGGCGTGCCCCGCAGCGCGGTGACCAGCTTGGTGAGGTAGTTGTTCACGTACGACGCGCGGATGGTGTCGTTCTCCAGCAGCTGCTGGTTCTGGGTGTGCGCGTTCCCGGCGTTGGACTGCAACATGTCGAACGACCACAGGCTGATGTCGATGGCCACGCCGTTCGAGTGGGCTGCGTTCAGGATCGCCTTGACGCCATCGATGTGCGACTGGGGGATCTCCTTGACCGTACCGTCCGAGTTGTACCCGGGCGTGACCGTGCCGTTCGTGTGGAACCACCAGCGGATCACGCGCCCGCCGGCGTTGTAGGTGTTCTTGAAGATGGTGTTGAAGGTGGCGATGTTCGGGTTGGGGATGTCGCCCGCGAAGTTGACCCACGCCACGTTCAGCCCGCTCGCGAACTGACAGACCGTCTGCTTGCCGCCGCTGGCGCCAGCCGTGCCGCCCGTTCCCGGCGATCCCGCCCGGCCGCCGACGCCCGGTCCGGTGCCGCCGCCAGAGGTCCCGGCCGCGCCGCGCCCGCCGGTCGGGGTGCCGCCCCCGGAGCCGGGGCTGCCGCCGGTCGCCACGCCGCCCGTTCCCGGGCTCCCGCCCGTGGCCGGAACGCCGCCGGTGCCGCTTCGGCCGCCGGTCGCGCTGCCCCCGGTCCCGAGCGTTCCGCCCGTCGCCGTTCCGCCGGAGCCTCCGCCGGTGCCGGGTGCCCCGCCCGTGGCGCTGGTTCCGCCGGTCGGGTGGCTACCGCCGGTCGCGCTCGTTCCGCCCGCGCCTTGTCCCCCGTCCCCGCTCCCCGAGCCGCAGGCGGCCAGCGCCAGCGTGCAGCCGAACAAAAACGACGTCGCCGAACCTGCTTTCACGGGAGGCCTCCAAGGGGGATGGGAAGGACGGGCAGGACTTACGCGCATAGGTGCCCTGTCGGCTCCCAAAGGGGTCGGCCGCTCGCGAACCTTTGAAGAAAATACCGCGCCCATGCGGCGCGTCACCCTCGGAAGGTCAGCGCGGGCGGTGCAGCGCCTGGTCGGCCAGCCGCCGGAACCGCCCGTCCGGGTACGCCCGCAGGTACCGTTCGGCCAGTCGGTCGGTCCCGGGGCTCTGGCGCCGCGCTCCCGCCTCGATGGCGACGGCCAGCGCCTCCTCGGTCAGGGCGCCCCGCGGGTAGATCCGCAGGTAGGCCAGCGCCAGCCCCTCCGCCCGCGCGGGATCGCCCCCACTGCGGAGCGCGCGAACCGCTTCCACGATGCGCGAGGGGTCCTCGCTGGCCGCCGCCCGCGCGTGCGGTCGCGCGGCGCGGACCTCGGCGCGCGGCGCCGGCACGGGAGCGAGCTCCGCGTGCGACGAGATTGGCCGCCGGCTGGCCGCCCTGGCGGGCGCCGCCGCCGGCGCCACGGTGGCCGCCGGCTCGCGCGACAGCCACTCCCACGTGCGCGATGGCAACCGGGGCGCGACCGTCGCGGCCGCGGTCGTGATTCCCACCAGCAGCAGGATCGCCAGCGCGAACGCCGGTCGCACCAGCAGGCCGACCAGCGACCGCCGCCAGCGCGGCCGCTCCAGCACGCGCGCCAGCACGCGGGCGCGCCGCTCGGCCGACGGGACCAGCGGCTCGCTGGCCACCACCAGCGCGGCCAGCGTGGCCACGCTCGAATCTCCACCCTCCAACGCCACCCTCATGTCCTTCAGACGTTCCACGCTCTCACCCTCCCCCGGCTTCTCGTTTCCGCCAGACGATCAACAGCTCCAGCAAACGCTTTCGCGCGCGGTGAATCCGCGCCCGCACGGTGTTGATCGGGACCTGTTGCAGCTCGGCGATCTCCTCGCCCGTGTAGCCTTCGATCTCGAACAGAACGAACGTGACCCGCAAGGGCTCGCTCAGCTGATCCAGCAGCCTCTCGAGAAGCGCCTGCTTCTCGCGCGTCTCCAGCACCATCAGAGGTGTCGGATCCGGCGCCTCCAGTCGGTGCGAGACGGGGACGCTCCGACGCAGGACCGTGCGCACCCAGCGCAGCCGGCGGTGATCGCGGACCTGATGGGCGGTGATTCGATACAGCCAGCCGGCCAGGTTCCGCCCGTCGAAGTGAGGGAGCCGCCGGTGCACGATGACGAACACCTCTTGCAGCAGGTCGTCGTGGTCGGCAGCCGGCGCGCCGAACGCGCGGATCCAGCGGAGGACGTCCGGGAACCAGGCCCCGTAGATGGACTCGAAGCTGGAGAGGTCGTAGACCCGCTGAGCGACGCGGTGCCCGGACGCACCGCCGCGCTGGTCCGCACCTGACCTACCCTTGCCCGATGCAGCCATGACGAGGTTGCCCGTCCTGTATGGAAGCGCCAAAGACATCCGTTCCCCAGTTAAGGGGCGTCCGCACGGGGACTGGTGCGTTGCGGCCGAGCCGACGGTGGCGCGACGGCGCTCAGTCCTGCTTGGCTGACAGCGCCTGACGCGCCGACTGACGGAACCGGCCGTTCGGGTAGGCGCGCAGGTACTGCTCGGCGAAGACGGAGGCGCGCGGGCTCTTCATGCTGGCCGCGGCCTCGATCTGCAGCGCCAGCGCCTCTTCGGCGAGCGCGCCGTGTGGGTAGGTGCGCAGATAGGCGTCCAGCAGGCGCGCCGCGCGCTGCGGATCGTGCTCGCTGCGCAGCGCGCGGACAGCGGCGACCAGCGCCGACGGATCCTCGCCTTTGGCTGCCGGCACGCGCGCCGAGATGCGCAGGACGGGCGGACGCGCCGGGACCTCCGGCTTCACCTCCGACGCGACCTCCTCGGCCGCCGGCGCAGCGGGGGGCGGCGCAACGGGCGGCGGGGAGATCGGGCGCGGGTGCGCGACGCGCGGGCGCGGCGCGGCCGGGGCGACCGCGACCGGCTGCCCCGTCAGGCGGTGCCACTCGCGCGACACCCAACCATGACCGACGGTGGCCGCAGCCGTCGCGGCCCCGGCCATCACCAGGATCGCGCCGGCGATCGCGGGGCGCAGGAAGACGGCGCCGCTGAGCCGCCGGCCGCGCGTCTGCGTCCGTGCCAGCACCGCCGCCAGAATTCTTTCCTGGCGCGCGTCCGTGACGGCCACCGGCTCCACGGTCGCGACGGCCGCGGCCAGCTCGGCCTCGGCGGTGCCGCTGGCGGGGTTGGAGTCGGTCAATCTTTCCATCACGGACGTTCGATCTTTCTCTCGGCGATGATGGCCAGCAACTTCTTTCGCGCGCGATGAATGCGCGCCCGCACCGTGTTGACGGGTAGCTGCTGGAACTCGGAAATTTCCTCGGCGCTGTAACCGTCCACCTCGAACAACATGAAAGTGGCCCGCAGCGGTTCGCTCAGCTCACCCAGAAGCGCCTCCAGCACGCGGCGTTTCTCGCGGGTCTCGACGGCCATGACGGGCGTCGGGCCCTTGGCCTCGAGCTGGTCGGACAGCGGCACACCGCGCTTGAAGACGCTGCGGATCCAGCGCAGCCGCCGGTGGTCGCGCACCTGGTTCGCGGTGATCCGGTACAGCCAGCCCCCCATGTTCCGGCCGTCGAAGTCGGCCAGTCGGCGGTGAACGACGACGAACACCTCCTGGGCGAGGTCGTCGTGGTCGGCGGACGGCGCCCCCAGCGCGCGAACCCAGCGCAAGACGTCCGCGAACCACGCTGCATAGACGGATCGGAAGTCGCGCGGATCGAAATTTCGAACGCGCGCGCCGCCTTTCGGCGAGACGAGGCTGGCGGCATCCGGCCCCGTCGTGGAAGACGCCTTACCCAACAAGGCTGAGGAAAAGCTTAACTGACCGTACAGGCGCCGCAAAGCGCATCGTGTAGAGTGCGGCGCGTTTGCGCCGTCTCGCGCCATTGCCCCGGGGAGCCGGCCGTGTGGCCGCGGCTCTCGCTTGCGCTGCGGCCGGCCTGGCGCCTACAGCGACGCACGCGCAACCACCGGCGATCCGGTCGAACGCCGCGGAAGGGGCCGCGCCCGTCGCGGCCATCTCCGTCGACGGCACCTGCCCCGATGAACGCGCCGTGGATCTCGCCATCACGGCCTTGATTCCGCGTGGCGTGGCGGCGCTGCCGGAATCGGCCGCGATCTCGCTCGAGGACCTGGGCGAGACGTACCGTGTCGACGTCAAGGCCGACGGCGTCGCCCGCGCGCGGCTGTTTCGTGACGCGGCCCGGGACTGCGAGCAGCGCGCGCGGTTCGCGGCCGTCTTCATCGTGCTGACGCTGCTCCCGCCCGAGCTGGCGCTGTCGGTGCAAGCGCCGCCGCTGCCACCCGCGCCGCCGCCTCCGCCGCCCGTCGTCGTGACGCCCCCCGTGCCTCCGCCGCCACCGCGCCGGCTGCGGCTCGAGGCAGGCGTGCTGGCCGAGGGCGCGCCCGCCGTCGCGGCGAGCGCCTCGATGCTGGCCCTCGGCGGCGAGCTGCGTGCGGCGTACCGACTGGGCCCCGTCGCCGCGACGCTGGGGATCGGGTTCGAGCCCCGCATCAGCTTCTCGCTGGGCGGTCTGGACGGACGCGAGCTGCGCGTCCCCGTCGACGTGGGGCTGCGCATCCAGCGGATGGCGGGCGCCGTCGAGCTGGGCGGTGAGCTGTCCGTCGTCGCGGCGCCGTTCCATGCAGAGGGGCTGGACACCGCGATGCCCAGCTCCGGCACGCGCCTCGACGTTGGCGCGCGCGCCGGCGGTCTGGTGCGGTTCGCCGGCCCGCGGACCCCGCTGGCGCCTTTCCTGGGGCTGCACGCCGTCCTGTTCCCGTGGCCGTACGAGATCGGCACGACCCCCGCCGGCGGCCTGGGCACGACGGCCGTGCTCTGGCTGGGCGCGACCGCCGGCATCTCGGCCTCGCTTTAAGCGTTCAGGGGGCGACGGGCGCGTCGGAGACCACGCGCGCGGGCATGCGTTCGGCGACGCCGTCGCCCAGGGTCATCGTGTTGCCGTTGCCGGAGGCGTCGAGCACGCGGCCACCGCTGGTCGTGTCGTCGAAGGTCCAGTACGCGACGAGGCCCGGTACGGCGCCCGGCGCCGTGTGCGCGCGGTCGGCCGCCACCTGCGCCGCCGTCCGGGTCACGTTCCACACCCGCACTTCGTCCATCAGCCCGCTGTAGAGCCGCCCCGACCCGTCGAAGCTGCCCAGCCACACGGACGTGGGCGTGCGGCCGTCGGTCTCGTTCGCCTGGCTGTCGACCGCGGCGCCGTCGACGTACAGCGTGCTCAGCCCCGTGCGGGTGTCGTAGGTGTACGCGACGTGGTGCCAGACGTTCACCGGCGGCAGGGAGGGCGCCTGCACCAGGACGCGATCGACGTAAACGCGCCAGACCGCCAGCGCGCCGTTGTGGAATCCGATCTGAAGGCCGCTGGACGTATCCAGCCGTGCGACGAACAGATCCGCGTACGCGGACGGGTTCACCGACGTGGGCTTGATCCACATCTCGATCGTCTGCGCCGCGCCCGCGGCGGCGAAGCTCGCGTTGGCGGCGGTCGCGTAGTCCTGCATGCCGTCGAAGGTCAGCGCGTATCCCGCGCTTCCGGCATCCAGCGTCGGGAAGGGATTGGCGTCGGGGTTGACGGGACCGCCGAGCCCGCCTTCGCCCAGCGTCGCATCACGCCCGCCGCGGCAGCCACCCGCGGCCAGCGGCGCGGCAGCGGCCAGGACGAGCGCGGCGACCAGGCCCGGACGGAGCACCGAGCTAGATTAAGAGGCCGTCCCGTTCGCGACAACCCTCGTTTGCGGAGCGGCGACCCTTTAGGATGAGGACCGTCGTGCGTGTCTCCCTGTTGTTCGTTGCGTCGGCGCTGGCGGCGACGGCGGCGTGCTCGCCCCGGCTGAACCTGGGCAGCGACCTCGTGTGGGCGGCGCACCACGAGACGGGCGATCTGACCGAATGGACGGGCGACCACAAGGGTGGCGCTTCGGGACCTCCGCCGTTGACGTCCGTGAGCGTTGCCACCGACTACGCTCACAGCGGCAAGTACGCGGTGAAGCTGTCCAACGCCGCCATCTCGGACTACGAGGAGGTGCGCCTCTGGCGGACGGACCAGTACCCGCAAGCCGCGTACTACAGCGCCTGGTACTACCTGCCGCGCGGTTATCAGACCACCAACGACTGGACGATCATGCAGCTGCGTGTCCCGCCCGCGACGGACGGCGGTGCGCTGTCGCAGCTGCTGGACGTCGACCTGCGCAGCTTGCCCGGCGGCACGCTGATTCTCAGCGTGTACGATCATCGCCCGCAGTACTTGCGGGCGGCGACGCCGGATCCCGCCGTCACGGTCCCCATCGGCCGGTGGTTCCAGGTTCAGGCGTTCTTCGACGACTCGTCCGGTCCGGACGGGCGCTTCGTCCTGTGGCTGGACGACCAGCGGCTGTACGATCTGCCGCGCCCGTTCAACCTGCCCGACGGCGTCGTCTACTTCAGCGTCTGCAGCGTCAGCCAGGCGCTGTCACCGCCCGATTCGGTGATCTACGTCGACGACGTGACGGTCAGCCTGACGCGGGTCGGGCCCGACGCGGCGCTGTAGCGCCTCATCAGCCTGTACCCCCACGCCGCGCGCGTCGACCCGGCCCTGTTGCGCCGCCGCCCGCGCCCGACCCGCCGCCCCCGCGCGTGACCCGCCCCGCGCCCCGACCGCCCCAGCCCGCCGCCGCCTCCCATGCCCGAAAACCAATGGAACCGAAGAACGCCGTGAAGCGCGTACGGCGTGGTGAGTACATGCCCACCATGGATAGACCATCCGCAGCCGTCGCACCTGACATCCGTGTGACACTTCGGCGGCGAATCAGTCACGCGCCCCGGGGCACCCCCCAAAAAAAAGCCAGCGCGCGGCGCCTCCAGGGCGCCACGGCTGGCCTTCGGGAGACCGCGCGGTTGGCCGGCTAGTTCTTCTCGATCGTGATCGTGGTGAAGCTGTTGGCAAACATCGTCGTGCTCGAGAACGTCGCGTCCAGCTCGACGCCGCCGATCCGCAGCGTGCCGGTCACGGTCCCCTCGCGCGACGACGAAGCGGTGTGCGAGACGGTCACCGTGAAGGGCCCGCTGCCGTGGCTGACGGTGTTGTCCTTGCTGGCCGTCAGCGGGCCGCTCCCCGAGATCTTGAGGTTCATGCTGACCGGGATGGTCAGGCCGCTGTTGAAGTCCTGGAACGACGTGCTGCCGATGAGGCGGGCGGAGATCAGGTTCTTGTTGGGGGGGACGAACCCGTTCGCGATGCCGCCCGAGCCGGCCGCGAACACGTTGGTGCAGCTGTTGAAGTACTCGTCGACCTCGACGAAGACGCCGTCCGTCATGGACCGCGGCGAGCCGGTGCCCTTCTGGATCGATTCGCTCCCCGAGATGAACCCGATCGCGAACACATTCCCGGCCGAGCCGTCGGGACACGTGATGTCAGCCGTTCCGTTGAAAGAGGTCCCCACGTTCGAGCCCTGACCCTTCTCGAGGTCGACCGTCGTCTTGGCGTTGGCGCGGGCGGTCAAGGCGGTGGTGGCGAGGGCGGTCACCAGGAACAGGCTCAGCTTCGTGTGCATGCGGGGCTCCTTTGATCGTGAGGGGGAAGCCATTCTTGCACGACGAATACGTGTTCTGACAAACGATTTATGAGCAACGTTAATTAATGACGCGTCACGCGTTTGACGCAACATTGGGAACCGCAACACTGCGGGGCAACGGGGCGCGGAATCAACGCCGCAACGTCTTGAGCGCGGATTGCGCCGCGACCAGCGCGGCCGTTGCTTCCTGTTCGGCGGCGCGGAGCTCAGCCAGCGCGCGCTCGGCGGCAGCAAGCTCGCGCCGGGCGGACGCCACCGCGAACTCTTGCTTCTCGCGCGCCGCGGAAGCGGCCTCGGCGGCCTTGCGGCGCGCCTGAACCTCGCGTTCGGCGTCCGCGCGCGCCTTGGCTTGCGCGCGCTCTCGCTCGTGTCGCGCATGCTCTTCCTCGCGTCGCTCTCGCTCGCGAGCTTTGGCGTCCGAGGCCCCGGTGGCTGGCGGTTTGTGCGACTTCGCCGGCGGGTGCGCGCGATGACCGCCGCCGGCTTCGTCTGCGCCGAGCGCGCTCGCGAGGCCGAACAGACCGGTCCCGACCTCGAGCCCGACGTCCTCCGTCAACCGCCCGTGCAGCAGCGAGGCGCGCGTGTTCGCGTCCATCAGGCCGGTGCGGAAGTTCTGAACGGCCGCCGCAACGGTGGCGGGCGCGGACCGCAGGCCGGCCTCCGCCAGGATGCTCTCGACGCGCGCGCGGACCTCGTTCAGCAGGTCGCGGTGGTGATTGATGGCCGCCGCGTACTTCTCGCGATCGCGCGTGACGCCCCCTTGCAGGCGCGCGGTGGCATCTGCCAGCCGCGCCACCAGGTCCGCCTCCCGGCGCGCGACCTGATTGCTGGCCCACACCGAGGCCGTCGGGCGCGACAGCTTGGCCGCCTGTTCGGCCTGCTCGCGCTGGCCGGCCGCCTTCAGCGACTTCACCAGCGCGTTGCGCGCCTGCACGAAGCCGGCGGGTGGGACCTCGTACAAGTCGTCGATTGCTGCGGGAGCTGCTTCGGACGCCATGCGCGGAGCCTCGACCTTCCTGGTTGCTCGTCTCTCCCGCGCGTATGCGGGAGGCGGTGACTATCCTATATAGGTGTGGGCGCCATGATCGAACCGAACCTCAACGGGACGGCGCCCGCCCCCGTCCCCGGCGGCCCCGGTGAGACCTCCGCGTCCGTCGTGCGCGTGCGCGGCGGGACGGTGTCGACCAGCGACGACTGGCTGGCCGTCGAGCGGCCGCTGGAGATCCAGGCTCGCGTCGACGGTCAGCTGCAGGCGGTCTCGACGACGATGCGGACGCCGGGGGACGATCGCGCGCTAGCGGCCGGCTTCCTGTACGGCGAGCGCGTGATCGAGAGCGCGCGGCAGATCCGCGCGCTGGAATCGCTGAACGACGACACGGTGGTGATCGAGCTGGACGCCGCCGGCAGCGCCGCGCTGGCGGCCACGCAACGGCCGTTCGTCACCACCGGCGCCTGCGGCGTCTGCGGCCGGAGGTCGCTCGACGAGATCCTGGCGATCCCGCGCCGAACGGCGGGCGCGCGCGCCCTACCGCACGCGATCATCCGCGCGCTGCCCGACGCCCTGCGCGACGCGCAGGCCACGTTCGCGCGCACGGGCGGACTGCACGCGGCCGGGCTCTTCACTGCCGACGGCGCGCGCGTCGCGGTGTTCGAGGACGTCGGCCGCCACAACGCCGTCGACAAGCTGGTGGGCGCGCGCCTGCTGGAGGGGCGCCTGCCGGACGCCGACGGCGTGCTGGTCGTCAGCGGCCGCGCCAGCTTCGAGCTGGTGCAGAAGGCGGCCGTCGCGGGCTTCGGCACGATGATCGCGGTCGGGGCCCCGTCCAGCCTGGCGGTCGACGTCGCCCGTCAGGCCGGCATGACGCTGATCGGGTTCGCGCGCGCCGACGGGTTCAACATCTACAGCGGCGCCGAGCACGTGGCCGGCGACGGTCAACATGGCTGACACCTCCTCGCGCGACCAGAACAGCGCGCCGGGGCAGGCGGACGCGGAGAAGCCGAACCCGGCCCGCGCCGATCTGGTCGCCGGCGTCGCCGGGGCCGAGCCGCCCGTCGAAGCCCGTCCCGCCCACGCCGGCGAGCGCGATCGGACGGCGGCGGGGTTCACGTCGATCTGGGAGACCGTCCACCGCGGCACGCATTACATGGGCGTCAAGCGCAGCCTGCGCACGCTGCTGGCGATCAACCAGAAGGACGGCTTCGATTGCCCCAGCTGCGCCTGGCCCGACCCCGACGGTCCGCGCAAGGCCGCCGAGTTCTGCGAGAACGGCGCGAAGGCGGTCGCCAGCGAAGCCATGACGGCCCGCGCCGATCCCGCGTTCTTCGCGCGGCACTCGATCGCCGATTTGCTGGAGCAGAGCGACCTGTGGATGGACCAGCAGGGGCGGCTCACTCACCCGCTGCTCCGGCGCGCGGGCGGTACGCACTACGAGCCGATCGGCTGGGACGATGCGTTTGCGCTCGTCGGTCGCGAGCTGAACGCGCTGGCGTCCCCCGACGAGGCGTCGTTCTACACGTCGGGCCGCGCCAGCAACGAGGCGGCCTTCCTGTATGGCCTGTTCGCGCGGCAGTTCGGCACCAACAACCTCCCCGACTGCTCGAACATGTGCCACGAGTCGAGCGGCCTGGGGCTGACGGACACCATCGGCGTCGGCAAGGCGACGGTCAAGATCGAGGACTTCTCGTACGCCGACAGCATCTTCGTCATCGGACAGAACCCGGGGACCTGCCACCCGCGCATGCTGACCGAGCTGCAGAAGGCGGCGCGCAACGGCTGCAAGATCGTCAGCGTCAACCCGCTGCCCGAGACCGGGATGATCCGTTTCAAGAATCCGCAGGAGCCGCTCTCGATGCTCGGCGCGGGGACCGAGATTGCCTGCCTGTTCCTGCCCGTGCGCGTGAATGGGGACGTGGCGCTGCTGAAGGGGATCATGAAGGAGATGCTGGCGGCGGATCGCGCCAGCGGCGGCCGCAAGCTGGCGCACGACTTCATCGCGCACCAGACGGAGGGGTTCGACGCGCTGGTCGCCGACCTGGACGCCGAGAGCTGGGAGAGGATCGTCGCGGACAGCGGCGTCTCGCGCGAGCTGATCAAGCAGGCCGCCGACATCGCGCTGGAGTCGGCGCGAATGATCTGCTGCTGGGCGATGGGGATCACCCAGCACCGCAACGGTGTCGCCAACGTGCAGAGCATCGTGAATTTCGCGTTGCTGCGCGGGCAGATCGGCCGTCGCGGCGCCGGCCTCTGCCCGGTGCGCGGCCACAGCAACGTGCAAGGCGACCGCACCGTCGGCATCTGGGAGAAGATGAGCGACGCCTTCCTCGAGGCGCTGGGGCACGAGTTCGGCTTTCAGCCGCCTCGCAAGCACGGCTTCGACACGGTGCGGACCATCCAGGCGATGTTCGAGGGGCGCGTGAAGGTCTTCGTCGGCCTGGGCGGCAACTTCCTGTCGGCGTCGCCCGACACGCACTACACCTCGCAGGCGATGGCGCGCTGCCGCCTGACCGTGCAGATCGCGACCAAGTTGAACCGCGGGCACCTCATCACGGGCCAGCAGGCGTTGCTTCTCCCCTGTCTGGGGCGCACCGAGAAGGACGTGCAGGCGTCGGGCGAACAGTTCGTCACCGTCGAGGACACGACAGGCGTCGTTCACGCCTCGCGCGGGGTGCTGGAGCCGGCGTCGCCGCACCTGCGCAGCGAGCCGGCCATCGTCGCCGGCCTGGCGGCGGCGACCCTGGGCGCCAGGACGACCGTCGACTGGAAGGGCCTGGTCGCCGACTACGACCGCATTCGCGAGCACATCGAGCACGTCGTGCCCGGCTTCGTGCAGTACAACCGCCGCGTGCGGGAGCCGGGCGGCTTCTACCTGCCGAACGGGCCGCGCGAAGGGACCTTCTCGACGCCGTCCAGGCGCGCGCGCTTCACGGTGCATCCGATCCCCGAACGGACGCTCGCGCCCGGACAGCTGCTGTTGACGACGTTGCGCAGCCACGATCAGTTCAACACGACGATCTACGGCGAGGACGATCGCTACCGCGGCGTGTTCGGCGGGCGCCGCGTCGTGTTCCTGAACGCCGAGGACATGCAGGGGATGGGCATCGCCAAGGACCAGACGGTGGACCTGGTCAGCCACCACGGCGTCGAGCGGCGGCGCGCCGAACGGTTCCGCGCCGTCCCGTACGCCATCCCGCGCGGCTGCGCGGCGGCGTATTATCCGGAAACGAACGTGCTCGTGCCGTTGTCAGATGTGGCCGACGGAAGCAACCAGCCGGTCTCGAAGTCGATCGTCATCACGCTGGAAGCCCGCTGAAGAGGCCGGAGTTCCGGGCTTTCGGGGGTTTCCCCTGGACGTCCGGGCCGGGAGTGATCACCGTTCGATAACCTTGTTCGAGGTTATGCATGAGTAATGACGCGCCTTCGGCCTTGAGAAACGGAGACAGCCGCCGCGACCGACGCAAGCGCCGCCGCCAGGCGGGTGCCCAGGACGCCGCGAATACCAGCGCCGCGGTGGCGCCCAGCGGCGTCGAACCGACGCAGCTGGTGGATCGCGTCGACGCGCTGGCAGGTGAGCTGGCCGCCTTGCGCACGCGCGGCGCGATCCTGGACCACGTGGTCCGCGAGATGATGAAGCTGCTGCCGGCGGAATCGGTCATCGTGCACGCCGATGAGACGCCGGCGGCGGTCGAGCCGAGCCGGACGGTGATCCCGCTCGCGACGGCGGGCCGGCGGTTCGGCGCGGTCGAGATCGCGATGAAGGCCGACCACGTGCCGCAGCCCGCAGAGCGCGCGCTGGGCATGGCGCTCATCCGTCAGGCTGCGCTGGCGCTCGAGCGGGTCGCGCTCGAGGACGCCGCGTGGCCGGCCGCGCCCGAGGCAGGCGCAGCCGGCCCGTCAGCGGTCTCGCCCGCCGCGGGCGACGCGGCAGCGCTGGCGCGAGCGCTCGATCGTCTGGCGACGGACGTACGGCGGCTGGCGGCGCTGGCCCGCTCGGCTGCGCTTCCGCCTGCCCGTCGTGTCGAGGAAGCCGAGCGCACCGCCGCCACCGCCATCGCGGAGCTGCGGGCACGCTTGCTGCCCGGCGAGACGACCGGCGAAGCGTGACCGGCGAAGCTGAAGACAAAGCCTGATTTTTTGGGGTCTCCCCTCATTGGCCATCGGGTCCGGTGACCACAGGTTGCACCGGACCGATCGCAAACATCAGAGGAGGAGCCCCATGATCACGATGACAATCCTGGCCTTGTCGTTGTCCGGCGCGCCTGCGCACGCCACCACGCCGGCCGCTCGTCCGGTGCTGGTTGCCCAGGGCACGACGACGGGTAGCGGCGTCAACGGCACCGGCAGCGGAACCGCGACGGGCAGCACCGGAACCGGCACCACGGGCAGCACCGGAACCACCGGCGGCAGCGGGACTGGAACCACCGGCAGCTCGGGCGCCGGGACGGGCAGCGGCTCTTCGTCGACCGGCAGCAGCGGCACGTCCAGCACCTCGTCGCACCGGCGTGGCAAGCACAGCTCCGGAACCGGCAGCACGGGCACCTCGGGGACGGGCATGACCGGCTCGGGCGCCCCGGGCACCGGCTCGGGCGCTCCGGGCACGGGCTCGGGCGCTCCGGGCACCGGCTCGGGATCTCCGGCCGGCGGCACGCCGTAGCGCTATCGCAGCGTTCTCATTCCAGGGGGTGGCGCTCACGCGCCATCCCCTTTTTTCGTTGCGCGCCCGCTGTTGTAACGGTCGTCAATGACCGAGCGCAACGGAGGTTCCTCAACGATTGTTTGACAGCATTCTGGCGGCCGTGAAATGATGCCGGCGCCCGTGAGGAGCGAGCTCTCTCGGCGGGTGACTCCTTTGGCCTTCATCAGCAGCGGTCTGCGCATTCTTCCGTCGGGGTGGCGAGGATGCCCGTGCTCGATGAGCCGCGTGTGGGTCCACGTGGGCGTTCCACGTGCGTCAACCGCAGGGGTGCTCAAGTTCTGACTCAACCAACCGAAGCGTTGGCCTCTTTCCCAATGGAGATCACGAATCAGATGAAAAAGGCGCTGCTGGTCATTCAGATGGGGTCGTTGTTGTTGTTGGGATGCGGTGGCGGAAGCGGCGCCGGCGAAACGGGCTCCGGAGGATCGGGCGCCGCGGGAGCGAAGGGCGGCTCCGGCGGCAGCGCAGGAAAAGGAAGCACCGGAACTGGCGGAACCGCCGGAGGGGCAGCGGGCGGGGCGGGTGGAACGGCGGGCATTGGTCTGGGCGGCGCGGGTGGCGGCGGCAACGACGTGGCGGGGGCCTC
>CAZPUH010000090.1:0-14270 GCA_964589215.1 uncultured Myxococcales bacterium | reverse complement strand
GACGCCGACCGGCCCGGGCTCCCGCCGCGGGTCGTGCCGCCGAAGCCGGCGCCTGTGGCGGCCGCCGGCGCGTCGCGAAGCCCGCGCCACGATCTCGACGACGACGTCACCGAACATCACCCCGCCGATCAGCTGGTCCTGCACGAGGCGCTGCACGTGCTGGCCGACTACGTGCGGCTGAAGACGCCCGCGAGCACGCGGACGTAAAAGGGGCGGTCACGGACCTGCCGGCGCGGCGACTGCGTCCGCCGCCGGCAGGAAAGCGCCCGGCGCACGCGGGGGACGGCGAGTTTTCGAACACCGCGCGCCGGCCACGGCGGCGCCCGAAGCGCCCCCCGGGGTGGAACGGCTGATGCACGAGCATCGCGCGTGCACCGCCCGGTCCAATGCTGCTGCTGGTCCGTCGTCGCGGCGATCGCGCTGCTGGCCGCCGACGCGCGCGCGGCTGACGCGCCAGCGCCGCTTTGCAGCGGCAGCTACGCGGACGACTTCAGCGCCCTGTCGTCGCAGGCCCGAGAGTTCGACCGGCAGCCGCAGTCGGCGTTCTCGTACTGCGTGCGGAACACGGCCGTCTACGAGTGCCTGTCGTACGGGGCGGACGGCGCGGTCCGGCACGGGCGCCGCACCGCCGTGCTGCACGGCACCGCCTTCGCGTACCGGCGCCAGGGCGCCGACACGCTGTTGCTGACCAACGATCACGTCGCGGCCTGGCCGGCCGTCACGGACGTCCAGCACACGGTCGAGGGCGTGCCGGCCGGGTGCAAGAAGGTCACCGAGACGCTGGAGCTGGTCGACGACGAGCACGACAGCTACGGGCGCGACGACATTCCCGTGACGCGCGTCGTGACCGATCCCCAGCTGGACGTTGCCGTGCTGAAGACGGCCGCCAACCTGACGGTGATGCCGTGGAAGGTCGGGCACGACGCCCGCCTGCGCGAGCGCAACGTCGTCGAGGTGCGCGGCTTCCCTCTGGGCGCCTTTCGGGCGACGAACGCGGGGACGGTCATCTCGGCCCACGACCACGACGACTTCGGCGACTGGGACCACGACGACTTCGTCATCGACGCGCTTCTGTCCCACGGCAACTCCGGGTCGCCGGTCCTGGCGGTCTCGTGCGCGACCGGCGAGTACGAGCTGGTCGGCATCTACCACGCCGGTTACAGCGAAGGCAGCGCGCTGAACGTGGTGGTCGGCATCGACCAGGTGCGCGACCTGATGACGACGCTGAAGCGAGCGCCGCGCGCGCACCAGGACGATCCGGTGGTGCTGGACGCCAGCGCGCGCCGCACCATCCGCGCGGCGCTGGACGCCGACGGCGAGCTGTTCTTCCCCTTCGGCGCGCAGACGGCGCTGGCCCGCCCCGGCCGGGACGACAGCTTGCTGTTCGCCGTGTTCGGCAAGGAGTTCCCGCAGTCGTCCGAACCGACGCTGGTCATCGAGGACCTGTCGCCCGGCGCGGATCCGGACTTCGGCAGCCTGGGGCGGATCTGGTTCGGCTCGTCGCAGGGGCTGCAAGCGCGCGACCGGACCACGCTGGACGCCGAGGCGCAGGCCGAGGCGGCGCGCGTGCTGGACGGGTTGCGGGCGGACGCAGCCGCCAGCGCCGCCTACCAGCAGGCGCGGCGGGGCGAGATGGGCTCGCGGCAAGCGGCCGACGTGCTCCGTCGAATGAAGCGCACGCTGGCGCGCACGGCCGCCGGACGAGGCGACCTGTTGCAGGTGGCCGCGGACCTCAGCGACCGATTCGCGCCGGCGCCGGGTGAGCACGGACCGACGCTGGCCGAGGTGGCGCCGTTGCATCCGATCGCCGAGCCGCCGGCGCGGACGCCGTCCAGACCCGCGCCGGTTGCGGCGACGATCAAGTAGCGCCCGCGTTCAGGGCGTGCAGGTGTTGAGACTGATGTCGGCGGCCTGGGTGTAAACGCGGCACGCGCCCGGTGTCGGATTGGGACAGTCGCGATCCGTCGCGCAGAGCCGGCGGGTGTCCGTGCCGTCCCCCGGACAGCCGGCCGGCTTCTGGCAAGTGAACGAGAAGAGGTTCGTCTGGAAACAGCAGACCAGACCCGCGTCGCATTCCTGGGGCACCAAACAGTCGGGCTGCTGCGGCTGGAACATCTCGCAATTGTCGGCGGCGAAGTCCTTGGGGTCGATGCAGTTGGCGAACGGCGGCGTCTTGGTGATGCAGCAGACCTGGTTCGTGCCGCACTTCTGGGTGCCGCAGGCCAGCGGTCCATCAGAGCCGGCGTCCTTGCCCTCGTCGGGCGGGCTGAAGTCGCACTTGTGGGTGGACCCGCTGCCGCAACACCCGGCCACAAAGACCATGGCCGCGGCGAGCAGCCCGGCGCGCCATCGCCTCTTTCGCGACATCCTGATCATGCTTTCACAAATTTGAGAGAGAATCATCGTGGCCCTGCACTACTGCTGGTGGGTTTTCGTCAAAAAACCCGAGCATGAACTTTGCTTCATGCACCGCCGGGGCCAAGGAGCCGAGCCCGGATTTGCGCGCCCCCCACACAAACGAACGGCGACCACGACGCAACCCCGATGGCGGGCAACGACAACCCCGTTGCCTCGCCCGCTGCCGCGCATTGGCCTTTACCTTGCTGATCAGCGGACCGGTGCTGGCCTCCGCCTCTTGCGGTCCGCTCCTCTTCGTCCCGTCGCCGTTCACGCCGCAAAAAGTTGAACTGGTTTACAGCGCTCAGGAGGACATCACTTTGGTGCGCTGGCGGATCTCGTCGCCAAATCCGGCGGCCGACGGCTTGAGCTTCGAAATCCTTGACCAAAGTGGGCAGTACCAGCCCCTCGATTTCTCACGATCGGTCTTTGCCGGGGGCGGCGCCAGCTGCGCTGACGGAAACGGCGCCTGCTTCCAATATGTCGTGCGGGGCGCCTACACCGTCCCGCAGGGACGCCCGCCCGTACGAGCGGTCCACGCGGGCGACGGCACCCTGCCCGGCGGCCAACCCACCTCGCGGACCGTCGACAGGTCCCTGACGGTGGACTCCTTTTTCCATACCGGGAACGACGCCGTGTACGTCAACATCGAGGACACGGTCGCGTCGGACGGTCCCTACGTCTTCGCGCGGTCGTACGAGCGGACCATGTGGGCGACGAAGGGGCTCTGTCTGTCCGGTTCTCCGCCCGACGGTGTCGGGTTTTCACCGCTCGACGAGACGGACGGGTTTCCACCGCCGCAGCCGCTGACGGACGACGGAATCTACTGCGTCGGCGTCCGCCCCCTGCCGGCCGACGCCGGGGCCGCGGCGCTGGCGCAGGCGCGCGTGGCCACGCAGCCCCAGCTGGTGACGGTGGACCTGACCTACACGCCGCCCGTCGAGACGTCGCCGATCATCTATCAAATCGTCCTCGACCTGCAGATCCCCGTGGCCAGCCGCTGCGCCACCACGATGCAGGCCATCGAGTCGCAGGTGGACGCGACCATGAACGGTGTCGGCGTGCCGGTCGTGAAGCTGCCCACCATGAACCTGGCGGTGGACCCCGAGGGATCGCCCGGGTCGTCGTGCGCGCAGCCGCAGTCGCGCTCGCTGCCGGCCGAGGCGATGGCCCAGGCGGTGAAGCAGACGGTCCTGAAGTTCCCGCAGCACCACCAGCAGTTCTACTTCCTGTACTTCAACAACCTGGCGGCGCCGCTGCCGCCCAGCCTGACGTCATCACTTCAGGACCTGTTCGCCGATCTCACCAAAGATCCGCCGGCGGACCTGCAGTTGAAGTCGTGGCTGTTCAACCCGGGGCTGGCTGGCGCGACGGGGCCCAAGTGGTGGATGAGCACGGCCTGGCTGTCCGCCGGCGATCCCGATGACCCGACCCTCTCGCAAGCGCTGACCAGCTACGCGCAGTCGACGCTCCCCTACACCAGCCAGATCTACGACGACAGCGTCCCGGTTCCCTACTTCACTGCCGATCAGGTCGCCATGTTCGACGGCAAGACCTTCAAGGTCTGCACCCAGAGCCCGTCCGCCGACGCGATTGTCGGCATGACGGATCTCGAGTGGCTGGGAGCGGGCGCCATCTGGCCGATCAACGCCGCGAACCCGCCCGGTTTCCTTGCGAAGCTGACGGGGTCGATGGCGATCCGGGTCAACGTCCCGGCGCCTTCCTTCTTTCCAGTCAGCATCTACGCGGAGCTGCAGGTCTGCACGCGATATTGCGCCGACCACCCGTACGTGGCGCAGAACGGCACGGGCGTGCTGTCCTGGGCCACGAGCGCCTCCTGTTCGGTGACCCAATGACGCTCGCGATCGCGGCCTGCGCCGTCCTGAGCCTCGCGGCGGCCACGCCGCCCAGCGCGCCGCCGACGGCGGCCATCCGGGAACCGGCGCCGCGCCCGCAGCCCGCCGCGCGCGTCCAGGCCCGGTTCGCCGAGAAGGACCACCGCGTCCTGCTGTTCGCCGGGGCCGAGTACCTGGCGCGGGGCGACTTCTACAACAGCCCCGGCCTGCGGCTGGGCGGCGACTATTACTTCCTGGAATCGCTGGCCGTCGAGGTGCAGCTGTCCCACTACTGGAGCTCGCTCAACAGCGCGGCGGAACAGGTGGCCGCGACGCTGGGAGCCGTGCCCGACACCCGCCCGCCGACCTGGCTGGGGATGGTCGGGGCGCGCTATTCGCTCGGCTACGGCAAGATCCTGGTGGGCGGTCTGGGAGCGGTCATCCACCTGGAGCCGCAGGCCTTCGCGCACGTCGGGATTCACGACTACGGCGGCGACGTTCAACCTTCGGGCGACCTGGGGCTGGGCCTCCTCGTGTTTCTCACGCCCCGCGTGTTCGCGCGGCTCGACGCCGCCGTCACGCTGGAACGCGAGTCGCGATCCGACCAGAACGTCGCCGTCTGGGGCGCGCTGCCCGCGCTGACCCTGGGGGGAATTCTGTGAAGCGCGACTTCCTGAACGGCTCCGCCGCGCTCTTGCTGCTGGCGGGCGTCGTGGCCGGCTGCGGCCACGCCGGCCCCCGCATCGGCGCCGCCGTGCCCGCCGAGCCGTCTCGCGACGCCCTGCTCGACGGCGCCGCCGGCGCCATCCGGAACGGCCGGTACCAGAGCGCCGGCATCGCGCTGACCGCCGTCGCCGACCGCGAGCGCGGCCGCCGCGACCCCGAGCTCGACTTCTGGTCCGAGCTGCTGGCGCTGGCGCGCTGCGAGCCGCTGCTCCGCGTTCCGCGCGTCACCGCCGCCGATCCGCCGCTCGTCGACGAGTGGGACCGGCTGCGACGGCTGGTCGAGATCGAGCGGCTCCGCCTGGCGCGCAACCCGGCGCAGATCGCGAAGAAGCCGGGGCCTCTCGCTGACCAGCGGGCGTCCACAGCCGCCACATCCCAGCGCCGGGACGACCAGATCCGCTGGCCGCTGGAGGCCGAGCGGTGGCCGGACGAGACGATCGTCCCGGTCCTGGTCGACCGCTGCGCGCCGGGCGAGTCGCTCGCTCTCGGGCGACCCGACCAGGCCAGCGACGGCGAGGTCGCGCTGGTGTCGGCCACCGCGAACGCGCTGCCCGCCGGCCACCCGGCGGCGCCGACGCTCTGGCTGCAGGCAGCCGTGCTCGACGTGACGCACGGACGCGCGGCCCGGGCGAACGCGATGCTGGCCCGCCTCGAGGCCGTGGGAGGCGCACAGAATCCCGACCTCGACGCGCAGGAGCGTCAGTCGCTGGTGCTGGCCGCGGCGCTGGCCGCCGTCGGGGATCCGGCCGCGCCGCCGGAGCGCGTGCTGGCGACCGGCCGCGCCGCGCTTCGGCTGGACGTGCCGGCCGCCACCGTCCGGGCCCTGTCGCTGGTGATCGCCGACCGCCTCGTCGCGGCCCAGCGGGCCGATGACGCCGTCGCGATCCTCGGCTCGCCGCCGCACGGCGACGACGCCCTGGGGCGCGCCATCGCGTTCCGGCAGGCGCAGGCGCACGCGCACGCCAACCGGCGGGCCCAGCTGCTGGCCGAAGCGCGCGAGGCGCTGCACGGGCATTCGCGCGCGGACGTCCAGGACGACCCGGCGCTGGCCGCGATCATGGACCTGGCGCTGCGGACGCTGCGCGCGTCGCCCGTTTCGCCCGAGACGATGGAGGTGCTGGAAGCGCTGGGGCCGCCGCGCGAGCGGCTGGCGCGGGCCGAGGCCTTCGCGGCCGGCGCGCTGGACGGCGGCGCGCCCCTGTCGGCGATGGCGACGTTCGAGTGGCTCTATCAGAACGACACGGACCCGAGCCGCCAGCTGCAACATCTGGCGCGGGAGTGCGTCGCGGCGGCCCGCGCCGGCGCGCGCGCCGACTTCGCCCGCACGTTCCACCTCCTGGCCGGCCAGGAGACGGAGGGGGACACGGCGGCGGCTCGCCCCCGGGCCGGCAAGGCCGCGGCGGGGAAGCCCGAGGACAAGCACGCGCTCATCGCCTCGTCCGAGGCGGACGCGCGCCGGGAAAGGCGCCGCTCGGCCCGGTCCGCCGACTGGCAGCGCGCGCTGTTGGTGGTTGCGCGCGACGCGCTGACCGCGCTGGTCGACGCCGACGATCAGGCCGACCTGGCCACGCTGGTCGCGACGCTGAAGCGGCACCTGGACGAGGCGGGACGCGGCCCCGTCGACGACGAGCTGACGACGCTCTACCGGGCCGCCAGCGCTCATCTGAAGACGGGCGCGCGGGCCTACGCCGAGACGGTCGGTGCCGAACGGCGCCCCATCCTGCTGGGCGACATCCGGGTCGACCGCACCTACGACGTCGAGCCGCCCCACGTCGATCTGACGGGCATGTTGCAAGAGGTCGGCACGCTGCTCTTCGTGCCACGCGGCCGCGACCCCGCAGTCGTCGCGCGCTGGCCGGGCCGCCCCACGCAATTGCTGGCCGGGGGCACACCGTGAACGCCTGGGGGATGATCGCCGTGGTGGGGGTGATCCTGACCGTGGCCGCCACGGCCCGCGCCCAGTCGCTGGTCGAAGTGGTCCCGGAAGATCCCTGCGCGCAGGCCCGCGCCCTGGATCGCGACGACGACAGCCCCGCGGCGGAGCAGCTGCGGCGGGCCTGCCGCCTGGACCGATTCGGAGCCCGGCTGGCCACCGAGCGCCGCCAGCAGATCGTCGCCGCCGAGGCCGTCCGCACCGACCGCATCGAGCGCTGGATCGATCAGACGCAGCCCGCCCGCGTGACGCGCCCGTTCTCCGTCGACGCCTTCGCGGGGACGGGCGTCGCCACTTACGGCCTCTCGCTGAGCTGGGCCTTCCTGCGCCGCGCCGAGGTGGCCGCCTGGCTGGGCAAGCGCGCGATCACGTGTGCCGACCTGACCGGCCCCGAGGCGGGCGATTGCTCACGGACCGTCTACGGCTTTCGCGGCCGGTGGTACCCGCTGGGGACGCTGTTCTCCCCTTTCCTGGCAGCGGGCCTCAGCATCGTCAGCGCGCATCTGCAGATCCTGCAGAGCGGCTCCCAGAACGGCGGAGACAACCTGCTGAAGGGCTCGGGGCGAGCCAACAGCTACAACCTGGGGGCCGGCGCGCAGTTCGCGAGAGCCTGGTTCCGCCTCAGCGTGGAATACGTGTACGAGCACGCGTTCTACACAGGGGCGAGCGCCAGCGACCCGAAACGGACCCCCAACCAGGACCTGAACGGGGTCTGGGTCACCAGCTTGAAGGATGATCAACACGGCGTGCGTTTCCAGGTGGGCTTTGCGTTCTAGGGCCGCGGCGCTCGCTTTCGCCTGCCTGGCGGCGGCGTCGGCGGCGTACGGGCAGGAGGAGCCGCCGGCCCGGGGCCGCGCCGCGGCGTCCGACGACGACCAGCAGGCCGCGCCCGAGACCGGCCGCGCGGAGAACCAGTCGTCCCGCAAGGGCAACCCGCAGCCCGTCAAGCAGCGGACCGACGCGGAGCTCCCCCGCCGACCGCCGGAGCCGGCACCGCCCGCGGCGGCGGCTTCCGACAGCCGCCCCGTTGTTTCGGTGTCCGGTTCCCGGACGCACAGCAGCACCGTGCAGCGCGAACCGACGCCCACGGGGCCAGCGCCGAAGCCGGCCTCTCAGAGTCAGGTGGAAACGCTGATCAAGCGGTCGACCGACAGCGTCGACTTCTTCGAGCTCGTCGACGACATGCTGGACGAGACGGCGCGGCAGATCTCGCTGGTCGACCCGAACCTGCTGTCGCCGATGGCGATCCGCCTGGTGCGGCTGTCGTCCAACCTCCGCCCCGAGTTCGCCCGCACCCTGGAATCCCGGCTGATCGCCCGGCTGGTGCAATCGACCGCGGTCAAGGTGACGATCTGCGCCGAGTGCGACGCGCTGCGGTCCCGCGTCGAGAACGGCGCCTGGGTGGTGACGCTGGGCGCCGTCAAGCAAGAGGACCTGCGCCGGCTGGGGGAGACCGCGGGCATCAAGACGTTCATGGACGTCGACTTCACGTACAGCGCGGACACGAACGTCATCTGGATGGAGGCGACCGCCTTCCGGGCCTCGGACGGCGGGGTGGTCTGGAGCGACGCCTACCGGTCGGACGGCACGATGGCGATGCTGCTGCGCACCGGAAGCCGCATCCCGTCGCGCGCCGAGAAGGCGGCGGAGCTCGAGCAGAAGATCGCCGGCCGCCCGAACTACGGCTATGCGCTGTCGCTGGGGCTGGCACAGATGGGGTACGCGGCGCCGACCGGGGACGTCATCGGCGCGCAGGTCTCGTTCCGGCTGGACGAGAAGTTCGGCGAGAACCAGGGGACGCTGTTCGGGATCAGCGCCGGCGTGTTCACGACCGGGCCGCCCAGCTCCGGGAAAAAGCCGCAGGCCCTGAACTCGATCCTGCTCGGGGCCTATTACTCGCAGAACCTGTCGAAGCCCAACCTCAACCGTCCCGAGCTGTGGGTTTACGGGGAGGTCGGCGGGATGTTCACCGGCAACGAAGGGAACACGTTCTATGTCGAAAGCGGCGTCGACATTCACCTCAAATGGCGGCTCTCCCTGATGGCCGGACTGATGTACGTCCTGCCGACGACGTATTCGGGCTACGATCTGGGGGGGCTCGGGTTCCGGCTGCGCGTGGCGCTGAACTGGTGATCAATGCGGCGAGTTGAACTTCAAAAGACGCTGCGACTGCTCCTGCGGGTGACGGCCGGCCTGGCGCTCGGCGCCGGCGCGGCGGGCTGCGCCAGCGGCAACGTCGCCGCCGACGTGCGCGTGCCGCCCGAGCTGCTGCGCGGGTCCCCGTACACCGCCGGCGGCGAGCCGGCGCGCACCCGCTACGTCATCCGGATGACCGACGGCCAGCGCGACTGGGAGATCCAGCTCCCGGAGATCGCGACCGCCTACGAGGTGAAGGTGCCGCTGACGGGCGCGCCGGCGTCGCCGCTGGCGGTGGACATGGCCACGATGACCTCCGCCGACCGCGAGATCCTGGAGCAGAACGAAGCCTCGCGGCGCGCGCCCGACGACGACAAGAACGCCGACGACGAGGACGACAAGAGCGACAAGCGCGGGGCGAAGAACGGAAAGGCGGGCGCGAAGCCGGCCGACAACAAGCCGGGCGCGAAACCGCGGGCGGGACAGACGGCGCCGGCCGCCCGACCCAGCTACCTGCTCACGCTGGAGCGCGTGAAGGAGCTGTATCGGACCCGCCACTACGAGCTGGGGCTGGTCGAGCTGGTCGAGCTCGAAAAACAGTATCCCGAGGACGAGCACGTCCTTTCCATGAAGGGGTCGCTGTACGAGCGGCTGGGGAACAAGGCGCTGGCGCGCGACGCCTGGCAGCAGGTGCTCCGCATCAACCCCTACAACCTCGCGGTGCTGGAGGCGCTCCAGCGCCTCGGAAAGTAGAAGGCAGGACGGCGATGCACATCATCATCGGGCTCGGCGGCTTGTGGGCGACGTTGATGGCGACGCACCATCACATGCCGGCCGGCTTCAACGGGTTCTTCCATCCCGCGGCCTTGATCCTGCTGCTGGGCGCGCCGCCCTCGATCTTGCTGGTCGGGCACGACCTGCGCGAGATCTGGAGCGCGATCGTCGTCCTGGGGCAGGCGCTGCGCTACCACGCGCGCCGCGCCGAGGCGCAGATGATCGGCGACCTCTATCGTTTCGGGCGCGAGCTGAAACAGGGGCGCACCGTCGAGGCCTCCAAGGTGCTGGCGGAAGCCGCCGACCCGCTGCTGCGCGAGGTCGGGCCGCTGCTGCTGCAGCCCGGCGGCGGCGCGGACGCGCGTGAGACGATCGTGACGCTGTCGTACGCGCGCCTCGCGCAGGTCAAGGAGGCGGAAGAGGTCTTCCGATTTCTGGCGCGCACAACGCCGGCCGTGGGCCTGATGGGACCGATCGTGGGACTGGTGAACATGCTCATCAACCTGCGCAACTTCGAACAGCTGGGGCCGGCCATGGCGGTCGCGCAGCTCGCGACGTTCTACGGGCTGATCCTGGCCTACGGCATCTGGTCCCCATTCGGGCGGCGCATCGAGAACTACGGGCGCAACCTGTCGGTTTCCGCGCGCCTGCTCGAGCGCGGCCTGACCAGCATCGCCGAGGGGCGGTCGCTCTACGACCTGCGGCTCCTGTCGGGCTCGGGCGCCGGCACGCCCCCGGCGGCGGAGGCGGCCTGATGGCGCGCAACGGCAGGCCCGTGCGGACCGTCGAGCAGGCCGACCTGCTCGCCTACAGCCAGGAAGAGGACACGTCCTGGCTGATCCCGTACGTCGACGTCATCAGCCTGCTGCTGTCGTTCCTGATCCTGGCGCTGGCGATGTCCAAGGTGGACCTGCACAAGTTCGAGAAGGTGTCGGCCGCGATCTCGAAGCACACGCCGCCGCCCTCGCTGGACGTGCTGAAGGAGAAGATCGACGGCGTCATCGCGTCGCAGGGGCTGAGCGACCAGGTCAAGACGGTCGTCGACGACAACGGCCTGAAGATGGAGCTGAAGAACGCGTTGCTGTTCGAGAGCGGCCAGGCCGACATCACGCCCACCGGCCGCTCGGCCATCAACCGCGTCGCCAAGCTGCTGCCCAGCATCGACTCGCGCTACCAGATCGCGATCGAGGGGCACACGGACGACGTTCCGATTCACACCGGTCGTTTCGACTCGAACTGGGAGCTGTCGTCCGCGCGCGCCATCAACGTGTTGAAGCTGTTCACCGCGGCCGGCATCGACCCGCAGCATCTATCGGCCCAGGGGTACGCCGACACGCGACCGGCGACGCCAATCCAGGGGGACGCGGCGGCGCAGACGCGCGCCCGCGCCGAGAACCGCCGGGTCGTCATCCGGGTGCACTAGGAGCAGGAACATGAAGCGCAAGGCAACTCATGGGGTGGAGATCGCGCTGGCGCTGCTGGCCCTGCTGGCACCGGCGATCGCGCGCGCGGAGCGGCGCCCGCCCTACGGCAACGACGCCGCGCTGCTGGAGAGCCGCGTGCGCGAAGACGTCCAGCGGCGGGTCGCCCCCGTGCTGGAAGAGATGGCGCCCGGCCAGGCCGAGCTGAAGTACATCGACGTGCGCGTCAACCGGCCGACCGCGCTGCCGGCCGGCGCGGCGCCCGGGTTCGAGGATCTGACGCCCGGCACCGAGTTCGTCGCCGAGCGGGTCGAGGTCGCGCTGGTGCTGGACAGCAAGCTGCCACCGCAGTTCCGCAAGGACCTGAAGAACCTGATCAAGGCGCGGCTGGACGCGCTGGACGTGCCGACGGAGGTCACCGACAGCGTCATCGCTTTCCCGACGCCGCGGCCGCAGCCGCAGTCCCCGCGCGAGCCGCTGCCGTATCCGTATCCGCCCGCGCCGCAGCCACAGCCACAACCCGCGGCGCACGCGGGGCAGCCGGCGACAGCGGGGGCGCCGGCGACCCCGCCGCCTGCGGCCGCCGAGCCGCCGGTGGCGCGGGGCGTCCCCTGGGCCTTCGCGATCGGGCTCGCCGTGCTGGGGCTGCTGGTGGGCGCGCTCATCTTCGCGCTGATGGCCGCCCTGGCCGCCGCGCGCCGGCGCGAATCTCAGACCGCGGGCGGTGCCGCAGCGGCCGCGGGCGAGCCGAAGCCGGTGACGGCGGCGGTCGACCACTTGCCGGAGGTGCGGCGGGCCCTGCGCGAGGACCGCGTGCTGGCGCGGCGGGTGATGCGCGAGCTGCTCATGGAGAGTCAAATCGAGACCGTGGCCGCCGCGGTCGAGCTGGTGGGTCCCGGCATCGTCGAGGACCTGCGCAGCGACCCGGCCTGCGCGGCGCCGCTGCGCGAGGCCGCGACCCTGCTGGTGGCCGCCGGGCGCCCCACCGATTCGCGCGAGGTGGCAGAGCGCCTGCACCGGCGCATCTTGAAGCACCGGATGGTGGGCAGCGACGATCCGGTGGAGCAGGAGTTCGCTTTCCTGCTGGGCGTCTCGGCGGCGCGGCTGGCCGCGCTGCTGCAGCCCGAGCCGGCCAGCGTCTGCGCGGCGGCGCTGCGCTACGCGCCGGCGCACCTGCGCGCCGCCTACCTCGAGTCGTGCACGCCCGACGAGCGGGCCGGGCTGGCCGCCGCGATCGCCTCGCCGAAGGCGCTGTCGCGCGAGCACCTGATGGACGTCGCGGCGACGCTGCGGGCGCGCGCCATCGAGCTGGCCCACCTGGACGCCGGCGAGACGGGCGACATCGATCTGGCCGTCGAGCTGATCGAGGAGCGCCCGCCGGCCGAGCAGGCCGACATGCTGGACGCCATGCGCCGCGCGGACCCGGCGCGCGCGCGCGCCGGCGAGGGGGCGCTGATCTCCGACGCGACCTTCGAGCTGGTGCCCGAGGACGTCCTCAGCACGGCGGTCATGGCGGTGCCGACGGAGACGCTGGCCCGCTTCCTGCGCGCCGCGCCGCCGGCCGTCGGCGCGCGCACGATGTCCGCGCTGCCCGCGACCGTGGCGGCGGCGCTGCAAGAGGACCTTTCGCTGGCGCTGACCGCCAGCCCGCGCGAGACCGCCGAGGCGCGCCGCGCGCTGTTCGCCGCGTTGCGCGCGGCGCTGCGAGCGCGTGGCCTGCGCGCGCCGCAAACCGCCGACATTCCCCGCGGCCCGCAAGACACGAAGGATACGAAGGATAAAGGAAAGGTGGTGGCACTATGACGCGCATCGTTCGCCTGACGGTCTGCCTGGCGCTGTTCGGGGCCGCGTGCACGATCGTCGCGCCGGAAGGAAAGGATGCCGGCGTGAAGATCGTCCGCGTCCCGTTCCCGGTGCCGCGGCCGGACGCGCTGCCGCCGCCCAAGCCGCTGCAGGCGAGCGTCCTCTACGTCGCCAACCTCCAGAAGTCGTCGGCCAACCTGGCCCAGAAGTACGCCGACACGATCATCGGCCTGGCGGGCTTCTGGCAGTCGGCCGGGCTGTCGATCGCGAACATGGGGCTCATCTCGACGTACGCGGATCAGTTCGGGCCGCGCCTGTTGCTGGGGCGCTCCGCCGCCGCAGGGCAACCTCCGTCGTCGCTGGCGCTGGTCGCGGCGCTGGCTGCCGCCGCCGACGCGGGCGTGACCGACTATCAGGCGCTGTTGCCGCTGATCGCGCCGATGCTGGGGAACATCGACGACGCGGACGTGGCGCCCGCCCTGCAGCTGCTGGCCGCCTCGGGGAACTTCGACGGGGACGGGCAGACCTCCGAGGCCAAGAACCTCATCGAATTCGGGCGGAACCTGAACAGCGCCTCGCTGCCGCCCGAGCTCGGGGGCATCGACCGCAGCGCCTTCTTCGCGGTCCCGCACGACCTCTTCATCATCGTCTACTTGCAGCCGCTGCCGCGCCGCTGCGCGCTGGGGACGTCCGACTGCAACGTCGACGGGCGGTCGCCGAAGGACATCTTCCTGGACACGAACGCCGACGGGACCGTGTCGTGGCTGGCGTTCTCGAACGGGGGCATCCTGCCCGAGCAGGTGGTGCACGTCTCGATCGCCACCAGCGAGAACGAGAGCGAGAGCAGCTTCGCGGCGCGCTGCGGGGCGCTGCCCGGGTTTCCGCGCAACCTGCTGGACGTGATGGCCCCTTCGCAGAACGCCTTTTTCACGCCGCTCATGAACGCGTTGAACGCGGCCCACCCAGGGACCGGCCACGCCGCCGACCTGTGCGAGATGATCGACGGCAAGGCGCCCCAGAACATCATCGCGCTGGGCAGCAGCGTGGCCGCCCTGGCCACCAGCCACACGCCGTAATTCGTGGCGAACGCAGGCGATCTGCCCCCCTGGCTGCGGCCGGCTGCGCCGCGCCGCCGGGCTGGGGAGCGACTCCGGACCGCGCGGCTGGCCGCCGTGGCGCTGGTGCTGCTGGCCGCGGGCGGCGGCGCCGGCTACCTGGTCGGGGTCCGGCGCGCGCCGCGGCCGA
>CAZPUH010000089.1:0-10098 GCA_964589215.1 uncultured Myxococcales bacterium | reverse complement strand
TCCGGGGTCCCCGGCGGGAGCGGCGCTCCGCACCCGCCCCACCGTAATGCCGTCCGACACCTCTGCCTCGCCGCCCGAATATCGCCGCTATCGCCGGTTTCTCTCCTGGTTTGTGCTGTCGTTCGTCTCGATCGGCAGCCTCTACCTGCTGGTCTCCGTCGGCGTCACGATCTCGCGCCGCCGCAACGCGGAGCCCTGGGGCGCGCCAGTGACCGGCTCGGCCGACGACCTCGAGAGCTGCGCCGAGGAGCTGATCGACGTCGAGCAGGGGCTGGAGCGCCACCTCGACAACTTCGACCACCTGATCGCCCACTACGACACGGCGCTCGCGCAGCGCTGGTCGGAAGAGCGCGGCTACTGGCTGGGCCAGTGGCGCGTGGCCGGGACCCGCTGTCGCTACGGCGACGCGCACCGCGGGCCCCTGGCCAAGCAGTGGGAACAGCTGGCCGTGATTCACGCCGAAATGCGCGAAACGGAGCAGAGCTACGACAAGGAGCTGCTTCGCTTCGGCGAAAAGGAGGCCCCGCGGCTGGATCGCCTGCGCGACCGCCTGGCTTCCGTCAGCCGCCAAATCGGGGCCTACAACGCCCCGGAAGCGGCCCCTCACGATCCGAAAGAGAGCACACCATGAACGACGATCTTTCCTTCCAGATTCCGCCCCCCGGCCTCGACGCGCCCAAGGTCGACCCCGCCGAGCCCGCCGCCCCCACCATCACCTTCGCGCAGATGGGCCTGCACCCGGACGTGCTGCGCGCCCTCGACGAGATGGGCTTCACCGCGCCGATGCCAGTCCAGGCGGCGACGCTGCCGCTGGTCGCCGCCGGGCGCGACCTGATGGTCCAGTCGCGAACCGGGTCCGGCAAGACCGCCGCCTTCGGCATCCCGTTCGCGAACGGGCTGGTCCGCCCGGAGGACAAGTTCGTGCAGGCCATCGTCCTGCTCCCCACGCGCGAGCTGGCCCTGCAGGTCGCGTCCGAGATGGCCAAGATCTGTGCGTACCGCGGGATCACCGTGGTGCCCATTTACGGCGGCGCGCCGATGGGGCGGCAGGTCGAGCTGCTGCACGCGGGCGGGCAGATCGTCTGCGGTACGCCCGGGCGCGTGCTGGACCACATGGGGCGCGGGACGCTGAAGCTCAATCGGGTCAAGTGCGCCGTGCTCGACGAGTCCGACGAGATGCTGTCGATGGGCTTCCAGGAGGACATCGAGAAGATCCTGCAGCAGACGCCGGTCGAGCGGCAGACCATGCTGTTCTCGGCGACGATGCCCGAGGCCATCCAGCGGCTGGCGCGGCGGTACCTGCGCAACCCCGAGCTCCTGAAGCTGTCGGCCGATTTCGTGGGCGTCCACGAGATCAAGCACATCTACTATTCGATCCCCGCCATCCATCGCGAGAACGAGCTGCTGCAGATCCTGGCGTTCGAGGATCCGCAGTCGGCGATCATCTTCTGCAACACGCGCGAGGAGACCTCGCGCGTCGCCGAGTTCCTGCGCCAGCAGGGACACGACGCGGAGGCGATCTCGTCGGACCTGTCGCAGAGCGACCGCGAGCGCGTGCTGGGGAAGATGCGCGCCAGCGCCATCAAGTTCCTGGTCGCCACGGACGTCGCGGCGCGCGGCATCGACATCGAGAACCTCTCGCACGTGTTCAACTACACGTTCCCCGAGTCGCCCGAGGTGTACATCCACCGCACGGGCCGCACGGGACGCGCCGGCAAGAAAGGGACGGCGATCTCGCTGATCGGCCCGACCGAGGTGGGGTCGTTCTACTACCTGAAGCTGCTCTACAAGATCAAACCCGAGGAGCGGGCCCTCCCCTCGGAGGCGGAGATCCGGTCCCACCGCGAGGGCGAGCGGGTGCTGCTGCTGCGACGAGCTCTGGCCAACGACCCCGGGTCGGAGTGGCGCGCCCTCGCGCGGCGTCTGATCGGTGCCGTCGACGGCGAGCGGCTGGTCGCGGCGCTGCTGGCGCAGTCCTTCGCGACGGTCGAGGCGATGCCGGTGGTGCCCCCGCCGGCGCCCGTGCCGGCGCCGATCGCGGAGCAGCCGTTCCGCGCCGCCGCCCCCGAGCCGCGCGAGCGACCCCGCGATCGGGACCGCGACCGCGACCGCCCGCCCCGGCCGGCGTTCGGCGATCGGCCGGACCGGAACTCCCGCGATCGCGGCGCCCGGGCGCGCCGTCCCGACCGGCCGGATCGCCCCGACCGGCCCGCGCGCCCGGAGCGTCCGGCGCTGGGTGAGCGTCCGCGCCGCCCCGAGCGCCGCGACCCGCCGCCGCTGCGGAACGATCCCCCGCCCGCGGAGCGCGAGTTCTGGGAGGTCTGGAGCGAGGAGCGCACCCAGGCCGACGCGCCCGTGCTGGGCGAGGCCGCGCCCCCGCAGCCCAATGACGTCGTCTCCGACGGCGGCGTGCTGGAGACGACCTGGGGAACCGCGCCCGTGACGGAGCAGCCGGCGCGTTCAGCGCCTGCCGCGTCGTCGGAGAACGTCGCTCGCCTATACGTGAACCTGGGGCGCAAGGACGGCGCCTCGGAGCGGGAGATCCGGGACCTCATCGCGGCTCACGCCGGCGACGTAGCGCTCTCGGACGTGGACGTGATGAACACGCACACGTACCTGAACGTCCCGCCGGCGGACGCGGATCGCGTGGTCGCGGCGCTGGCGGGCCGCGAGCTGGCGGGCCGTCAGATCATCTGCGAGACGGCCAAGCCGCGCCGCCGCTGATCGCGGTCAACCGCGCCGGAGCTGGACCAGCTGGTCTTCCTGGCCGCCGCGACGGGTGGCGGCCAGGGTCCCGCACGCCGCGCCGATGTCGGCGCCGCCCGAGTAGCGGCGCACGACGGGGACGCCCAGCTCCGCCAGCGCGTCGCGGAAGGCGGCCAGCTCCGCCTCGGTGGCGCGCCGGTAGGCGCCCGTCTCGTCGGTGACGTCGATGAGGTTCAGCTTGATGCGCAGGTCGCCGATCAGCGCGCCCAGCGCGCGGGCGTGCGCGGGCGTGCAGTTGACGCCGCCGATCACGACGTAAGCCAGCGTCGCGCGCACGCCGGTCGCGGCCGCGTGATCGCGAATGGCGGCCATGACGTCGGCCAGCGGCCAGCGGTCGTCGATCGGCATCAACAGGCGGCGTTCCGCCGACGTCGGCGCGCCCAGCGACAGGATGAGCCGGTAGTGGTGCCCCTCGGCCGTGTAGCGGCGGATCGCAGGCAGCACGCCGGCCGTCGAGATCGAGATCGCCTTGGCGGCGATGGCCGGTCCGGCCGGGTCGCTCAGGATGCGGGCCGCGCGAATCACATTCTCGTAGTTGAGCAGCGGCTCGCCCATGCCCATGAACACGACGCCCCGGATCGGGTGGTCGGCCTCTGCGGCGATGGCCCGGTGCTGCGCCAGGATCTCCCAGGTCTTGAGGCTGCGGACGCCTCCCAGCCGGCTCGTCGCGCAGAAGACGCACCCCAGCGCGCAGCCGACCTGGGAGCTGAGACACAGCGTGTACTTCGCGGGTGGCAGCGCCTCCAGCGCGCCGGCCTCGCCACGGCGGCGCCGCTCGCGCAGCTCGCGCGCCGCGGCCGGGTCAGGCAGCGGGATCCGCACGGCTTCGACCTCGTGACCGTCCGTGGTCCGGAACAGGTACTTCACGAACCCATCGGCGGCGCGGCGGCGCTCGACGATCTCCAGCGACGGCCAGGCGCAGGCGGCGTCCAGCGCCGCCGCCGTCGCGTTCGACAGGCCTCGCACGGAACCGGGCGGGAAACCGGACTCGCCGTGGCCGTGCACGCGCGCGAAAATTCGCGCCGCCAGCTCACGGGAGACACCGAACGGCGCCAGCGCGTCGGCCATCTCGGCCCGATCGAAGCCCCGTAGATTCAACACCGCGAAAACGTTAGCACGCCCGACGCTGGTGGCGGATCGCGCGTGGGAAGGAATCCCGTGATATTCGTTGTGTCACCAGTGACGCGTCTCAGCCGACCCTCGGGGGGCACCGCCGCGACGTTGCTGGCGCTCGCGGCCACCGTCGGCTGCCATCAGGTCGACAGCGCCTTCTGCTCGTCGCACGGCTGCGACTGGACGGACCAGGAGTGGGCGCGCGTGAAGACGCTGTCGCCGCTCGGGCCGCCGCCCGCGGATCCATCCAACGCCGTCGCCGACAGCCCCGACGCGGCGCGGCTGGGGCAGAAGTTCTACTTCGACCCGCGCTTCTCGGGCGTCGCCACCTGGGTGGACTCGATCCACCGGCCCGTCGACACCGCGCGCGCTTGCCTGGGCAAACCGATCAACGTCTCGTGCGCCACCTGCCACGATCCACGGTTCGCCGGCACCGACGTGACCTCGACGCCCAACACGGTCTCGATCGGCGCCGGTGTGTACGACGTCAACGGGCAGCAGACGCTGAACGCCGCCTACTTCTCGCTGCTCTACTGGAACGGGCGCAGCGACTCGCTCTGGTCGCAGGCGCTGGCGGTGAACACCTCTTTCTTCTCGATGAACAGCACGCCGGCCCACGACTTCGACGTCATCAGCGCGAACTACGCGGCCGAGTACCAGACGGCATTCGGAACGACGCCCACCGACGACGGCGTGAACGGCGTGTTCGTGAACTTCGGCAAGGCCATCGAGGCCTACGAGCGCCAGCTGGTCACGACCGGGTCGGCGTTCGACCGCTGGGTGGCGGCCGGCCCCGGCTCGGGCTGGCTCACTCCGCAGGCCGAGCGCGGAGCGCGCCTGTTCGTCGGGAAAGCGTCCTGCATCGACTGCCACAACGGGCCGCTGCTCTCCGACGGTCTGTTCCACGACGTCGGGGTCCCCCAGCAGGGAGATCACGTGCCGCGCGTCGTCGACTGCCCGGCGACCAACAAGAACTGCAACTGCGCGCCGGGCGCCGAGGAGTCGACCTGCTTGCCGTCGGGCGCCTGGGCCGGCGCGCTCAAGCTGATGGCGGGGAAGTTCAACCGAAGCTCCGCCGCCAGCAGCGACCCGACGCTGCCCGAGCCGGCCGCGACGACGCAGATCGGCAAGTCGCTGGACGCCGGGCTCGCGCCTACCGCGGACCTGAAGGGCGCCTGGCGGACGGCCAGCCTGCGCGACGTGGCCATCACCGCGCCCTACATGCACGACGGCATCTACCAGACGCTGGAGCAGGTGGTGCAGCACTACAACCGGGGCGGGGTCGCCGGGGCGGGCAACGCGTTTCAGTTGCCGGTTTGCCGCGACGGCGCGGATGCCGCGGCCGAGGGCGACCCGGCTGCCGCTCCCCTGCCCTGCACGCCGCGCGACGCGGGCCCGGGTGGCCAGCCCCACCTGGCCGTTCAGCTCAAGCCGCTGGATCTGGCCGACGACGAAGTCGCGGCGCTGGTCGCTTTTCTCGAGACGCTCACCAGCGATCCGCTCCCGTCGGCGCTGACGGCGCCGCCCTGGGACGACGCCGGCCTGCCAGCGAATGACGGAGGCGTCCCCCTCCCGACCACGACATCGATCGGCGACTGCAACAAGCCGGACGCGGGCGCGGGGCAGTGAAGATGCGGGCCAAGCTCGGACCGCTCGTCATGGTGGCCGGCGCCGCGTGGGGCACCTGCGCATCGCCCGGCGCGGCCTGGGCGCAGGCGGACGAGGCCGCCGAGCCGGAGCCGCCGCCGACCGTCGAGGATCTGCAGCAGCAGATGCGCGACCTCGAGGCGCGGCTCGACGAGACGCGGAACATCGCCACCTTCCGGCGGCCGATCGTCACCGTCGGCGGCTACGTCGACCTGGGGTTCTTCGTTCCCCAGGGGACGGGGGTGGGCGTGATCCAGGACGTGGGGCCGAACCGGGCGTTCCCGCAGTACGCGAACCAGTACTCCTGGGTCTTCCTGGGCGATCTGCTCGCGCCCGCGGTGAACACGCGGGGCGAGCCGGTGAGCCTGGGGAACTTCCCGGGCGTGAACCGGTTCGACAGCATCGACTCGACGGGCGCGCCCAGCTTCATCGTCAACGAGGTCAACCTGCGCCTGGACGCGGCGGTCGCCCGCAACGCGCTGGCCACCGCCAGCGTCGACTTCATCCCGCGCTCGGGGCGTGAGTTCTCGCTGGGCGACTTCATGGACGTCGACATCGCTCAGCTCGAGTGGATGCCGACGGCGTCGGGGCGCACCTCGATCTTCGTCGGCAAGTTCGACTCGGTGGTCGGCATCGAGTACCGCGAGCGGAAGTCGACCGAGCGGTTCGGGGTCACCCCGTCGCTGATCGCCCGCTACACGACGGGGACGCCCATCGGCATCAAGGTGCGCAGCAAGCTGGGCGAAGAGGAGCGCGTGGTCATCGCCGCCGCCGTCACCAACGGGTCGTCGACGATCGAGCAGTTTCACTTCTACGACGAGATCGACAGCAACGCGGGCAAGACGCTCAGCGGGCGCGTCTCCGTGCGCCCGCTGCCGGCCGGCGTGCCGGCCGAGCTGGAGGTGGGTCTCTCGGGCGCGTGGGGGCCGCAGGACCACGCGCTCGACAGCACCCACTACCTCTGGTTCGCGGGGGTCGATCTGCTGGGGCACGTCGGCGCGCTGGACGTCAAGGCCCAGTTCCTGAAGGGGGCCGCCCCCGGCCAGATTGGCCCGCCCGCCGATCCGAACCACCAGCCCTACGGGCTGAAGCTGCACTACGGGGCTTACGTCGAGCTGAACTGGATGGCGACGCCGATGTTCGGTTTCCTGGCCCGCGGCGAGGTGCGCGACGCCGACGTGTGGCTGGGCGACGCGGCCAGCCCGGCGGGCGGCGAACGCCTTTACATCACGCGGGCCTGGCGGGCGACGTTCGGCGTGCGGGTCGTCGCCAATCAGCACATCGCCGCCAAGGCCGAATACCTTCACAATGGGGAGTACGGCGGAATTCCGCAGATCCCCGATGACGTGTTCACCACGTCCCTGGTGCTGTCGTATTGATCCGGAGGCCGACATGACCCGATCCTTTGCAGCCGTGACCCTGGCGCTGGCCCTGGCGGTTGCCGGCCGCCCCGGCGCGGCGCGCGCCGAGACGCGGCCGGCCCCCACGGCGGCGGACTTCGCGCGCCTGGAAAAGGAGGTCGCCGACCAGCGGCAGCTGATCATCCAGATCATGCAATCCGAGCAAGAGCGATACGACATCCTGCTGAAGCTGCTGCAGGGGAGCACGGCGGCGCGCAGCGTCCCCGCGATGCCGCCCCTGCCGGCCGCGCCCGCCCCGGCGGCGCACGACGAAGGGGGCGCCGCCAGCGCCGCTCCCGCCAAGGAGGCCGCAGCGTCGGCCACCGTGACCGGCCGCGTCCAGGCGCGGTCCGGGGCGCTCAAGGAGGCCTACGTTTACGTCGATCTCGTGCGGGGCGCGCCTGCGCGCGGCAAGACCCTGGAGATCAAGCAGAAGGACAAGCAGTTCTCGCCCCGGTCGGCGGTGGTCCTGCGCGGGACCAGCGTCGTGTTCCCCAACCTCGATCCCGTGTACCACAACGTGTTCTCGACGTCCGGCCGCAACAGCTTCGACCTTGGCGCGTATCGTGCCGGGGAGACGCCGCGGTCCGTGGTGCTGAGCACGCCGGGCGTGGTCGACGTCTTCTGCAACATCCACTCGCGCATGAGCGCCTCGATCCTGGTGGCGCCGAGCCCGCTCTACACCAAGGTGAACGCCGACGGCAGCTTCCGCATCGACAACGTCCCGGTCGGTGCGCGCAAGCTGGTCGTCTGGAGCCCGGGGAGCAAGCCGGCCCAGCAAAAGGTCGAGGTCACCGCGTCCGGCGGCCAGGCCACCTTCGTGCTGGAAGACGAGCCGGCGACGGCGCACCTCAACAAGACCGGGCAGCCCTACGGGTCGTACAAGGAGTAGCGCCGAGCGGCGCAGCCCGAGATCCTCACGATGAGCCGGCGGAACATCACGGTGCTGTTGGTCGTCGCGGCGCTGGGCGCCGCGGCCCTGGCCGGCCGTGGGCTCGTGGCGTCGGCGCGAAGGTCCGCCGACGCGGCGCCCGCCAAGCTGGAGGCGGGCGCCGCCGACACGCGCGCCCGCCTGGAGGCGGCGCTGGCCCACCTGATCCAGCCCCTGGCCGAGCAAGCGGCGCGTGCGGCAGCCGTCCCCGAGCTGAAGGCCGCGCTCGCCGATCGCGTCGATGCGCCCACGCTGCTGGACCTCTTCGACAGCGAGGACTGGTGGGCGCCGTTCCGCAGCCGAGACGTCGCGATCCTGGTCGGGCCGAACGTGCTGGCGGCGCGCGGTGAGAAGCACCCGCCCTCGCCCGCCGGCCTGCCCGCATCGCCGTCGGCGCCCCAGGTGACCGCCGGGCTGCTCGCGGGCGCGCGACCGCTGCTCGCGGCGGCGTCCCCCGTCGCGCTGCAGGGGCGCTCCGAAACGACGACGCTGCTGATGACGGCGCCGTTCGATCCGCCGGCGCTGGCGGCCGGCGCGGGCGTCCCGATCGCGCTGTCCGATGGACGACAACTGGTGGCCGCCACCGGCGACGACCCGCAGCGCGCCGCGCTGGCCGGTCTCGTCGGCAAGGAGTCCGGCGCGGGCGTGGCCGACGGCAGCGGCCTCGTCGCCGTGGCGCTGCCGGCCGGTCCCAACCTGTGGGTCTGGGGGCTCGCCGCCCTGCCAGCCCCTGCCGCCCCCGCGTCGGAGGATCCGCGCCTGTGGTCCGGGCTGGCCGGCCTGCTGTTGCTGCTGGGCGTGCTCGCGTGGACCACCCGCCCGCGCGGCGCCGCAGCCGCCCCTGCCGGCGATCAGCCGAGCGCCGCGCCTGCGGTCCCGTCGACGGTCGAGGCGGCGCCCGCGCCCGAGCCGCGCATGCCGGCCACGATGATCCTGGGCCCCGCGCCGGCCGGGGCCGCCGGCGACCCCACCATGTTCGGGCGGTACCGGCTCTTGCGCCGTCTGGACGGCGGCGGCATGGCCGACATCTACACCGCCGTGCTCGAGGGCGCCGAGGGCTTCCAGCGCACGTTCGTCATCAAGCGGCTGCGCCCCGAGCTGACCCGCAGCCGCGCCGCCGTCGACCAGTTCATCGACGAAGCCCGCCTCGGCTCGGTGCTGGCCCACCCGAACATCGTTCCCGTCTTCGACTTCGGCAAGGTCGGCGACGAGTACTTCATGGCCGAGGAGTTCGTGGTCGGCCGCGACATCTCGCGCCTGCTGCAGCGCCACCTGGAGATGAACAGGCGCCCGCTGGGCGAGCGGGCGATGCTGTACGTCGCGCACGAGGTGCTGGAGGCGCTGGCTTACGCGCACGGGCAGGTGGGCGCCGACGGCAAGCCGCTGGGGATCGTCCACCGCGACATCTCGCCGGGCAACATCATGGTGACCGCACGCGGCGAGGTGAAGCTGCTGGACTTCGGCATCGTCAAGGCGACGGGCCGCGTGTCGCGGACCGAGGCGGGCGTCGTCAAAGGCAACGTATCGTTCATGTCGCCCGAGCAGGCGCGCGGCGAGAACGTCGACGCGCGCGCGGACCTCTTCTCGCTGGGGCTCGTCATGTACTACGGCCTGACCAGCGAGCAGATTTACCGCGGCGCGGGCACGTTCGAGCAGCTGCTGCAGGCGGCGTCCGGCCCCACGCCGGAGGACCTGAGCAAGGTGGCGGACCTGCCCCTCGCGTCGCGCATCCTGGCGCGCGCGCTGGCCGTCGACCCGACCCAGCGCTACCCGCCCGCGGCCGGGTTCGCCGCCGTTCTGGCCCCGCAGGTGCGGGGCGGGGGGCTGGTGGCGGCCGCCCTGATGCAGCAGCTCTTCGGCGAAGAGCTGCGCGCCGCAGCCGCCGCCGGATAGCTCACTTTTAGCTCTTTTCGCATTTTCGTCGCCCGGCCGTTTCGCTGACGAATTCGCCCAAGTCGCGTCGCAAGATGGCCGGCTCATGACAAACCGGGGCGTGACTGGACATTCGGCAGGTCGTCGTTGTGGCGTCGTGGCCTGCGCGCTGGGCATTCTGCTCGCGACGTCCGCGCAGGAAGCAGCGGCGGCCAACTACACCATCACGGTGGACGCGTCGAAGCAGACCACGGGCAATCCGCGGTTCTGGGCGGCCAGCGTGGGCACCGGCGTCGGCATCATCTCGTTGCGCGCCGACTGGCAAACGCACGCCAAGATCGCGAACCGCGAGCTGGGCATCCAGCGCGT
>CAZPUH010000088.1:0-9372 GCA_964589215.1 uncultured Myxococcales bacterium | reverse complement strand
CACCAAGGCGACGCTGACGCTGCGCAAGGCGGGCGCGACGCCGCTGGTGTACCTGGTCATCACGCTGCAGAACGTGCTGATCTCGTCGGTTTCGCTGGCGACGGCCGCCAGCGACGACCGCCAGACCGAGGTGGTGACGCTGAACTTTGGCCAGTTCTCGTACGCGTACACGCCGCAGAAGGCCGACGGGTCGGGCGGCGCCGCGATCACGACGACCTGGAACATCCCGGGGAACAGCCCGTCGTAACAGCGTCGGGGACCGCCTGACGTCTGCATCGCCGCGCCGGTGGAATCGACCCCGGCGCGGCGGGCATGAACACCATGACTGCCGAGGAACATATCCGCGCCGGAAACCTCCCCGAGGCCCTGGCGGAGCTGCAGGCGCAGATCAAGAAGAAGCCTGCCGATTCTCGGCTGCGGGTGTTTCTGTTTCAGCTCCTGGCGGTGATGGGCCAGTGGGACCGGGCCGCCAGCCAGCTGGAGGTCGCCGGCGAGATGGACGGCGACGCCGCCACGATGCGGCAGATGTACCGCGAGGTGCTGCGGTGCGAGCTGCTGCGGCGAGAGGTCTTCGCGGGGCGAAAGTCGCCCCTGGTGTTCGGCGAGCCGACGGAATGGATCGCCATGCTGTTGCAGGCGGCGCAGCTGGTCGCGGGCGAGAAGTTCGACGAGGCTCGCCGGTTGCGCGACCAGGCGTTCGAGCTGGCGCCTGCCATCGGCGGCAGCATCGACGATCAGCCGTTCGCCTGGATCTCGGACGCAGATCCGCGTCTGGGTCCGCTGCTGGAAGCGATCGTGAACGGAAAGTACTACTGGATTCCGTTCATGAGGCTGCGCGAGATCAAGATCGAAAAGCCGGTCGACCTGCGCGACGTGGCGTGGACGCCGGTGGCGCTCACGTTCGCGAACGGCGGCGAGACGGTGGCGCTGATTCCGACCCGCTATCCGGGGTCGGAGGCGGCTTCGGATCCGCGGGTCGTGATGGCGCGGCGAACCGAGTGGATCGAAAAGCCCGGCGAGACCTTTCTGGGCGTGGGCCAGCGGCTGCTGGCCACGGACCAGGGCGAGTTCCCCCTCATGGACGCGCGCGTGATCAAACTGGCGTCCCCGGAGGGCGAGACCGCGCCTGCGTCCTCCGCCTGAGTCGAAATGGCGGAGCTGACCCAAAAAGAACGGTTGCAGCCGTCGTTGCTCGATCGGCTGACCGACGACGAACGCGAGCAGAGCCAGGAGTCGCGGGACAAGCGGGTGCTGTCGCCGGCCCGGCTGCGCGAGTGCGTCCGCCGGGATCTGAGCTGGCTGCTGAACACGACGCACCTGGCGGCGCTGGAGAATCTGGATTCGCAGCCGGAGGTGCAGCGATCGGTGTTGAACTACGGCATGCCGGACCTGGCGGGCCGGACCGTGTCCAGCGTCGACGCGCGCCTGCTCGAGCGGCTGCTGGTCAAGGTGATCGCGGACTTCGAGCCGCGCTTACTGCGCAGCTCGATCAAGGTGAAGATCATCGCGGATTCGCAGAAGATGAACCACAACGCCATGTGCTTCGGGATCGAGGCGGAGCTGTGGGCGCAGCCGCTGCCGCTGCGCCTCTTCCTGCGAACCGACATCGATCTCGAGACGGGGTCGGTCAGCGTCACCGATCAAGGGCAGGGGGGATAGCCCGGGATGGATCCGCGCCTGCTGCAATACTACGGGCGCGAGCTGAACTACGTGCGGGAGATGGGCGCCGAGTTCGCCCGCGAGTTCCCGAAGATCGCCGGACGGCTGGGGCTGGACACCTTCGAGTGCGCCGACCCCTACGTCGAACGGCTGCTCGAGGGGTTCGCTTTTCTCGCGGCGCGTGTCCACCTGAAGATCGACGACGAGTTTCCGCGTTTCACCCAGCACCTGCTGGAGATCGTCTACCCCCACTACCTGGCGCCCACGCCGTCGATGGCCGTGGTCCAGATGAACCCCAATTCGTCGGAAGGATCGCTGGCCCAGGGGTTTCGGGTGCCGCGGGCGACGGTCCTGCGCAGCTTGCTGGGCCGCGGTGAACAGACGGCGTGCGAGTACCGGACCGCGCACGAGGTCACGCTGTGGCCGCTGGAGCTGACCGGCGCTGAATACACCAGCTACGTCGGCGATCTGGGGGATCTGGAGCTGCCGCGTCGCGCCCGGGCGGCGCTGCGGCTGCAACTCAGGACGACGGCCGGTCTGAAATTCTCCGACCTGGCCCTCGACGAGCTGACGCTGTTCGTGCGGGGCAGCGACGAGCTGCCGGGGAAGATCTACGAGCAGATCCTTTCGCACACGATGGCGACCATCGTCCGGCCGGCGGCGCGGCCGGCGCCGTGGCGGCACGTCGTGACGGACGACCCCGTGGTGGCCGTCGGGTACGACGACGACGAGGCGTTGCTGCCGTACGGGCCGCGCTCGTTCCAGGGCTACCGGCTGCTGCAGGAGTACTTCGCGTTTCCGGCCCGCTACCTGTTCGTGAAGCTGCGGGGCCTCTCGCCGGCCGTGCGGCGGCTGAACGGGACCGAGCTGGAGATCGTCCTGGTGGCCGACGGTGACGACCGGACGCTGGACGGCGTCGTCAACACGCAGAACTTCGGCCTGTTCTGCACGCCCGCCGTCAACCTGTTCCCCCGCAAGGCGGACCGCATCCACCTGAGCGAGTCGACCAACGAGTACCACGTCGTCCCCGACCGGACTCGTCCGATGGACTTCGAGGTCCACTCGGTCGGCGAGGTGACCGGGTTCGGGTCCGCGGCCGACGTGAAGCAGGTGTTTCGCCCCTTCTACGCCTGGAACGTCGATACGGCCGACGCCGACGCGCAGGCGTACTACACGATCCAGCGGCAGCCGCGGCTGCTCTCGGCGCGCCAGCGGTCCCGCGGCGCGCGTTCCAGCTACGTCGGCAGCGAGGTGTTCATCTCGCTGGTGGATCCGGCGGAGGCGCCGTATCAGTCGAGCCTGCGCCAGCTGTCGGTCGAGACGATCTGCACGAACCGCGACCTGCCTCTGCACATGTCGCTGGGGCAGGGGCGCACGGACTTCACCCTGGAATCGGGCGCGCCCGTCGAATCGGTGCGGTGTCTGGCCGGGCCGACGCCGCCCTACGCGTCGCACGCGAACGGCGAGACGGCGTGGCGGCTGGTCAGCCACCTGTCGCTGAACTACCTGTCGCTGGTCGACGAGGCGGGGGGCAGCGGCGGCAACGCTCGCGCCCTGCGCGAGCTGCTGTCGCTGTACGCGGAGATCTCCGACCCTGGGGTGCGCAAGCAGATCGACGGCATCCGGTCGACGGCGTGCGCCGGGATCACGCGCGCGCTGCCGGTGCCCGGGCCGACGACGTTCGGGCGCGGACTGGAGATCACCTTGACCGCCGACGAGGGGGCGTTCGAGGGCGCCGGCGTGTTCCTGCTGGGCGCCGTCCTGGAACGATTCTTCGCCAAGTACGTGGCGATCAACTCCTTTACCGAGACGGTGCTCCGGACGGTGCAGCGCGGGGAGATCATGCGATGGCGAGCGAGACCGGGGCTCCGCCACCTGATCTAGACGCCGGCCACGGCGAAGATGCCGCGCGGGAGCGGGCTGCCCGGTGGACGCGCATGCTCGACGCGCTGTCGCGGTCCGCCCAGCAGTTCGACTTCTTCCAGGCGATGCGCCGGCTGGAGGCGGTCCACCGATCGGCCGGGGACGCTTCGGATCAGCCCCGCTTCGGCGCGGGGCTGCGACCGGCGGACGAGCCGCTGCGCCTGGGGCAGGAGCCGTCGCTGTCGTTCCCGCCGTCGTCGCTGGCGGGGCTGGCGGCAGGCCCCGAGGGGCCGCCGCGCCTGCTGGTGAACTTCTTCGGCCTGCTCGGACCCAACGGCCCGCTGCCGCTGCACCTGACCGAGTACGCGCGCGACCGGCAGCGGAACGCCGACGATCCGACGATGGCCAGGTTCTTCGACCTGTTCCACCACCGGATGTTGATGTTCTTTTACCGGGCCTGGGCGGCGGGGCAGCCCACCGTCAACCGGGACCTGCCCGCCACCGACCGGTTCGAGCTGTACGTCGGCGCGCTGGTGGCCCTGGGGCTCAGCTCGCTGCGGCAGCGCAACGCCTTCCCAGACCTCGCCAAGCTGCACTACGCCGGCCGATTGGCCCCGCATCACCGCAACGCCGAGGGGTTGGCCGCCATGGCCGGCGATTTCTTCGGGGTGCCCGCCCGCGTGCAGTGCTTCATGGGGGAATGGATCGACCTGCCGGCCGATCGGCGCTGGCGGCTGGGGGCCGACAACGGGGGCGGCCGGCTGGGGATGTCGTCGATGCTCGGCGCGCGGACCTGGACTCGCCAGCAGAAGTTCAGGCTGGTGCTGGGGCCGCTCGGCCGCGCCAAGTTCCAGTCGCTGCTGCCGGGCGGGACGTCGCTGCCCAAGCTGAGCGCGCTGGTCCGCACCTACGTCGGAGACGAGCTGCACTGGGATCTGCGCTTGATCCTGGAAGAAAAGGTCGAACAGCCGTTTCGCCTGGGGCAGTCCAATCTTTCCTGGACCGCCTGGCTGGGGCGGGCGTTCGACTCCCGGCGCGAAGATTTGGTCCTCGATCCGCAGGCAGAAGTGGCACAGTCCGTCAGCCAGCCGGGAATTTAAGGAGCTCACGATGTCAGAGATCAGCCGCGTCGCCCTGTTCGGTAAGTTGAACACCCTGGGGTACTCCAGCATCGAGAGCGCCACGACGTTCTGCAAGCTGCGAGGCAACCCCTACGTCGAGCTGGTGCACTGGTTCCACCAGATCCTGCAGCAGCAGGATTCCGACCTGCACCGGATCATCGGCGTGTTCCAGATCGATCCCGGACGCCTGGCCAAGAACATGACCGAGGCGCTGGATCGGTTGCCGCGCGGCGCGACCTCGATCTCCGACTTCTCGGCGCAGATCGAGGAGGCCATCGAGCGCGGGTGGGTCTACGGCAGCCTCCTGTTCGGCGACACGCAGGTCCGCACGGGCTACCTGATGGTGGGCGCCGTGAAGACGCCCACGCTGCGCAACGCGCTGATCGCGATGTCGCGTGAGTTCGAGAAGCTGCGCGGCGATCGGCTGACCGACGAGTTCGCGGCGCTCACGAACGGCTCACCCGAGGCGGGCGCCCGCCCGGCGGCCGGCAGCGCGGCGTCCGACGGCGCGAGCAGCGGCGGGATGGCGCCGGCCGCGATGGGCAAGGGCGAAGCGCTGGCCAAGTTCTCGGTCGACCTGACCGACCGCGCGCGCAAGAAAGAGATCGACCCGATCTCGGGGCGCAACGACGAGATCCGCCAGATCATCGACATCCTCATGCGCCGCCGCCAGAACAACCCGATCTTGACGGGTGAGGCGGGGGTCGGAAAGACGGCCGTCGTCGAGGGATTCGCGCTGCGCATCGCCGCCGGCGACGTGCCGCCGCCACTGAAGGACGTCACGCTGCGCGCGCTGGACGTGGGGCTGCTGCAGGCCGGCGCCAGCATGAAGGGCGAGTTCGAGAGTCGGCTGCGCCAGGTGATCGACGAGGTGCAGTCCTCGCCGAAGCCGATCATCCTGTTCATCGACGAGGCGCACACGCTGGTGGGCGCGGGCGGCGCGGCCGGCACGGGCGACGCGGCGAACCTGCTGAAGCCGGCGCTGGCGCGCGGCAAGCTGCGGACCATCGCCGCCACGACCTGGGCCGAGTACAAGAAGCACATCGAGAAGGACCCGGCGCTGACCCGCCGCTTCCAGGTCGTGCAGATCCCGGAGCCGGAAGAGGACAAGGCGCTGGTCATGATGCGCGGCATGGCGTCGACGCTGGAGGCGCACCACGGCGTCCCGATCCTGGACGAGGCGCTGGAGGCGGCGGTCACGCTGTCGCACCGCTACATCCCGGCGCGGCAGCTGCCGGACAAGGCAGTCAGCCTGCTGGACACGGCCTGCGCTCGCGTCGCCATCAGTCAGAGCGCCGTCCCCGCTGAGCTGGACGACTGCCGCAGCCGGATCGCCGCGCTGGAGGTCGAGCAGGACATCATCGCGCGCGAGAAGGCGGGCGGGTGGGACATCGCCGATCGCGAGAACGCCACGCGCGCCAAGCTGGAGGCGGAGAAGACGCGGCTGGCCGCGCTGGAGGCGCGCTGGAAGGTCGAGAAGGACCTGGTCGCGAAGGTCAGCGAGATCCGCCGCGGCGGGCGCGGCTCGACCGAGAGCGACAAGCTGAAGGCCATCGAGCACGAGCTGCATCAGATCCAGGGCGAGTCGCCGCTCATCTTTCCGACCGTCGACAAGCAGGCGGTGGCCGCGGTGGTCGGCGACTGGACGGGGATCCCGGTGGGCCGGATGGTGAAGGACGAGATCCAGTCCGTGCTGAAGCTGGCGGACACGCTGAGCCAGCGGGTGATCGGCCAGCGCCACGCGCTGGACATGATCGCCCGGCGCATCCAGACCTCGCGCGCCAGCCTGTCGGACACGCGCAAGCCGATCGGCGTGTTCCTGCTGGCCGGGCCGTCGGGCGTGGGCAAGACGGAGACGGCGCTGACGCTGGCCGAGGCGCTCTACGGCGGCGAGCAGAACCTGATCACCATCAACATGAGCGAATTCCAGGAGGCGCACACCGTCTCGACCCTCAAGGGGGCGCCTCCGGGATACGTCGGCTACGGCGAGGGCGGCGTGCTGACCGAGGCGGTCCGGCGGCGGCCGTACAGCGTGGTGCTGCTCGACGAGGTCGAGAAGGCCCACCCGGACGTGCACGAGATCTTCTTCCAGGTGTTCGACAAGGGCGTCATGGAGGACGGCGAGGGTCGCCTCATCGACTTCAAGAACACGTTGATCCTGCTGACCTCGAACGTGGGCAGCGACCTCATCATCAACATGTGCAAGGACCCCGAGCTCAAGCCGGAGCCCGAGGGGATCGCGGCGGCGCTGCGGGCGCCGTTGCTGAAGGTGTTCCCTGCGGCGCTGCTGGGACGGCTGGTCACCATTCCGTACTACCCGCTCAGCGACGAGATGGTCGGGGCCATCGTGCGGCTGCAGCTGGGGCGGGTCGCCAAGCGGGTCAAGGACGCGCACGGCGTGCCGTTCGAGTACGACGACGCGGTCGTGAAGTTGATCGTGAGCCGCTGCACCGAGCTCGAGAGCGGCGGACGCATGATCGACGCCATCCTGACCAACACGCTGCTGCCGCGCATCAGCCAGGAGATCCTGGGCCGCCTCGGCGAGGGGCGCCCGGTGGGGCGGGTCGCGGTCTCCGCGGAGGCCGACGACTTCACGTACAAGTTCGACTGACGGTCGGCGCAGCTACGATACGCCGTCGAGACGCCCCTCCCGGCGAAACGCGCCGGGGGTGCGGCCGAACCTGGCGCGAAAGCAGCGGATGAAGGTGTGCACGTCGCCGAAGCCCGAGTCGCGCGCGACCTCCGAGACGGCGAGCGCGGACAGAACCAGGGTGCGCTTGGCGGCGTTCAGGCGCTGCTCGCGCAGCCAGGCCGCGAAGGGCACGCCGTACTGCACGCGGAACGCGCGGCGGAAGCTGCTGGTCGCGAGGCCGGCCCGTTGCGCGCAGACCTCGGTCGCGTCCTGAACGCCCAGGTTCTCGCGCAGCCAGTCCACGGCGCCGCGCAGGCGTTCCAGGCGGTCGGCTGAATCGCGCTCGGTCGCCAGCCGCCCGAGCCCGGCCACCGCGCGCTCGAACTCGGCCATCAGCGACTGCGGATCGGCCAGCGCGGCCAGGTCGTCCATCAGCTGCGCGTGCAGCGCCCGGCCCCGCGCCGGCTGCAGCACGCCGCGCGCTTCCAGCGACGAGAGGACGTCGCGCAGCAGCAACAGGAAATGGACCGCCATGGCCTGGGCGCGGCCGCCGGTCGCCGCCAGCACCTCGCGCGAGTAGTGCAGCAGCTCGACGCGGGCGTCATCGGCGCGCCCCAGCTCGAAGGCGCGTTTCAGGCGCTCGCCCGCGCGGTGCAAGCCGGCGGTCGACTCGGCGGCGCCGGTCCGCTTGACGGTCGCCGACATGACCGCCTTGCCTTCGCGGTCCGCCCGCTCCAGCGCCATCGTCGCGTGCCGGAAGCACTGACCCAGGCCTTGTCCCGGCGCGACCTCGACGCCCAGGCCCGCGACCGACGTGACACCCAGCTGCTGCTGCAGCGTCTGCTGCAGCTGGCGGCAGCGGCTCTCGAAATGGCTCTGGCGGACGCGCCCCCGCAGCGCGGGGTCGGCCGCGAACGCCACCAGGACGGCGTGGTCCCCCAGCGGCGCCGCGACACAGTCGGGCATCTGCCGCGCGAGGAGCGTCGCGTGGTGCTGGAACTGCCGCTGGCCAATCCACCTGTCGAGCTGGTCGAGCCCCGCCCGGTCGGACGGCTTGGGCATCAGGATCGCCAGCTGGGACGGCCGGTGACGCAGGCGCGTTTCTTCGACGATGCGCTCGTCCATGAACTCGTCGAGACCCCAGGGCGGCCGGGTCAGCCCCGTGAGGTCGAGACAGGAGCTCACCCAGCTCTCGTCGTGCGTGGTGGGAAGAAAGACGCGGTCGCGGAGCCGCTCGATCCGCCGCTCCACCGTTTCTGTGTTGTCCGAGAAGAGCTGGCCCAGGAGGGCGCCCAGCTCGATCAAGCCCTCCTGCACCGCCGCGGTGAGGATCGGGACGCTCAAGCAGCAGCGCGCCCACTGGCGAAAGATGAGGTCCTCGACGACGGGCTCGTGCCCCGACAGCTCGCGCCAGACGCCGAGGATCGTCTCGCGCGTGGGGAGCTCCCTGGACCACTGGCCGCAATAAAAGACCAGCGTGAAGCTGCGGGCGGTCACCAGCGGCACGTAGAGGTCGGAGAACCCCAGCAGCGACGTGAGCTGCGCCTGACCCGTGGCGCGGAGCTTCGCCAGGTTCTCCGCGTGGTACACGTCGCGCCGGCCGGCCACGCCGAAGTGAAACTCGAAGTCGAACGGCCGCAGGCGGCGCTCGTCCTTCAGCAGCTCCCACCAGTCGATGCGCCCGACCTTGACGTCGTGCCGGAGGACGAACGCTGGAAGATCTCCCAGCCCCGCCAGGCAGCGGCGCAGTCTGTGAAGGGCACGCAATCCGGCCACGACGGCCGCGGGCTCGCTGCTCCGGAGGGGCGCGCTCATTTCCGCGCATCAGCATGATCGAAACCGTTCATGAGGTCCAGCGACGCATTTGGCGCCACTTTCGCCAGGATGCGCAGTAATGAACATGATTGCGATCGAACACGTTCATCCGACCTCGCAATATCGGCTATGATGGCCCCCCCTCGTCACACGATCGCGCTCCTCCTCTTCGCGGGCCTGGCCTGCTCGTCGTCGCCGCAGGCCGGCGGCACGGGTGGCACGCCGGGCTCCGGCGGGACCACGCAGACGGGTGGAACGGGCGCCGGCAGGGGCGGAACCGGG
>CAZPUH010000087.1:0-1715 GCA_964589215.1 uncultured Myxococcales bacterium | reverse complement strand
CGCGTCACGGTCGCGCTGCTGCTGACCCTGGGCGGCTGCGCCGGGCGGCACGCGGGGCCGCGCACGTTGGCGGCTCTGGGCGCGGTGGCCGTCGGCGCCGGCAGCGCGGGCTGGGCGGCCGGCGAGCGCATCGCCGACGATCGCGCCTCCGCTTCCAATGCGCTGTCGCGCGCCGGCTTCATCACCGCCGCCGTGGGGCTGGCGGCCGTCGTGGCCGCGGGCGGCTGGATGGCCGCGGCGGTCGCCTGCACCGCGGATCCCGACTGCGCCGAGACCGAGACGTGCCGCGAAGTGCCGGCGCCGCCGGGGGGCGTTCCGTACAAGCAGTGCGTGCCGCGGCAGTAGCGCGCGGCTACTCGGGCGAGTCCAGGTCGAACTCGGTCCACTCGTCGACGGTCGTCGAGGCGGGCGGCGTCCGCAAGGCGGGCTCGGACCACTCGTCGTGCTCGACGGTGTCGACGGCCGGTGACGAGGCGCGGGGGGCTGGCGGCGGGGGCGGGGTGACGGCGGGCGTGCCCTCGTTGCCGCGCAGATCCATGGGCAGCGTCTTGCGCCGCTCTTTCTTCTTGGTCAGCAGGATCGGCGCCGCCGAGAGGCCCGGGTTGGTGCCGTCGAACCGGACCTGCTGCGCGCCCGGCGGCGTGGCGACGACCGGCGCGGGCCCCGAGGGGCGGCGCGCGGCCGGCGCGGCGGGCGCGGCGTTTCGCTGCTCCAGCGAGCGCCGGAAGCGCACGGAGCCGTAACACTGCTGGAGCTCGTCGCGCAGCTCCTCCATCGACTGGTGCCGCTTCAGCGGATCCTTGGCCAGCGCCTTCATGATCAGGGCCTCGGCCTCGGGCGTGATCTCGATGCCCGGCGCTCGCTCGCGCGGCGGCGTCACCGGCTCGGAGACCACCTTCAGCATGACGTCGACCGCCGTCTCGCCCGCGAACGGGATCGTGCCGGTCAGCATCTCGTAGAAGATCACGCCCACCGCGTAGATGTCCGTGCGCGGGTCCGAGATGCCGACGCGCGCCGTTTCGGGCGCCATGTACTCGGGCGTGCCGAACACGACGCCCTGCTGGGTGACGCGCCCCTCGGCGACGTTGGGGTCGCGCACCTTGGCGACGCCGAAGTCCAGGATCTTCACGAAGTCGAACGCCTTCTCGCGCTCGGTCACCGTGTGCGTGCCGGTCTCGTCGCTGATCTGCCGGATCAGCTCGCGGCGCCCCTCGCGCGGGGTCAGCATGATGTTCTCGGGCTTGAGGTCCCGGTGGACGATTCCCTTGGCGTGGGCCGCGCCCAGCGCGCCCGCGATCTGGTTGATGATCGTGATGGAGCGCAGCAGCTCCAGCCGGCGCTCGCGCTGCAGGACCGCGTCCAGCGGCTGCCCGCGCAGGAACTCCATCACGAAGAAGACGGTCCCGTCGCTCGACTTTCCGAAGTCGGTGATGTCGACGATGTTCGGGTGGTTGATCAGGCTGGCCGCCCGCGCCTCGCGCAGGAACCGCTTGATCGACTCCTCACGCCCGCCGTAGCCGTCGTGCAGGATCTTCACGGCCACTTCTTTGCCGATGTAGACGTGCTCGCCGCGGTAGACGACGCCCATCCCGCCGCGCCCGACGATCTCGTGCAGCTTGTACTTGCCCACGGTGGTGCCCGCACGGGCATCCGCGGCGATGACTCTGTTCAAGTTGGGCACGCGCGTCGATTCCGAAGACCGGCTGTCGCGATTG
>CAZPUH010000086.1:0-8299 GCA_964589215.1 uncultured Myxococcales bacterium | reverse complement strand
AGCTGCCCGCGACGCCGGTGCCGGAGCTGCCGGCGACGCCCGTGCCGGAGCTGCCGGCGACGCCCGAGCCGGAGCTGCCAGCGGCGCCGGAGCCGGAGCTGCCCGCGACGCCCGTGCCCGGGCTGCCCGCGACGCCGGAGCCCGAGCTGCCGGCGGCGCCGGTGGCGGGAGCGTTGACCGACGTCATCGCGTTCGCCGAGATCGGGCTGCCGATGTTCGACGCGGACAGCACCGCTGTGTCGGTCAGCATGCCGGCCGGCGCGTTGCTGTTCACGAGGACGGTCAGCGTGACCGAGCCGCTGGCGCCCGCCGCCAGGTCCGCCAGCGACCAGGTGACGGTGTTCGTGCCCGAGTCGTAGGTCCCGCCGTTGCTGGCGCTCATGATCGTGACGCCGCTGGGCAGCGTGTCCGCGATCGTTACGCCGTGGGCGGCGTCGGTTCCGTTGTTCGCGTAAGCGATCGTGTACGTCAGCAAGCTGCCCGGGTCGATCGGGCTCGGCATGCCCGTGTTCGTGAGCGACAAAGTCGGCGCGCTCTGCACGGTGTCCATCGCCATCGCCGGCGCCGCGGCCGCGTTGTCGGCGGACAGCGTCGCGCTGGCGGTCACCGCGGTGCCGTTCGGCAGCGGCGCCGCCACGTTCACCGTGAACGTGACCGACCCCAGCGGGTTCGGGCTGGCGGCCAGCGCGCCCAGGCTGAAGGTCACGCTGTTGGCGCCGCTGTCATAGGTGCCGCCGCCCGTCGCCGAGACGAACGCCGTGTTGGCCGGAACCGGCGCGACGATGGCGGCGTTCATGGCGGTATCCGACCCGCTGTTCCCGTAGGCCAGCGTGTAGACCAGCTGGCCGCCCGCCGCGACGGGGTTGGGCGCGCCCGTCTCGGACAGCACCAGGTTGGGCGCGCTGTTCACCGTGACGGTGGTGTTCGCCATGGGCATGCCGCCGTTGGACGTCAGCAGCGACGCCTGATCAATCAGCTGCGTTCCGGCCGGCAGCGGGCTGTCGACCAGCACGGTCACCGTCACGCCGCCCATGCTGCCCGACGGGATGGTCCCCAGGTTCCAGATGACCTTGTTGGTGGCGCTGTCGTAGGTGCCGCCGTTGTTCGCCATCTGGAAGGTGACGTGCGCCGGCAGCGCCCACTGGATCACGCCGTCGTTCGCCGTGTCCGAGCCGATGTTGGTCCACGACAGCGTGTACGACAGGGGCGCGCCCGCGCCGACCGGATTCGCGTTCGGAACGTCGGTGAAGGTCAGCACCGGCGCGCTGCTGGTGTACGCGGTGGCATGGCCTGTCGCCGCGGCCGCGTGGTCGGTCATCAGCGACGCCATATCGGTGAGCGGCGTGTGGTTCGCCACCGGATTGGGGACGCTGACGACGTAGCTCACGGTGGCCCCGCCGTGCGCCGGGATCGTGCCCAGCAGCCAGGTGATCGTGCGGGTGGTCGTGTCGTAGATCCCGCCGCCCATGGCCTGGACGAACGTCGTGTTCGCCGGGATCACGTCGATCAACGTTGCGTTGGTGGCGTCGGCCGACCCACCGTTGCCGTAGGTCAGGCCGACGGTCAGCTGGTCGCCGGCGTTGACCGGGTCCGGCGTCATGCCGACGCTCAGCGTGGGGGCGGCGTTGTCGACGACGACCGTGGACGCCGCGGTGGCCGTCGTGGCCACGTTGCTGGCGCTCAGCTGCGCCAGGTCCATGATCGGCGTCTGGTCGGGCAGCCCGGGGTTGACCGTCGCGGTGACGGTGACCGTCCCCGACACGCCGACGCCCAGCGGTCCCAGCGTCCACGTCACGTGGCGCGTGGCGGGATCGTAGACGCCGCCGTTCGAGGCCGACACGAACGTCAGCGACGCCGAGAGCTCATGGGTCAGCGTGGCCGGCGTCGTCGCGATGGTGCCGGTGCTCTCGTAAAAGAGCGTGTAAGTGACGTTCATGTTGTCGTTGACCGGGTTCGGCGACACCGTGTCCGTCAGCAGCAGGCTGGCGGTGCCGCACGGCAGGGGGACCACCGTCAGGTTGGCCGTCGAGATGTCCCGCCAGGTCAGGCTGTCGGGCGACAGGAACTGGGCGGTGCCGGCCCCGTCGCAGCAGTCCTCGAATCCGAAGACCTCGGCGATGTGAGTGCCCGCCGACAGGTTGGCCATGCCGGCCAGGTATTGCGACGGGTCGCTGAAGCTGCCGCTCCACCACATGTCCGTCCAGCGCGACTGCAGCTCGACGCCGTCGACCAGCAGCGTGCCGCCCCGGCCGAAGTCGGGGCCCCAGCGGAACTGCCAGGTTCCCACCTGCGTCGGCCCGACCGTGAACGCCACCGCCTCGTGATAGGCGATGTTGCTGCTGCCACCGCCGCTGACGCTCTGGTTGTTGAGACCGTTCAGCGAGGTGACGTTCAGGCAGCCGTAGCCGGCCGTCGTCGTGGCCGTCAGCCCGTCGAACGTGTTGATGGCGGTGGCCGTCGAGTTGGGGTTGTTGGCCCCGCTGCTCCAGGCGGCGGTGTCGAACACGATCTGGGCCTCGGCGGGCGCCGACAGGCCGGTCACGGCGGCGGCGCCGGTCAGCGCGGCGGCCAGCGAGCCCACCAGGTGCAAGGAACGATTGGGTCGATTCACGTGTCCTCCGTCGGCAAGGGGTCCCCGGCGCGCTTTCATCGGCACCCAGGTAGGAGAACCTGAGCCGGTCGTCCCCCGCGGGTAAGCTGGTCGGATGTCCGCCGACTCGTCCCGCATCAGCGTGACTGCGAAGCTGGCCGCGTATTACCCGCAGTTCTCGGACATTCCGTTCGCCGAGCGAGGACGCCGGCGAGCTCGAAGCCTTCCTGCGCCGGGTGGGCTTCGACGTGGGGGTCCGCCGTCAGGTCGACGAGACGCCCGCCTTCGCGTCGATCGGCGCGCTGGGCCTGTCGCCGGCGCTGGTCGAGCGCTACCGCCCGCTGCTGCGCGTATTATTCTGACGCCCTGAGTTGGCGTCCTGGCGTCCTGGCGCTTGACTGAACGGCATTGCCCCTAGCCGAGCAGGCTGAAGTCGGTCTTGACCGGGTGCAGGTCCCAGATCTCGGCGGCGTACTGCCGGATCGTCGCGTCGCTGGAGAACCGGCTGGCGCCCGCGATGTTGGTCAGCGCGCGGCGTGACCAGTCCAGCGGATCGCGATAGGCCTCCGCGGCCGACGCCTCGGCGGCCACGTAGCTGTCGAAGTCGGCGCACACGAAGTAGGGGTCGTGGTTGCGCAGCCCGTCCAGGATCGGCCGGTAGCGGTCGCGTTCGCCCAGGCTGAAGAACCCGGAGCCGATGAGCTCCATGGCCTCTGCCAGCGCCGGGCTGCGCGCGATCGCGGCGCGCGGATCGTACCCGGCCGCGCGCGCCGCCTCGACCTCCGGCGCGGTCAGCCCGAACAGGAAGAAGTTCGCGTGGCCGACGGCGTCTCGGATCTCGACGTTCGCGCCGTCCAGCGTCCCGATCGTGAGCGCCCCGTTCAGCGCGAACTTCATGTTGCTGGTGCCCGAAGCCTCCTTGCCCGCCGTCGAGATCTGGACCGAGAGGTCGGCCGCCGGGATGATCGCTTGCGCCAGGGACACCCCATAGTTGGGCACGAAGGCCATCGCCAGCTTCCCGCGCACGGCTGGATCGGCGTTGATCACCGACGCGACGTCGTTCAGCAAACGCAGGTGCAGCTTGGCCATCACGTAGCCCGGCGCGGCCTTCCCGGCGAACAGGTACGCCCGCGGGGTGACCACGGCGTCGGGATTGCGCTTCAACGCCAGGTAGTGGGCGACGATGTGCAGGCAGGCCAGCAGCTGCCGCTTGTACTCGTGGAAGCGCTTGATCTGCACGACGTACATCGCGTCGTTGGGCAGCTCGACGCCGGTGCGGCGCCGGATCATCGCCGCGACGTCGCGCTTGTTGGCCTGCTTCACGGCGCGCAACGCCTCCAGCAGGTCCTCGTCGTCGGCGAAGGCGGTCAGCGCCTGCAACCGCGACAGCTCCGGCAGATCGATCCACCCGGAGCCGATGCGGCTGGTGATGAGCCGCGTGAGCCGCGGGTTCGAGTGCAGCATCCAGCGGCGCGGCGTGACCCCGTTCGTCTTGTTGTTGAACCGCTCGGGCCACAGCTCGTGAAAGTCCGACAGCAGGTGGGCCTTCACGAGGTCCGAGTGCAGCTTGGCGACGCCGTTGATGCTGTGCGCGCCGACCGTCGCCAGGTGCGCCATCCGCACCTGCTTGCCGCCCGCCTCGTCGACGATCGACATGCGCGCCAGGCGCTGGTCGTCGCCCGGCCACCGGATCTGCACCTGGTGCAGGAAGCGGTGGTTGATCTCGTAGATGATTTGCAGGTGACGCGGCAGCAGCCGCTCGAACAGCGCCACCGACCAGCGCTCCAGCGCCTCCGGCAGCAGCGTGTGGTTGGTGTAGCCGACGCTGCGCACGGTCAGGTCCCAGGCGACGTCCCAGTCCAGCCCCTCGAGGTCGACCAGCACGCGCATCAGCTCGGCGACGGCGATCGAGGGGTGGGTGTCGTTCAGCTGGATGGCGAACTTGTCGGGGAACGCGTCGAAGGTCGTGTGGCGCAGCTTGTACCGGCGGACGATGTCGGCGATCGAGCAGGCCACGAAGAAGTACTGCTGCTTGAGGCGCAGCGCCTTGCCTTCGTCGCTCTGATCGTTCGGGTACAGGACCTTCGAGATGTTCTCGGTGTCGATCTTCTCCTCGACGGCGCGCCGGAAGTCGCCCTCGTTGAAGAACTGCAGGTCGAAGTCGCGCGTGGCGCGCGCCGCCCACAGGCGCATCGTGTTGGCCGTGTCGGTGCGGTGGCCCACGATGAACGAGTCGTAGGGCAGGCCGATGACGGCGCGCGTGTCGACCCAGTCGGCGCGCAGGCGCCCGTCGCGGTCGTGCTGGAACACGACGCGGCCGCCGAAGCGGACCGTTTGCGCGTCCTCGTGGCGGGGCAGCTCCCAGGTGTTGCCCAGCTGCAGCCAGTTGTCGTGCTGCTCGACCTGGCGCCCGCCCTCGATCTTCTGCTCGAACATTCCGAAGTCGTAGCGGATGCCGTACCCGATCGCGGGCAGCTCCAGCGTCGCCAGCGAGTCCATGAAGCAGGCGGCCAGGCGGCCCAGCCCGCCGTTCCCCAGCCCGGGGTCGCCCTCGCACTCGAGCACCTGGCCCAGCTCCAGGCCGTAGTCCGCCGCCAGCTCGACGGCGGCCTCGTGCAGGTCCATGTTCATCAAGCACAGGCCCAGGCTGCGCCCGGTCAGAAACTCCGACGAGAAGTAGCAGACCCGCTTGACGTCGCGCTCGACGTGCGTGCGCTGCGTGGCCAGCCAGCGGTGGACCAGGCGGTCGCGGACCGTGTGCGCGAACGCATGATAGAAGTCCAGCGCCGACGCGTCGCGCAGCTCCTTCGCGCAGGTGTGGACCACGTGGTCCAGCACGGCGGCGCGGAAGTCGGTGGCTTGCAGGCTGGCGCGGCGGCTGCCGGCCGTCCGCGCGCGCGCCTCCGGGTCCTCGTCACGACGCGGGTCGACTCCGACGCTCATGGCGCAATGAGACCACGCGGCCACGAACCGGGCTGTTTCCGTTTTGTCTGGATTTGATGAACGACGCCGGCCGGTCAGCGATCCGCCCCGGCGTCGGGGCGGGGGGCGGCGGGCGCGGGCGGCGGCGAGGCGGGCCAGCGGGTGGGGCGATCCGCCACGACGAAGGCCATCGTCGCCATGGCGGCGACGTTGCGGCCGAGGTTCGCGGGGTCGATCTTGTCCAGCGTGTCGGCCGCCGAGTGGTGCACGTCGAAGTAGTGCGTGGGATCCGAGACCAGGCCCAGCATGGGAACGCCGGCGGCCCGCATCTGCGCGACGTCCGCGCCCGCGAAGCCGGGCTCCAGCGACGTGGCGCCGATCGGGGCCAGCAGCGTCACCAGCGCCCGGGCCTCCGCGACCGCCGCCGGCACGGCGTCCATGTGGAACCCCAGCGGCACCCCCGCGCCCACGTCGGTCTCGAACGCCGCCACGTGCCGCGCCAGCTCGCCCGCGTGCGCGTCGGCGTAGGCGTGGCCCCCGCGGACGCCGACCTCCTCGGAGGTGTACAGCACGGCGCGCACCGTGCGGCGCGGGACCAGGCCCAGCCGGCGCAGCGTCGCCAGCGCCTCCATGACCACCGCGCAGCCGGACCCGTCGTCCTGCGCGCCCTGGCCCACGTCCCAGGAGTCGATGTGGGCGGAGATGACCACGATCTCGTCGGGGCGTTCGCGCCCGCGCAGATCGGCGGTCACGTTGAACGAGTCGCCGTCCGGAAGGTTCTGGTCGGCCATCGTCAGGTGCAGCCGCACGGGGCCGCGCGCCGCCAGCCGTCCGACGAGGGCCGCGTCCTCGACGGACAGCGCCGCCGCCGGAATGTGCGACCCGGGCCCGTCGTGCATGGCCCCCGTGTGCGGCGCGCCCAGGCTGGCCGACGCGAGCGAGCGCACCAGCGCCGCCACCGCGCCGTACGCGGCGGCCCGCGCCGCCCCTTCCGTCCGGTAGGGGAGCGCGTCGTGATAGGCCTCGGTGGGGTCGATGCCCGTGGCGAACGGCCGGTTGAAGAGGACGATCTTCCCCTTGGCCTCCGCGCCGCGCCGGGCCAGCTCGTCGAACGACGTCACCACCAGCACGTCGGCGGTGATCCCCTCGGGCGGGGTGCCGACGCTGGTGCCCAGCCCCAGCAAGGCCAGCTTGCGGGGCGACGGCGCGACGATCTCGGCGGCCTCGTGCCCGCGCACCCAGACGGGCACGCGCACCGGCTCCAGCGCGACGTTCTCCTGTCCGTCGGCGACGAAGGTGTCGCGCGCCCACTCGATCGCGTGGGCCAGCGCCGGGGACCCGGTCGGCCGCGGCCCGAACAGATCGGTCAAGTCAGCGACGCGCCGGTAGGCGCCGTTGCCGTCGCGCGTGGCCTCGACGATGCGCGCGGCCGGTTCGCGGTAGGCGGCGACCTCCGCGTCGGTGGTGCTGGAGGACGAGCGCCGGCAACCCGCCCCGGCGGCCGTGACGGCGAAGGCCACCGCGCAGAAGAGGGACGTTCGGGCGGGGCGCGGCACGCCGCCAACATAGCGGCCCGCCCCGGCGGCGCGCAACGCCCGCCCGAGCAGGACGCCGTCAGTTCACGCCCTGGATCATCGACCCCGACAGCGTGATGCTCTTTGCGTTGACGCCGATCGCGGTGCCGACGTTGGTGACGCTGCCGCTGGTGACGTTGGTCCAGTGGCCGCCCGTGTTGCTGGCCATCTTCGTGTCGACGATCGACAGCGTGCCCGCCATGTTGTCGCTGGTGAAGCAGAGCGCGCCGCCGAACGCGCCCGTGCCGGCCAGGTTGCTCTCGAAGTCATCCCCGCAGAGGACGATGTTGAAGTTGTTGCCGTCCGCCGCGATGGCGCCGCCGTTGCCGCCCGAGCCGACCTCGTGCTGTCCGTTGTTCATCACCGAACACATGGTGGCGTCGTCGCTGTTGGCGCCGTCGCCCGTTCCCACGTTGCCGCTGAAGAGCGTGTCGTAGATGTCCAGCTCGGCCCACAGCGAATAAATGGCGCCGCCGACGCTGCCCTGGTTGCCGGTGAACGTGCTGCCGGCGATCGTCGCGCCGTGCTTGCTCCCCGTGATGTAGATGGCCCCGCCGCCCGTGTCGGGCCCACGCGGGGCCGCGTGGTTGTTGCTGAACACGCAGTCGACGACCACCAGGTTGCCGTCGCGCATCCACAGCGCGCCGCCCTGCCCGTCGTTCCACCCCTGCGAGCAGGGCGCGGGCGCCGTCGGGATCGCGGCGGTCGGGGTCGCCTTGCCGTTCACCAGGTTCAGGTGCTGCAGCGTCACCACCGTGTCCAGCGCCTGGAAGTTGGCGCTGTGGAAGTTGAGGATCTGCACCGCGTTCCCGCCGTCCAGCGTCACCTTGTTGCCGCCGTCGATGACCGTGTTGACGTTGATGGGCAGGTTCAACGTGGCGGTCACGGCGATGGTGACGGGGGCCGCCCCGCAACTGAACGTGATGACGCCGCCCTTGGTGACGGCCGCCTGCAGCGCGCTGAACGTGCAGCTGGCCGCCGTACCGCTGCCGACGACGGTCGTGGGCGTCGAGGTGTCCGCTGCGCGCCCGGCGGCGGGGATCCCGGCGCTGCACGCGCCGTTCGGATTCCCGGCGTGCCCCGCGGTGCCGCCGGTGGCCGGGGTGCCTCCGCTGCCGCGCACCCCGCCGGTGCGCTTGGCGACCTCGGCCACGATCTTACCCGCCAGCGCGTCGATCTCCTGATCCGTCATGGTCTTGTCGCGCGGCTGGAT
>CAZPUH010000085.1:0-5984 GCA_964589215.1 uncultured Myxococcales bacterium | reverse complement strand
CGGACGGCCTCAGCTCGTAGCCGCGCACCTTGCCGTCGGTCAGCTCGGCGACGAAGGTGGCGCCGGCCGGCGCGAACTCGTCCAGGCCGCCGGCGCCGTGCACGACCATGGCGCGCGACGAGCCCAGGGCCGCGTGGGCCTGGGCCAGCAGCTCGCACCGCTCGCGGCTGAAGATGCCGTTGACGTGAAAGCGCGCCCCGCACGGGTTGGTCAGCGGCCCCAGCAGGTTGAACAGCGTGCGGATACCGACCTCCTTGCGCGGCCCCACGGCGTGCTTGGTCGCCGCGTGGTGGGCCGGCGCGAACAGAAAGGCCAGCTTTGCCTCGCGCAGGCAGCGTGCCGCCGTCTCGGGACCGGGCGCCGGGTCCAGCCCCAGCGCCTCCAGCACGTCGTGCGATCCCGACTGCGACGACTGGGCGCGGTTGCCGTGCTTGGCCACCACCACCCCCGCGCCCGCGACGACGAACGCCGCCAGCGTCGAGACGTTGATCGACCGCGACCCGTCGCCGCCCGTCCCACAGGTGTCGACCAGCACCGAATCGCCGGCCGCGACGCCGACCATGCGCTGCCGCATGGCGCGCGCGGCGCCGACGATCTCGTCGACGGTCTCGCCCTTCATGCGCAGCCCGACCAGCAAGCCGCCGATCTGCGCGGGGGTCGCCTGCCCGTCCATGATGCTGCCGACGACCTCCGCCATCTGTTCGGCGGTCAGGTCCTGGCGGTCGATGATCCGGGCCAGCGCCTCGCGCACGTTCACGGCCGCCCTCCGCGCGCGATGAAGTTCCGCAGCAGGTCCTTCCCGCACGTCGTCAGGAACGACTCGGGGTGGAACTGCACCCCCTCGACGGGCAGCGTGCGGTGGCGGACCGCCATGATCTCCTGGTCGGCCGTGCGGGCGGTGACCTCCAGGTCGGGCGGCACGCTGTTCTTCTCGATCACCAGCGAATGGTAGCGCGTCGCCTCGAACGGGTTCGGCAAGCCGTGGAACAGCCCCTTACCGTCGTGGAAGATCTGCGAGGTCTTGCCGTGCATGACCCGCGGCGCGCGCACCACCTGGCCGCCGAAGGCCTGCCCGATCGACTGGTGCCCGAGGCAGACGCCCAGGATCGGGATCTTGCCGGCGTAGGTGCGGATGACCTCCAGGCTGATGCCGGCCTCGTTGGGCGTGCAGGGCCCGGGCGAGATGACGATGTGCGACGGCGCCAGCGCGGCGATCTCGGCGGCCGGGAGCTCGTCGTTGCGGATGACGCGGATCTCGTTCGCGCCGTTCTCGACGATCTCGCTCAGGTACTGGACCAGGTTGTAGGTGAACGAGTCGTAGTTGTCGATGACCAGCAGCATCTACTTCGCCTCCGCGCGGGCCATCTCGACGGCGTTCAGCACGGCGCGCGCCTTGTTGACGCATTCGAGGTGCTCCTCGGCCGGAACGCTGTCGGCCACGATGCCCGCGCCGGCCTGCACGTGGATGGTGTCGCCCAGCGTGACCAGCGTGCGAATGGCGATCGCCAGGTCGGCGTTGCCCGCGTACGAGATGTAGCCGACGGCGCCGCCGTAGATCCCGCGCCGCGACGTCTCCAGCTCCTCGATGATCTCCATTGCCCGGATCTTGGGCGCGCCCGAGAGCGTGCCGGCCGGGAACGCCGCCCGGATCACGTCGGACGGCCGGGTGCCCGGAGCGACCCGCCCGCGGATGTTCGAGACCAGGTGCATGACGTGCGAGTAGCGTTCGACCGACAGCAGCTCGCTGACCTTGACGGTGCCCGGCGACGACACGCGGCCGACGTCGTTGCGCCCGAGATCGACCAGCATGACGTGCTCCGCGCACTCCTTCGGATCGGCGCGCAGCTCACGCTCGAGCGCGGCGTCCTCCTCGGGCGTGGCGCCGCGGCGGCGCGTGCCCGCGATGGGGCGCAGCTCGATGTCGCCGCCCTCCAGCCGGACCAGCGTCTCCGGCGAGGCGCCGGTCACGATGGCCTCCGGGAACTCGAGGTGGAACATGTACGGCGACGGGTTGATCACCCGCAGCGCCCGGTACACGTCGAACGGGTCGACGCCCGCGCGCGGCGTCTCGAACCGCTGCGAGTAGACGACCTGGAACGCGTCGCCGGCCAGGATGTACTCCTGGACGCGACGCACGCCGGCCTCGTAGGCGTCGCGGGCCACCGTCGAGCGCGGCGTGGCGGTGGGCGGCCGCGGGTCGAGCACCCGCAGGGGCGGCGCCGGGCGGGCCAGCTGCTCGAGCACGCCCTCGATCCGGGCGCACGCGTCGTCGTAGGCGCGCCCCGGATCGCCCTCGGAGACGTCCGCGGCGGCCACTACCTTCACGGTGCCACGCAGGTTGTCGAAGATGACGACGGTGTCCGTCAGCGCGAAGCAGACCTCGGGCACGCCCAGCGTGTCGGGCTTGGTCGAGGGGAGCCGTTCGAAGCTGCGGACCGCGTCGTACCCCAGCCACCCGACGGCGCCGCCGAAGAAGCGCGGCAGCCCCGGCGGAACGGCCGGCGCCAGCTTGGTCAGGTAGTCGTCGACGAACCGGAGCGGCGCGTCGGCCCGCACCTTCTCGGCCGTGCGCAGCTCGCCGCTGGGCTCGGCCGTGAGGATCTCGACCACCGAGCCGCGCGCCCGAACGACGGCGCGCGGCCGCACGCCCGCGAAGCTGTAGGCGGCCCACTTGTCGCCGCCGACGACGCTCTCGAGCAGGAACGAATAGGGCCCACGACCCAGCTTGGCGTACGCGGACACGGGGGTGTCGCTGTCTGCGACGACCTCGCGGTACACGAAGGCCAGCCGGCCGCGTCGGGCCAGGTCGAGAAAACCAGCACGATCCGGGACGAAACGCACGAGCCCGACACCATACCACGCCCGACGGTTGGGCCCGGATTCCTGACGTCGAAAACGGGTAAGCGGCGAGGATTCGGCTATCATCGGTCGCCCCGGGTGGCGCGCGCCCGGTCCACCCTCGTGCACCACGACGATTCCCCACCGGCCCCCGGACCCCGCACGCGTCGGTTCGTCGCCTGGACACTGCGGCACGGCACGCTGATCTGGGTCGTGGCGATCCTTCTGGCGGTCCCGGCCGCCTGGCGAACGGTCACGCTGTACCAGCACCTGCGCAGCGACGTCGAGGAGCTGCTGCCGCGCGACGCGCCCAGCGTGGTCGCCATCGGCGAGCTGCGCCGCCGCATGGCCGGGCTGCAGTACCTGGGCGTCATGGTCGACGTCGGCAGCCCCCAGAACCTGGCGGCGGGCGAGCGCCTGCTGGACGACCTGGCCGCGCGCGTCCGCCAGTACCCGAAGAGCGAGGTCAGCGACGTCCGGGTCGGCTTCGCCGCCGAGAAGGCGTTCGTCGAGGCGCACGCGGGGAGCCTGATCGACCTGCAGGATCTGCGGACCATCCGCCAGCGGATCGAGGACCGGCTGCACTGGGAGTACGCGAAGAAGACCGGCACGCTGCTGGACGAGGACGAGCCTGCGCCCCCGCTGAACTTCGGCGACATCGAGCGCAGGTACGCTGGACAGCTGGGCGGCGGCGATCTCGAGGGCAACCGCTTCTCCAATCGCTCGCAGGCCCTGACGCTGATGATCATCGAGGTGGGCGGGTTCTCGACGGGCGCGTCGCAGGCGGCCGCGCTCATCCGCCACATCCAGGACGGCGTGCGCGCGCTGGGCGGGACGGACCACTACGCGCCGGGCATGCGCATCGGGCTGGCGGGCGACGTCGCCATCTCGGCCGAGGAGATGGCGGCCCTGGTCCAGGACCTGACGCTGTCGTCGGTGATGGTCGTGGGGGCGGTGCTGCTGGCGCTTTTCGTTTTCTATCGGTGGGCGCGCAGCCTGCCCGCGCTGTTCCTGCCGCTGGGGCTGGCGGCCGTGTACGCGTTCGGCCTGGCCAGCCTGCCGCCGTTCCGCATCACCGAGCTCAACTCGAACACGGCGTTCCTGGGGTCGATCATCGTCGGGAACGGCATCAACTTCGGCATCATCCAGCTGGCCCGCTACGTCGAGGCGCGCCGCAACGGTCACACGGTCGAGGACGCGCTGGGGATCGCGCTGTGGGGGACGCGCTGGGGCACGCTGTCGGCGGCCATGGCCGCGGGGATCGCCTACGCCTCGCTGGTCGCCATGCACTTCCGGGGGTTCCGCCAGTTCGGGGCCATCGGCGGGCTGGGGATGGTGTTCGCCTGGCTCGCCACCGTCGTGCTGATGCCGCCGCTGCTGGCGTGGCTGGACCGCGGGGCCAAGGGGCCCAAGCCGCACCGCTCGTCGGGGCGCATCATGGGGACGGTCGCCGACCTCGTGAGCGCCCGCCCGCGCCTGTTCGTGGGGCTGGCGGCGCTGCTCACCGTGCTGTCGATCTGGGAGGTGCGGCGGTTCGGGCGCGATCGCCTCGAGTTCGATTTTTCGCGCCTGCGGCGGCGCGACACGTGGGTGAGCGGCGAAGGTTACTGGGGCAAGCGGATGGACACACTGCTGGGGCGCTACCTGACGCCCACGGCGATCCTGACCGACAGCGAGGCCGAGGCCCGGGCCGTCACGGCGCGGCTGCGCGCCGAGGCAGCGCACCCGCCACTGGCCAGCATGATCGCGTCGATCCGGACCTACGATGACATCGTGCCGCCCGACGAGGCCGAGAAGCAGGCCGAGCTGGCGGTCATCCGCCGCAAGATGACCCCCAACGTGCGCGAGAGCGTCAGCGCCACCGACCGGCAGAAGCTGGATCGACTGATCGGTCCGCCGGCCGAGCCGGGCGCCGCGCCCGCGCCCGCCCACCCCGTGCGACCTGACGACGTGCCCGACGTCCTCACGCGCGGGCTGCGCGAGCGGGACGGGGCCACGGGGCGCGCCGTGCTGGTCTACCCGAACCCGGCCGAGAGCTGGTGGCGCGGCGAGACGATCGCCACGTTCGTGAAGCTGCTGCGCGAGGCCGCGCAGGCGCCGACAGCGATGGGTGGGCGGCCGGCGCGCGTGGCGGGCGGGCCGGCGCTGTCGTTCGACATCATCTCGTCGATGGAGCGCGACGGGCCGCTGGCGTCGGTGCTGGCGTTCCTGGGCGTCGTGGCGACGGTGCTGATCATCTTCCGGCGCGGGCTGGCGACGCCGTTCGTGATCGGGTCGCTGATCGTCGGCGTGCTGTGGCTGGTCGCGCTGACGATGAAGCTGGGGATCAAGATCAACTTCGTGAACTTCATCGCGTTCCCGATCACGTTCGGGATCGGCGTCGACTACGCGGTCAACGTGATGGCGCGCTATCTGCGCGATGGCGGGCGCGACGTGGGCGGGGCCATCCGGGGGACGGGCGGCGCCGTCGGCCTCTGCTCCCTGACGACCGTCATCGGTTACTCATCCCTGCTCATCGCGCAGAACGTCGGCCTGTTTCTCTTCGGCGTCCTCGCGGTCCTCGGCGAAATCGCCTGCCTGACGACGGCCGTCGTCGTCCTGCCGGCGGTCCTCATCCTCATCCGCCCCACCTCCGGCCCCACCCTCCCCTCCATGGAATGGGACCAAGCCACCCGCGCCTCCGAACCCACCCCCTCCCCCAACCCCTCCTTCCCCTCCCCCGACAGCCCATCAGCCTCCGCCGAAACCCAAGAGGGTTAGTTGACGACGCGGACCCGGTCGGCCTGCTTTCAACGATCGCGAACGAGTCGGGGCTGCCACGGGGGCCGGGTGTCGCTCCGCGGGCACCGGGCAGCCTAACTGATGCCGAAGACGGCATCAGATGGCGCCCTCCTACTTCGCGCTGGCATCGTCGGCGAAGACGCCGACGAGCGCGCTCGTAGGTGCCCGCGGAACGACACCCGCCCCCCTCGCGCGCCCCTTCCCACCTGTCATTCGGCTTTACCGAGCCTCCAGTCTCGACTCGGACACAATCCCTTCGACAGCGGCAGGGAGGCGAGCCGCCGTGCAATGACGGCTACGGAGGGGCGCGCGAGGGGGGCGGGTAGGGGGACGGGGGCACCTACGTGCGCGCGCCGCGCCGGCGG
>CAZPUH010000084.1:0-7848 GCA_964589215.1 uncultured Myxococcales bacterium | reverse complement strand
GGGCCGGCGGCCTGGGCGGCTGCGCGTCGGGCCCCGTCGGGACGATCTCGGGCGCGCTGGCCACCGGCATCACGTTCCTCGACACCGCCGGCGCGCGCGTGAACGCCCACGGCGGCGGCATCATCCAGGTCGGCGACACCTTCTACATGCACGGCATGTCGTTCTCGAGCACGGGGACCGACAGCGACTTCATCGGGTTCACGATGTACTCGTCGAAGGATCTCGCCACCTGGACCAGCGAGGGCGTCATCCTGCCGCGGCAGCCGAGCGGCGAGCTGGGACCGAACCGCAAGGGCGAGCGGCCGCACATCATCCGCTGCCCGGCCACGGGCGAATTCGTCCTGTTCGCCCACGCGGCCTCCGAGGACTACCAGACCGACAAAGAGGTCGTTTACGCCACCTCGGCGACGGTGAACGGCCAGTACGCGTACAAGGGATCGCTCAAGAACGCGAGCGGCGCCCTCATCGTGCACAGCGACATGAGCGCGTACGCCGACGAGACGGGCGCCTACGTGCTGACCGAGAGCGGCCACCTGTTCACGCTGGCCGCCGATTGTCACAGCTGGTCGTCGGACCGCTCGTTCCCGGCGGTGAACGGAGACTCGGGCGGCTCGGAGTCGCCCACGGTGTTCCGCGCCGACGGAACGTACTACTGGATCGGTTCGTACAAGACGGGCTGGCGCGCCAACAACAACTTCTACTCGACGGCGCCCGCCATCACCGGTCCTTGGACGTACCGCGGCTTCCTGGCGCCGGTGAGCGATCCGGCCAACGACGTGTCGCCCGAACGGACCTGGCTCTCTCAGAGCACGTGGGTGCTCCCGGTCCACGGCTGTGTGGGCACCGTCTACGTCTACTGGGGCGACCACTGGAGCGGGACGGAGAGCACCACCGACGCCGGCAAGATGAACTACCTCAGCACCCACGTCTTTCAGCCCCTCGTCTTCAACGGCCAGCAGATCTCGCTGCCCACCTACAAGACGACGTGGAAGATCGACGTCGGCGCCGGAACCTGGAGCCAGTGAAGGTCCGCCCGGCGCGAGCGCGCCAGGCGAGAGCAGGCCGGCCCTGGCGGACCGGCCTGTCCCGGGCCCGCTACGGGACGGCGACGCCGAAGTCGGTCGTCGCCAGGTTCGCGCCGCCCTTCCAGATCTCGAAGCCGGCGAAGACCGTGGTCAGGTACCAGCTCGAGCTGATGCACTTGGTGCTTCCCGAGCAGGTGCGCGTCGCGGCGTCCTGGATGAACGCCCCCAGCGGGAACGTCCACGAGTTGAACTTCTGCTGCGCCACGTACGACACGACCGGCTTGCCACTGGAGCTGTTGGTTCCGTACCAGATGTTGAACTGCTTGCCGTTGATCGTGACGGTGCCGTTCGGGATCAACGAGCCGATCGGCTGGTTATCGCTGGGCTTGTAGTACCAGACCATCAGGTAACCGCCGCTCGGCGACGAGGCGGTGGGATCGCCGCCCGACCCGGTGCTGAACCAGACGTCGAACGCCGCGTTGTAGCTGCTGCCGCCCGCCACGCCGCTGTCGTCGTAGCTCCAGCTGGTCTGGATGCCCGTCGCGCTGATCGAGGACACGGCCAGCGGCAACCCGCTGCCCGCCGTGCTCTTGCCGGCGTACGCCCCGGTGAAGATGTCCGGGTAAGAGGCGGGCGCGCCGTTCGAGCCCGTTCCCCCCTGCGCGGTCACCTTGAACTTGGCGCCCGGGCCGAACTGGATGGTCTGCGACGCCGAGCTGACGCCCCAGTCGTTGTTCTGCACCAGATAGTCCTTGGGGCACATGACGTGGGCGGTTCCGAACTGGTCGCTGATCGTGCCCGAGCCGCTGGGCTGCGAGCAGCTGTTGGTGGTGCCGCCGCCGCCCGAGCCGCCGGTGCCGCCGCCGCTGACCATCGGGACGATGCTGGTGAGGCAGACGTTGTAGGCGCCGGTCGTGGCCGTCGTGCTGCCGGCCGACACCTGGATCTGCAGATCGACGGGTGTGCCGTTGGCTCCTGTCTTCGCGCACTGGGCCGCCGTGGCCCACCCCGGGCAGACCACGTCGCTGAAGCAGACCATCCCGCTCCAGCCGTTCGTGAAGGCTGGGATCTCCGTGTACGGCGAGACGGCGCCCGAGGCCGGCGCCGGGCTCTGCGTGAAAGCGATCCGGACGACGTTCCCGCCGCTCGAACCGGTGAGCGTGATCTGGTAGCAGCTCGCCGGGCCGTTGTAGACGTGCTTCGTGGTGCCGTCGTCATCCAGCTCGACGCCGATGCCGCAGCCCCAGGCCGCGAAGGTGGTGTCCACCTTGGTGGTGCCCATCAGGCAGCACTTCCCGCCGGCGCAGAAGTCCTTGGCCGGGGGCGTCGTCGGCGAATACGGGCACGACATGCCGTCGCCGTACGGGTAGATCGAGCCCTTCAGCCCGACCGCGGCGCTGGAGCAGAAGTACGCGTTCGCGTTCACCAGCTGCGTGTCGCTGGGCGTGCAGGCCGGCCCGCCAGCCCCCGCCGAACCCGTGGTGCCGCCCGTGTGGCTGGTGCCGCCCGCGCCAGGGCTGCCGCCGTTGCCGGGGTTGCTGCCGCCGTTACCGGGGTTGCTGCCGCCGTTGCCGGGGTTGCTGCCGCCGTTGCCGGGGTTGCTGCCGCCGTTGCCCGTCGAGCCGCCCGCGCCCGGGTTGCCGTTGCCACCGCCGGTCCCCCCGAGCGTGGACGGGGACGCACAGCCAAATCCGAGAAGAAGCAAGGATGTCGCAAGGATACGGGACGCGGCTCGCCGCATGGGGCCTCCTAAGTTCTGGTTCCGCCGGACAAAAGGGTTCCTGAAGGTAAGAGTCCGACCGGCGGCCAACAAGCCTAACATTCTGAACCCACCCGGTCACGGGCGCGCACCCGCGGAGGCTTTCCCGCGACGTCCCGGCCGCCGTCATCGATGACGTCGTGCGGCCATTTTTACGGCGATTCGACGGAGACGAAACCGGCGGGTAACGGCGCGCGGAGAGACTGGTCGAGCAGGGGAGGGGATCATGACGCCGTCACAGAAGTCGCTGGTTCGACAGACGTTCGCGCAGGTGGTGCCCATCGCCGACCAGGCGGCGGCGCTGTTCTACGGCCGGCTGTTCGAGCTCGACCCGTCGCTGCGACCGCTGTTCAAGAACGACCTCCGCGCGCAGGGGCAAAAGCTGATGCAGATGATCGGGTACGCCGTCGGCAAGCTCGACGCCCCCGAAGAGCTGGTGCCTGCCGTCGAGGGGCTGGGCGTCAAGCACGTGGGCTACGGCGTCAAGGACGCCGACTACACCACCGTCGGCGCCGCGCTGCTCTGGACTTTGCAGAAGGGCCTCGGGCCGGCGTTCACACCCGACGTCGAGGCCGCGTGGGCCGCCGCCTACGCGGCGCTGTCCGGGATGATGATGAAAGGGGCGACTACAGCCGGCCGGTCGCCAGCATCGCGATCAGCACCAGGCCCAGGATGACGCGATAGATGATGAAGGGGACGGTGCTGCGCGCGCGCAGGAAGCGGAGCAGCCAGGCGATGCTGGCGTAGCCCGAGACGGCGGCCGCGATGAGGCCGATGACCAGCGTGCTCCCCTGCAGGTCGTGCGCGCGCAGGACCTTCGGCATCTCGAAGACGCCGGCGGCGGCGACCACGGGGACGCTCAACAGAAACGAAAACCGCGCCGCGGCCTCGCGCTTGAGGCCCAGCGCCATCGCCGCCATCAGCGTGCTGCCCGACCGCGAAACGCCCGGGATGATCGCGAACGCCTGGGCGCAGCCGATGAGCAGCGCGTCGCGCAGGGTGATCTCGTCGAACTCGCGCACGTGGCGGGCGCGCCGCTCGACGACGGCCAGCAGCAGGGCGACGACGATCAGCGCGGTGGCGATCACCCACAGCGAGCGCAACGAGCCCTCGATGGCGTGCCGGAAGCCGACGCCGGCCAGCCCCGCCGGGATGGTCCCCACGACCAGATAGAGCAGCTCCCGCGCGGGCCGCTCCGGTGGACGGCTGCGGTCGCTCACGCTGGCGGCAGCGGCGCGCAACATCTTCCAGAGCTCGGGCAGGAAGTAGCCGACCACCGCCAGCAGCGAGCCGAGCTGCAGGACGGCCGTGTACGCGGCGCCCGGATCCGACCAGCCGAGCAGGGCGGGCACGATGCGCAGGTGAGCGGTCGACGAGATCGGCAAGAACTCGGTGACTCCCTGGACGACGCCCAGAACCAAGGATTCGAAGCTGGTCATGTTTGAATTTCTCCGGAGAGGACGCGGTGAATGTGCCCTGTCTCGTCGCGCAGGCGCAAGGCGCCATCCGGATCGACGCCCAGCGCGACCCCTTCCAGCCGCTCGTTGGGCCGCCCCGGTGCCGTCACCCGGCAGGGGGCCGGCAGCGCGGCGTGGGCCTCGAACGCGGCGATCGCCACGGACGGGCCGCGCCGCTCGTACTCGTCCAGCAGGGGCTCCAGGTGATTGAGGAACGTGCCCAGCACGGCGGCGCGATCCAGCGGTCGGCCCCCTGCGGCCCGGCGCAGCGACGTGGCGCGCTCGGCAATCTCGGGCGGGAAGTCGACGCCGTTGACGTTCAGGCCGACGCCGAGGACGACGTGCAGGGCACGGTCGCCGGCGCTGGACATCTCGGTCAGGATTCCCGCCACCTTGCGCCGCCGGCCGGCCTCGGAGTCGCGTCCCAGCGGAGTCGTCTGATCGTCGACGAGCTCGACGTCGTTCGGCCACTTCAGGCGGGGGGCGAACCCCAGCACGGCCAGCGAGCTCGCCAGCGCGCCGCCCGCCAGCAACGTCAGCGGCGGGATCTCGGGCGGCGGCCGGCTGGGGCGCAGCAGGATCGACACGTACAGGTTCGCGCCCGGGGGTGAGTGCCAGGTCCGCCCCAGGCGCCCGCGTCCCGCCGTCTGCTGATCCGCGGCAATCACCAGCCCCGCGGGCGCGCCGCCGCGGGCGCGCTCGCCGGCCAGGTCATTCGTCGAGGCGCACGCTGGCCACCACTCGTAGCTGCGCCCCAACCAGCGCGTCGTCAGGACGGCGGACAGCTGCTCTGCCGCGGGCGGCGCCGCGAGCCCCCCCTCCATCGGCTCCCCCTCCACCGGCTGGCGCTCAGCGCGAGGGCGCGGTCCCCTCGGCCGGTCGGATCTCGCACGAGTAGTCGATGGCCCGCGCCGAATGGGTGATCGAGCCGGTCGAGATCACGTCGACGCCCGTCTTGCTGATCTCGCGGATCCGGTCCAGCGTCACGCCGCCCGAGGCCTCGATGACGGTCTGCGGGCGCCGCTCGCGGATGCGCTGGACGGCGTCGGCCATCTCGCGGATCTGGAAGTTGTCGAGCAGGACCCCTTCGGCCCCCGCCTCCAGCGCCTCGTCGAGCTGGGCGAGATCGTCGACCTCGCACACGACGCGCAGCGTGTGCGGCGCGCTGGCCCGCGCCCGGCGGACCGCTTCGCGCACCGACCCGACCAGCGCGATGTGGTTGTCCTTGATGAGGATGCCGGAGGCCAGATCGAACCGGTGATTGGCTCCGCCGCCGATCCGGACGGCGTACTTTTCCAGCGACCGCAGCCCGGGGGTGGTCTTGCGCGTGTCGGTGACCCGCACCTTCGCACCCTCCGCCGCCGCGACGAACGCCTGCGTCACCGTCGCGATGCCCGACAGGTGCTGCAGGAAGTTCAAAGCCGTCCGCTCGCCCGCCAGAAGCGCCGCTGCCGGGCCGCGCACCGACGCCACGATCGTGCCGGGCTGGACCGGGTCGCCGTCGGCGACCTTCATCCGCAGCCGGGTCCGCCAATCAAACCGGGTGAACACGGCCTCGACCACGCCCAGGCCGCAGACGACCGCGCGCTCGCGCACGACGATGTCTGCCTCGGCCTCCTGGGTCTCGTCGATGACGGAGGCGGTGGTCGCGTCGCCACGCCCGACGTCCTCTTCCAGGGCCAGGTCCAGGATTCGCTGAACGGCCGGGGTGTACCAGGGGGCTGAATAGACGCTCACGCGCGCTGCTCCGCTGCGGACAACGGGGATCTCCAGTCTTGCACCGGCCAGCCGCGCCGCTTGGCGGCCCGCCGCAACCGCGGATCGGGGTTCACGACGACCCGGTTGCCGACGCGTTCGAGCATCGGCAAGTCGGTGTACGAGTCGGTATAGAACCAGCTCTCGCTGAGGTTCAGCTGGCGCCGCGCGCCCAGGTCCTCGGCCCAGTGGACCTTGCCCGGGCCGACGCACGCAGGGGCCACCAGGCGCCCGGTGAAGAGCCCGTCCGCCACCTCGAACCGGGTCGAGATGACCTCTTCGATGTTCAGCGCCTCGGCGATGGGGCTGGTCACGTACGTGGGCGACGAAGAGAGGATCGCCAGCACGTGCCCCTCGGCCCGGTGGCGGTCGATGCGGCCGCGCGCCCCCGGCACGATGAGGGGCAGGACGTCGTTTTCCACCCAGCTGCGGCATCGGTCGGCGAAGTCCCGCTCGGCCCAGCCCGCCATCTGGGCGGCGACGCGGGCTGCCACCCACTGCAGGTCGATGAGCGACAGGTGATACTTGGCCATCCAGCCCAGCGCCCGAACTGCCCGAAAGAACGAGATTTCTCCGCGACGGCGCAGATCCTTCAGGAACAGCCGCCCGGTGTTGCAGGAGACCAGGGTCCGATCCACGTCGAAAAATGCGCCTACCTGCGACATCTGGGGCCTTGGATTGTATCACCAAATCGGCTTTCCCTCGGCCGAGGTTGCGTGAAACCCGCGGATTTTCGCCAGATCGTTGACGCAGCTGGGCATGCGGGACATCGCAGGAATTGACCCGGCGAGGCAGGCGAGGTAGGAACGATCCCCGATGCGTCTCACCGGCGGCCTGGATCGGGGCCGGCGTCTGTTCGTTCCGCGCGGCTCGCGCACGCGGCCAACCGCTTCGAAGGTCCGCGAAGCGATCTTCAACATCCTCGGGCCGCCGCCCGGGCCGGTCCTGGACCTGTACGCCGGTAGCGGCGCGCTGGGTCTGGAGGCGCTCTCGCGCGGGGCCCCCGCCGCCGTCTTCGTCGAGCGCGACGGCGCGGCGCTGGCAGCCCTGCGGCGCAACGTGCGCGAGGCCGCCGTCGAGACGCGCGCCCGCATCATCCCCGGCGACGTTCGTGGCGCGCTCCGCAAGCTGGCCGCCGCGGACGTGCGGTTTTCGTGGGTGTTCATGGACCCGCCTTACGTGAAGGACACGGCGGGCGTCCTGGCCGAGCTCTCGGGCAGCGAGCTCCTGACCACCTGCGCGGTGGTCATCGTCGAGCACGACCGCCGCCATCCATCGCCCGCCTCGGTCGGCTGTCTGTTCCTCACCGACCGGCGCCAGTACGGCGACACCGAGCTGTCCTTCTACAGGTGCTCGGGGTCCTGACGGACGGCCGTCCGTGACGCTCGCCGTCTACCCGGGGACGTTCGACCCCATCACGAACGGGCACGTCGACATCCTCCGACGGTCGCTGAAGATCTTCGACCGGGTGGTGGTGGCGGTGGCCGAGAACATCCGGAAAACCCCGCTGTTCTCCCTGTCGGAGCGGCGGGCCATGATCGCCGACGCGCTGGACCGTGATTCCCGGCTCGAGGTCGACGCGTTCCAGGGGCTGCTGGCCGAGTACTGCCGGCGGCGTGGCGCGAACGTCGTCATCCGCGGCCTGCGCGCGCTGGCCGACTTCGAGTACGAGTTCCAGCTGGCCCACATGAACCGGCGGCTGGCGCCGGACGTCGAGACGCTGTTTCTGATGACCGGCGAAGACAGCTTTTATGTATCCTCCTCGCTCGTCAAAGAGGTTGCTTTGATGGGCGGCGACGTCTCGCGGATGGTTCCGCAGAGCGTGGCCGCCGCGCTCGCCGACAAACGCAAA
>CAZPUH010000083.1:0-5351 GCA_964589215.1 uncultured Myxococcales bacterium | reverse complement strand
CCGTCCCCACCCCCGTCCCCACCCCCGTCCTCGTCCTCGTCCTCGTCCTCGCTCTGCCCCTCAAAACTCCGCCCTCACCCCGATCGACGGCAACACCACACGATAACTCTTCTCACTCACCTCACCCGGTCCAAACACGTCCAGCGCATACACCTGCGGCGTCAACGTCGCGTTCACGAGCTCGGCGTAGAGATCCAGCTGGACCCTGTCGAAATAGACCTGGCGATCGATTCGCAGATCCAGCTGGTAGAACGGCGGCAGCCGCATCACCTGCTCCTGCGGCACCGTCGCGCCGCCCAGGAAGTAGGTGTACGGACGCCCCGTGTTGTAGTGCACGCGCGCGCCCACCGTGGTCCGCTTCCACCGGTAGCCGAGGACCAGGTTCAGCACGTGGCGTTGATCCCAGTCCGAAGGACCGACGGCGCCCCCCCCGTAGGACCGCAGGTTGTTGGACAGCGTGTAGGACAGCCAGCCGTAGAGCCGCTGCGTCGCCGGCCGTCGCACGAGCAGCTCGAGCCCGTACGACAGCGCGTCGCGCACGACCAGGAAGTCGCTGGCCAGGGGATCGGGGCTGCTGGGGGAAGGGTCGCGCAGGTCGGTCAGCCGATAGCGCTGGTAGTAGGCGGTGGCCGTCAGCTCGAGGCCGGCGACGTGTGTCGTCTCGACGCCGACCGACCCTTGCCACGAGCTTTGAAGACCTAGCGCCGCCAGCCCGAACCCGTCGGCGCCGGGAATCTGCAGCGGCAAGCTGGGGAGCTGCGTGAATCGTCCCCCCGCCAGGCGGATGGCCGTGTCGTCGCGGACGCCGACGCGCGCCGCGAGGCGCGGGCCCAGGTCCTGCGCGTGCGCGCCCGCGACGTCGTAGCTGTCGAAGCGCAGCTCGGGTGTGAGCTCGACGCGGCGGTGCAAGCGCAGAGTCGCCGATGCATAGCCGGCCAGCAGCGTGGCCACGCGGCGCCGCCCCAGGTCCGACGTGTCCTGCGGTTGCAGGTTGCCCAGCACCAGCGGCTCGTACCGGCTGATGTCGCCGTCGAACCCGACGGCGACGTCGGCCACCCCGAAGGAACGCAGGAGCGCCGCCCGGGGCGCGACCGTGAGCGTGCCGACCGTGATCGGGTAGACGTCCAGGATCGGGGCCTTCGTGCGATCGGACCCCACCGCCACCGACCCTTGCAGCCGTCCGCCGGCGACGGGGAGGCTGGCCCGCAGCGACAGACGGTGAAAGTCGATCTGCAGCTCGTCGATGGACGGGGTGCCCGCCGACGTGGTGGTGGGGGCCAGCAGGTCGTGTGAGCCGAACGCCATCAGCGTGAGCTGGACGGGGCCGACCCGACGGTCGACCCGGAGCTGGTAATCCCAGTACGCGAGGCGGAGCTCGGGATCGAAGTACGAGACCAGCGCGCCCGTGTACGAGTAGCGCGCCGCGACGGCGACCCCTCCGTTGCCCGGCAGCGGCGCGGAGACCATCGCGCCGGCGTCGAAGAGGCGCACGTCGACGGACGCATGGACGCGGTCCGTGGCGGCGGCGCGCGTGTCCGCCGCGACCAGCCCCGCGACGTAGCGCCCGAACTGGGCCGGGTAGCCGCCCGGATAGAACTGCAGGCTGTCGAAGAAGTACGGGTGAATGACCGACGGGCCCAGCGCCAGGTGGAACAGCGCGGGGACGCGCACGTTGTCCAGGAAGAAGCCGGTGTTGCCGGGGTTCGAGCCACGTACGGCGTAGATCGGCGCCGGCCAGGCGATGGTCGCCACGCCCGGCAGCGATTCGAGCGCGCGCAACGGATCGCCCATCGTGCCCGCGGTCTGCGTCAGCTCCTCTTTGGCCAGGCGCAACGCCGGGTGAACCGGTTTGGCCCGCACCACCGTTTCGTGTCGCGCCCCCGAATGGTCCGGCGTCAGGCGCCAGATCAGCGGGGCGGAATCGGCCGCGCAGACGTCGACGTCGGCCGCCAGTGGCTCGAATCCGGCGGCCAGCACGGTCACGCGGGCGTGCCCGCAAGGGAGCGCGACGTCGAACTCACCGCGCGCGTTCGTCTCACCGAGCGGGGCCGCGTCGCTGGCGACGGACGCGCCCACGACCGGCGCCTGGGTCCCCTTCGCGAGCAGGCGCCCGACCACCCGGCCCGTCGCCGGCGCCGTCGCGCCCGGCGGCGCGGCGTCCGTCGGTCGGGCCGGCGTGGCGTCGGCCGCCGCGTCCGCGCGGCCGGCATCCGCGCCCGCGTCCGCGCTCCAGGCGTCTGCCAGCAGCAGCAGCGCCAGCAGGGGCCCCGCGCCGATCACGGCACCGTCGTCAGCCAGATCCCGTCGTAGGGCGACGGGAATCGGGCCTGGAAGCGGAACGCCATGGGCGCGCCCGGCGCGACGGCGTCGTCGCCCGTGGGCTGAACGACGCCCCCCATCGCGAACTCGGCCGCGATCGCCGTCGCCTGGCCGGTGGCCAGGTCGAACACCGTCAGGTCGCCCTCGCCGTGCAGCATGTGCTGGTTCGCGAGCAGACGCGTGCGGCCCACGCCCAGGAGCACCCCCTCTTCACCCATGACGCGCGCGTCGCCGGTCGCTGGGTCGACGACATACGCCGTGTCGAGCTCCGGGGTCTTGGTCCACGCCTGCACGACGAGCCGGCCGTCGGGCACCGGCCAGTACCCGTCGTCGTTCGTGTGAGGCGGCGTGAGCTGGAACCGCGGCCCGGTCGGATCGTCGGCCCGCCCCACCAGCAGCCCTTGGTTGCTCATCGGGTCCGCCTGCGAGAACCAGTACGCGCCGTCAGGCGTGAACATGGACCCGGCGCCGTTCGCCTGCAGGTTGGTCAGGCTGGCAGCAATCCCCGGGACCTGGACGGGGTCCTGGCCCGGCTGCTCGATCCAGGTGGTCGATGGTCCATCCTGCCCGTTCGGGACCCACAGCTCGGCATGGCCGGGGCGCCACTCGTAGCCGTACCCGTGTGGAAAGGGTCGGGGCTGGAAGACGTCCTGGTCGCCCGTTCTCCAGTCCGTGAACGTGATCGTCTCGGCCATGTAGTCGGTGGTCACCAGCCAGCGGCCGTCGGGCGACAGCTGAAACGGCGTGGTTCCGAGCGGCGAGGGGGTCTCCTGCATCGTCGCCGTATCGAGCAGCGAATACGTGCTGGTGAACGAATCGCCGGTCGCCCGGGACAGGACCACCAGCACGTCCCCGCCCGTGCTCAGGGGCGACGCGGTGTCCACGTTCGTCGCCAGGCGCTCGGGCGTGCCGCCGGGCGCCAGCCGCATCGCCTCGTGCTGGGCCGTCACGTAATACAACACCTCCCCCACGAACGTGCCGCCCCTCGAGGTGTCGATCGGCGTCGGCCGGTCGTCGGCGTCGTACAGGACGGACGTCTGGTCGGGCGTGTTCGCGTACACGAGAAGCTGCTGTCTCGCCGGCGAGAGCTGGAAGTAGCGCGCCAGGCCCAGGTCGGTGCGCACGCCGGTCACCGGGTCGATGCGCGAAAGCGTGGTCTGATCCGGGCCGCCGCCCGCCGCCTCGAAGACCAGCAGCCGGCCGCGTGCGTCGGGTCCGCCGCACACCTGTTGCCCGAACGGGCAGCCGCTGGGATCCGCCACCACGCCGGCGGCCAGCAGGTGCTCGACGGGGGAGGCGCCGGGCGCGTCGAGGGTCAAGACGTAGAGATCGATCGATCCCTCGGCCTGTCCGGCGCGCTCGAACAGGACGCGCGTGACGCCGTCGCCGTTCGCCGGCGCGATGGCGAACGGGAGGCTGATCCGGTCGGCGACGACCTGGCGCCCGCTCGGCGGGTCACCGCGCGGCACGCAGGCCGCCGCCAGCGCGCCAGCCAGCAACGCCCCCCACGACCGCACGTCCCGGATCAGTTGAGGGACCCTCCGCCCCGCATCTGCGGGCCAGGGTAATACGCGGCCGTCGTCGCGACTACGGTTAGAAGTAGGTCTTGTTCGTGGGGGCGGGTGTGCCGCCCGCGATCTGGACGGCGTACCCGAAGGTCTCGTTGGGATCCCACCCGTAGGAGGTTGCCTTCTTGTACCCGGTCAGCGTGGTGTTCGAGATCACCAGCACGACGACATTGTTCCTGGGGGACTTCGTCAGCGTGACGCTGGCCGCGCCCGACGAGACGGGCGGCCCGAAGACGGCGGTCCCGTCGGTGGCGCGGTAGACCAGCTGCGCGCGCAGCGAGGCCGGGGTTCCGTTGCTGCCGGTCGCGTCCGGCGTGAACGTCGCGATCACCTGCGTGGCGCCGGCGCTGACCGCGATCGGGAGGTTGTTGCGGCCGGTGTAGCGGGGGAGCTGGTTGGGGTCGCTGGGTCGCAGCCCGCCGCCGCTGCTGGCCGTGGCCTGGTACATGGCGGCGCTGGCGACGCGTTGAATGCTGGCCGAAAGCTCCTGGAAATCGCCCAGCGCCAGGCGGGCGGCGTATTCCTGGACCATGCACTGCACGCGCGCGGCGTCCGTCAGGCGCGTCATGGTCTGCAGGATCTGCTCGGTCGTCTTGGCCTGCTCCCAGACCGCGGCGAAGAAGTGCTGCCCGACGCGCTGGGCGACGAACAGCGGAAACAGATCGTTGTAGCGGAAGCCGGTGATGTCCGTGAAGTAGTCGGCCGGGCCGTTGACCGACGAGCCGTCCTTGACGGCGATGCCGCAGCTCTCGATGGGAACGAACGGCTGCTGGTAGACGAGCGCGTCCAGGTAGCCGACGTTGGACGGCAGCATGAACGGCGTCGCCTGGCCGGGCGTCGCGCCGGCGGCGTGCTCGGCGGTCAGCAGGATCAGGTAGTCGTTGTACGACTCCTGAATCCACGACACTTTGGGGCCCGGCACGGTGCCGTAGGCGTTCTCGAGCACGTGGTTGAATTCGTGCGTCAGGTCGTAGCGCTGGCTCTGGTCCGTCATGGCGACGCTGGTCGTCTCGACGTCGGGGTAGGAGCCCTCCCAGCTGGAGTCGCCGCCGGCGTTCGGATCGTTGGGCAGGCCCGTGCCCACGAGCAGGTAGTCGATGTAGTGGCTGCCCGTGGCGCCCGTCGACCAGGACGGCAGGTGGATGAACGAGAACGACGTCTCGAACTTCAGATCGTCATTGATGCGCGCCAGGATCGACTGCTGTGTGCCTTGCGGAACCTGCGCCGTCCCCTGCGCGCCCTCGCTGATCAGGATGTAGCCGCCCGCGACGGTCAGCGCGGGCTTGCCGTAGGGGTTGAGACCGATCGGCGTGAGCGTCGGGCTGTCGTTCCACGCGGCGGGCGGCGTGCCGGAGGGGACCGCGCCGTAGTTGCAGTACGGGTAGTCGGACGCCGCGACGGCGCCGCCTCCGCCGGTGGCCGGCGTTCCGCCGCCGGCGCCCGGTGTCCCCGCCGCCCCGCGCC
>CAZPUH010000082.1:0-3448 GCA_964589215.1 uncultured Myxococcales bacterium | reverse complement strand
GAACAACGGAATGGACAACACGCGCGCAACCTCCCCGACCGGAACGTCATCGATGTCGTGCATCACCAGCACCGCCCGACGCGGCAGTGGGATCTTTTCCAGCGCCGCCAGCACCAGCGAGCGGGCCTGCTTTGCCTGAAGAGCATCGTCGGGATTCGGCGCCAGGTCGTCGACTTCGACCACGCCCAGCGTCACCTCGCGCCTGCGCTTGCGGTGATGGGCGGCGGCGATGCGAAACGCGATCCCGAACAGATACGGCCGCAGCGGCCGGCTGGCGTCGTAATCCGGCCACGAGCTCCGGAGCGCCAGAAATACCTCCTGCGCCAGATCTTCGACCTCCGCCGGCGCCGTGCCGAGCCGACGCAACGTCCGAAAGACGTAGTCGAGCTCGCGCTGGAACGCGTCGAGGCACGTCTCGTCCGCGCTCACCTGGGGCGAGGGGGTCGAAACCAGTCGCAAGTGACTCACTAACACGCATCTTAGCTTGTCGAGGGAGGGTGCGGCTTGTCAGAAAAAGGTGCCCCGCACCGCAACTCTCGTATAGGGGAGCTCCGTCGAAGAATCATTCGTGGAGCGTTCGTTAAGAACGGGTCAAGCCGCGTCGCGTAGACGCCACGCCCACATGGTGCGGCGCGCTGCGGCGGCCTCCCACCTCCCGGAAAGAGGGGCGCTACGAGGCGCGCGGCCGCGGTCGGGGCTGCCCATACCCGGCGAATTTCTGGGCCACGCGGGCCATCTCGACCGCAGGGAGGATGACGGGCGACCCCACCGCGCGCGCCACGACCCACTGAAGCGCGAGCAGCTCGATCTCCTCGGCCAGCAGGCGGGCGGACGCCAGGTCGGCGCCGAGCGCGACGACCCCGTGGTTGGCCAGCAGACAGGCCCGGCGGCCGTCCAGCGCGGCCAGCGCGTTCCGCGACAGCGCGTCGGTCCCGTACGTCGCGTACCGCGCGCAGCGAAGCTGGGCCCCGCCGGTCTTCGCGACCATGTAATGGAACGCCGGAACCGGCCGTCGCAGGCTGGACAGCGCCGTCGCGAACGGCGAGTGCGTGTGAACGACCGCGCCGACCTCGGGGCGGCGCGCGTAGATGTCCCGGTGCAGGCGCCACTCGCTGGAGGGGAGCCTGTCGCCGCGCACGCGTCCGTCGTCGCCGACGGGGACCATGTCGCCGGCGGCCAGCGCGTCGCACGCGATGCCCGTGGGCGTCACGACGAAGCCACCGGCGATCCGGCAGGAGACGTTGCCCGACGTCCCGGTGTAAAGGCGCCGCTCGACCAGCCAGCCCACCGTCGCCAGGACCTCGCGCCGCGCGCGGGCGGTGGTCACGCGCGTCCCGCCCGCGCCGACTCGGCGGGGAAGAGCGCGGCGAGCGCCTCGGCGCTGGCGGCGGCGATGCCGCGTTCGGTGATGATGCCCGTGACCAGTCGCGCGGGGGTCAGGTCGAAGGCCGGGTTGCCCGCAGCCGCGCCGGCGGGCGTCAGCGTGACGGCCGTGACCGCGCCGGCCGCCGTGCGCCCCGCGATGGCCGTGACCTCGGCGGGCGATCGCTCTTCGATCTCGATCGCGCGCCCGTCGTCGATCGTCCAGTCGATCGACGACGACGGGGCCGCCACGTAAAACGGAACGCCACAGTCGCGCGCCGCGAGCGCCTTCAGGTAGGTGCCGATCTTGTTGACGACGTCGCCGGCCGCCGTCGTGCGGTCGGTGCCGACCACGACGACGTCGACCTGCCCCCGCTGCATCAGGTGGCCGCCGGCGTTGTCGACGATGACCGTGAACGGGACGCCGTGCTGGTCCAGCTCCCAGGCGGTCAGCGACGCGCCCTGGTTGCGAGGCCGCGTCTCGTCGACCCAGACGTGAATGGGCAGGCCCGCGTCGTGCGCGGCGTAGACGCCCGCCAGCGCGGTGCCGCGGTCGACCGTGGCCAGCCAGCCGGCGTTGCAGTGGGTCAGCACGTTCAGCCGCGCGCCGCCCTGCCGGCGCGCCGCGATCTCGCGCATCAGGGGCAGCGTGTGGTCACCGATGGCGCGATTCACCGCCACGTCGGCGTCGGCGATGCGATCCGCGGCGGCGCGGGCGGCGGCAGCCCGTTCGGCGGGCGCCAGCGCGCGCAGCTCGGCGGTGACCGCGTCCAGCGCCCAGCGCAGGTTCACGGCGGTGGGGCGCGTGCCGAGCAGCGTCCGTCCCGCGGACTCCAGCCCCGCGTTCGACGGATCCGCGCGCATCCCCAGCCACATGCCGTACGCCGCCGCCGCGCCGATGAGCGGCGCGCCGCGCACCTGCATCGTGCGGATCGCGTGCGCGGCGTCGTCCAGCGTCCGCAAGGGGCGGATGACCAGCTCGTGGGGCAGGGCGGTCTGGTCGATGATCTCGACGCCGTCGCCGGCCGCCCAGATCGTCCGCATCGGTCTGCCCCTGACGTTCATGTCGGCTGGTTGCCTCTTATCATGTCGGACAGGAGGTTCCGATGGGCGATTCGTTCGAGGGACGTGTGGTGGTCGTGACCGGCGCGGCCGGCGGTCTGGGGCCGGCCGTGGTTGCCGCGTTGAAGGCGCGCGGGGCGACCTGTCACACGCCCTCGCGGCAGGAGCTGGACCTGACCGACGAGGCTGCGGTCACGCGGTACTACGGGGGGCTGCCGGGCCTGTGGGCGTCCGTCCACGTCGCCGGCGGATTCTCGATGGCGCCTCTCCCGGACACCAGCCTGCAGGCCTTCGAGGGGCAGTGGCGGCTCAACACCGTGACGGCGTTTCTGGCCGGCCGGGAGGCGGCGCGGCGGATCGCCCGGAGCGAAGGCAAGTCGACCGGCGGCCGGATCGTCAACGTCGGCTCGCGCGTGGTGCTGGAGCCCCCGGCTCAGAAGATCGCCTACGCGGCCGCGAAGGCAGCGGTGGCAGCCATGACCCGCTCGATGGCGGCCGAGCTCCGGCCGGCCGGGATCCTGGTGAACGCGGTGCTGCCGGAGACCATCGACACCCCGGCCAACCGCGCAGCGATGCCCAGGGCCGATCGCGCTGGCTGGACGGCCCCGGAGGCGATCGCCGAGACCATTGCCTGGCTGGCGTCGCCGGCCAACACGACCGTGACGGGAGCGCTGATCCCGGTCTGACCAGCCGGAGGCTCGAACGCCGGCAGGGGAGGCCGCCAGCCGTCCGGATTTTTGGCGAGCTGAACCACTTTGCGCGCATGATCCCCTTCGTGAGCATGGCGCGCTGCCGCTCCCTCGCCCTGGCCGTGTCTTTTTCCGCGCTGCTGGGCGGCGCCTCCTGTGCGGGCGGAACGGGCGGGCGCGGCGCAGGCGGGTCGGCGGGCCGCGTCTCCCCGGGTGGGGGCGGCTCATCGGGTGGCGCGCCCGGCGGCGGGCCGGCCCAGGGGGGCGCCCAGAACGGTTCGGTTGGCGGTTCGGGGGGCGTGACCCCGCCTGATGGCGCTGGCGGCCGCGGCGGC
>CAZPUH010000081.1:0-3894 GCA_964589215.1 uncultured Myxococcales bacterium | reverse complement strand
GAGCTCGTCGTCGGTGGCGTCGATCTTGGTGCGCAGGTCGGCCAGAGCCGCCTTGTGCGCGTCGGCCTCTGGCGCGCCCGGCGGGGGAGCTTCGGCGCGGTCCTTGGACATGGCGCGCGAGCTTACTACACTCGACCCGTGAGGCTCGCGACCCTGCGCGACGGGACCCGGGACGGGGCGCTGGTGGTCGTCGCGCGCGACGGCCGCCGCTGCGCGCGGGCCACGGCCATCGCGGCCAGCCTGCAGGCGGCGCTGGATGGCTGGAACCGGGCCGCGCCGCTGCTGGGGGAGCTGGCGGCGCGCATCGAGGCCGGCGCCGCCGACACCGAGCCGCTGGACGAGAACGCGCTGGCCGCGCCGCTGCCGCGCGCCTACGAATGGGTGGACGGCTCCGCCTACCTGACCCACGTGCGCCTCGTGCGGAAGGCGCGCGGGGCCGAGCCGCCGCCCACGCTGGAGACCGACCCGCTGGTGTACCAGGGCGGCTCGGGCGCGTTGCTGGGGCCGCGCGATCCGATCCCGCTGCCGCCGGGCGAGGGCGATCCGGGGCTGGATCTGGAGGCGGAGGTCGCCGTGGTGCTGGGCGACGTCGCGCGGGGAACCTCCGTGACCGACGCGGCGGCCTGCGTGCGCCTGCTCCTGCTGGCGAACGACGTCACGCTGCGGAACCTGGTCCCCGGCGAGCTGGCCAAGGGGTTCGGCTTCTTCCTGTCCAAGCCGGCGACCGCGTTCTCGCCGTTCGCCGTGACGCCCGACGAGCTGGGCGCCGCCTGGCGCGACGGGCGCGTGCACCTGCCGCTGCGATCCAGCGTGCGGCGGGCGGGCGGCGCGCGGCTGGATTCGGATCCGGATGCGGGCGCCATGCACTTCTCGTTCTTCGACCTCATCGCGCACGTCGCCCGCACGCGCGACTTCTGTGCCGGCACGATCCTGGGGGGCGGAACGGTGTCGAACGACGACCCGGCGCGCGGCGCGTCCTGCCTGGCGGAGCTGCGCGCGCGCGAGACGATCGCCCGCGGCGCGCCGGCGACGCCGTTCCTGGCCGTGGGAGATCGGGTGACGATCGAGATGCGGGACGCCGGCGGGCGGGATATCTTCGGCCGCATCGACCAGACGGTGGTGAGCGGATGATCTTCTACGACTACTGGCGGTCCACCTCGGCGTGGCGCGTGCGGCTGGCGCTGCACCTGAAAGGGCTCTCGTTCGACCGGCGGCCGGTGAACCTGCTGGCCGACGAGCAGCACGCGCCCGAGTTCCGGACCCTCAACCCGCAGGCCCAGGTCCCGGTGCTGGTCATCCCGGCCGAGACGCCCGGCGCGCGGCCGCAGGTGCTGACGCAATCGATGGCGATCCTGGCCTATCTGGAAGAGCGCTTTCCGGCGCCGCCGCTGCTGCCGCCGGCGGACCAGCTCGTCGCGCGGGCGCGTGCGCGGCAGCTGGCCGAGATGGTCAATTCGGGCATCCAGCCTTTCCAGAACATGTCGCTGGCCGCCTGGCTGCGCGGGGCGGGCGTCGCCGATCCGCCGGCGCTCGCGCGCGAGTTCAACGCGCGCGGCCTGGCTGCCGTCGAGCAGCTGGCGCGTGAGACCGCCGGCAAGTTCCTGATCGGCGACGCGCCGACCATCGCGGACGTGTACCTGACCCCGCAGCTCTACGGGTCGCGGCGGTTGGGCGTGGACCTCGCGCCGTACCCGACGTTGCTGCGCGTCGAAGCCGCGGCCGCCGCGCTGCCGGCGTTCGCGGCGGCCCGGCCCGAGCGCCAGACCGACGCCGTGCCTGCAAACCCATGATCGGCAGGTCCGCCGTCTCGAAAATTCGAGGCGAGCGGGACGCGAAAACGCGGCGTTCGCGGGCCACAGCACTGGCGCAGGTCTTGCTGAAAGCGACACGCATGATGCGTCGTCGACTGCTGCCGGGTGTGTTTCCCCTGGCTTGCCTGAGCATGAGTCTCCTGACCCCCTCGTGTGGCAAGGACGCCGCCCCGGCCGGCGCCGTCGCCGTCCAGAAGTCGGCGCTCGCGCGCGACATGGCGCCGTCGGTGCCCGCCGCGGACGCGGCCGAGCTGGCGGGCGACGACCAGGCGTTCGCCGTCGATCTGTTCCAGGCCCTCCGCACGGACCCCGGCAACCTGATCTATTCGCCGACCAGCCTCTCGCTGGCGCTGGCCATGCTCTACAACGGGGCCGCCAACGGGACGGCGGCGGAGATGGCCGATGCGGTGCACTTCTCGTTGCCGGTGCCTCGCCTCAACGCCGCGTTCGACGCAATGGATCTGGCGCTGACCGCCCCCGCGACGGGCAGCGGCGCGTTTCAGCTTTCGATCGCCAACAGCCTCTGGACGCAGCGCGGGTTCGCCGTTCAGGGGCCGTTCCTGGACGCGCTGGCCGTCAGCTACGGCGCGGGCGTGAACGACGTCGACTTCCAGAAGGACCCCGAGGGCGCGCGCGCCGACATCAACCAGTGGGTATCGGACGCGACGCGCGGCGAGATCCCGGACCTGTTCCCGCCCCGGTCGATCGACGCGAGCACGGTCCTGGTCCTGGCCGACGCCGTGTTCTTTCACGGCGACTGGCAGACGCCGTTCCCCGCGCACAGCGCCGACGGCACGTTTCACGCGCCGGCCGGGGACGTCACGGTCCCCATGATGGTCGGCGACGGCAACGCGCAGATCGCGAAGGGGACGGGGTGGAGCGCCGCGACGCTGGCCTACGCGGGCGGCACCACCGACATGGTCGTGGTCGTCCCCGACGCCGGCACGTTCGACGCCTTCGAGCAGGCGCTGACGTCCGAGCAGCTGGCCGCCATCCTGAACGCCACGAACAGTAGCGGCGCGGTCACCATGCCCAAGTTCAAGTTCAGCTACCAGAAGACGCTGAACCAGACGCTGGCGGCGCTGGGGATGCCGGCTGCTTTCACGGGCGCGGCCGACTTCTCGGGTATCGACGGCGCGACGGACCTGATCGTCCAGACGGTGGTGCACCAGGCGGACATCGCGGTGGACGAACAGGGGACCACCGCCGCCGCCGCGACGGGGATCGGCGTGGGGAGGCTCTCGATCCAGGAACAGCTGGTCGTCGACCGCCCCTTTCTGTTCTTCATCGTGAACCCGTCCACCGGCGCGATCTTGTTCGCTGGCCGGGTCGTCGACCCGACGGCGTAACGCGTTTTCTGACCTGGTTTCAGGCTCTGGCGGGTCTCTATGGTGTGACCTGCTTCCAGGCGAGCAGGACGGAGGCGCGATGAGGACCCGGTCTGGAATCCTGGATGCCGTCGTCCTGACCGGGTTGTTCGTCGTCGCGGGATGCCAGGGCGGGGGCTCACTGGGGGGGACGGGTCCGACCGGGGGAATCGGGGGACAGACGCATCCCGGCAGCGCGGGGACGCACCCCGCCGGCGGAGCGCCCGCCGGCGGGGCGCGGGGTGGCAGCCCGCAGGGTTCGGGCGGCGCAGGTGCCTCCCCGGATGGGGGCGCGTCTCCCGACGCCGGCGGCACGACGGCCTGCAAGCCGCTGGGCGCCATCCCCCGCCGGCTCTGGCGGCTCTCGGCGGAGCAGTGGGGAAACGCCGTGCAGTCGCTGCTGAACCTTCCCAGCGCCCCGGTCCTGCTGTCTCGTGGCGGCGAATTGGCGTATGCGGCGTTCAGCGACGCCACGCTGACGGTCGACAGCGCGATGCTGTACGCCGTGTACGGCCAGGCCGGTCAGGCCATCGACCAGGTCGATCCGGTCGTCGCCACCACCATTGCGCCCTGCACCGGCACGACCGCCGACGCTCAGACCGATTGCGCGACGAGCTTCGCGCGGGCGTTCGCCTCACGCGCCTATCGGCGTGCGGTCTCCGACGAGGAGCTGTCGGACCTGATGTCGGTTTACCAGGACGGAGCGGCGGACGGTT
>CAZPUH010000080.1:0-5262 GCA_964589215.1 uncultured Myxococcales bacterium | reverse complement strand
CACGACCGCCGTCGCCTGGTTGTCGAACACGACGACCGCGATCTGGTCGGACGCCGCCATGGCGTCGGCCGTCGCGCGCGCCGACTGCTTCGTCAGCTCCAGCTTGGGGCCGGTCATCGAGCCCGAGCGATCGATGACCAGAGCCAGGGCCAGCGCCGGCTCCTCCTCGACCTCGGGCACGTCCAGCCGCACGGGCAGCAGCGGCTCGAGGCGGCTGTGGGCGTAGCCGCCCGGCCCGAAGCTCTGCGAGCCGCCCGCGACCAGCAGCCCGCCGCCGCCCCGCACGAAGCCGTCCAGCGCCGCCATCGTCTCGTCGGGCAGCGCGGCCCGCGGCACGTCGGCCAGCACGACCAGGTCCGCGCCGGCCAGTGCCGCCGCCGTCGACCCGCGGGCCGGACGCACGTCGGCGGCGATGTGCTGGGCCGCCAGCGCACGCGCGAAGGCGCCGGCCACGCCGGGCGCGCCTTCCAGGCACAGCACGCGCGGCGCCGCCTGCGTCTCCAGTCCCAGCACGCCGTCGTCATTGGCGGGGCGGCGGTCTCCGGCGGCGCCGACGTGGGCCCGCACGACGGCGGTCCCCGGCTGCAGCACCCGCGCCCGGAACGCGACCGTGGTGGCGCCCGCGTCCAGCGCGACGGTCCGCGCCGGCGCGTCGACCGAGACGGCCCGCCCGCCGTCCACGCGCAGCTGCGCGCCCGCGACGGGCCGGTCCGACACGACCCGCACGTCTAGCCGGAACGGTTCGCCCACCCGAATCAGATCGGGCGCCGACAGCTCGGCGATCGCGGCGTCGGCCTCGGCGGGGGCGGGCAGGGGGACGACGTCCAGCGCCACGCCTCTCTCGCCCAGGCGGCGGGCCGCGCCCGCCAGATCGCCGCGCGTCACCAGCCCGTCGGACAGCAGCAGCACCCGCGGTACGGCGGTTGCGTCGGCGAGCCCCGCGGCCAGGCTCAACGCCAGCGCGGGATCCGTCGCCTGCCCGCGCGCGCCCATTCGTTGCAGCCGATCGCCCGCCGCCACCTCCTCGGGCTCGGCGGCGAATCGCAACACGCGCGGCGGCGGATCGCCGTGCGCGGCAGACGCGCGGGCGACGGCCTCGATCATCTGCTGTTCGCGCGCCAGCGTCGGGCCGGCGATGCTGTCGGAGACGTCGGCGGCGACGATCACCGATACGCGGCGGGCCGTGCCCCGCACCGAGAGCCCCGCCAGCGCCAGCACGACCGCCGCGAAGACCAGCGCGCGCACGACGGCCTGCAGAACCAGCTGCGCGCGCGGAAAGTCCGCCAGCGATCGCCGGCTGACCAGCGCCAGCAGCGGAACCAGCGCCAGCGCCAGCAGCACGGCCGGATGTTCCAGCGCGGCCGACCCGGCCCCGCCCGGCGTCGGGCCGCTCATGCCGTCCACCGCCGGTGATAGCTGACCCACTCGACCAGCAGCAGCGCCAGCGCCAGCGCCGCTGCCCACGTGCCTGCGCGGCCCCGGCGCCGCGGCGGCGGGATCTCCAGCGACGGCACGCTCTGACCGCCCAGCTGCAGCCGCGCGACGGGGGCGGTGTCCGACTCGCGTGGGTCGCGCGCCGTCTCGGCGCCCGCGGCCAGGTCGGCGGGGCGCTGGTCGTGCGCCCCCCACGCCAGCGCGTTCGCGATCAGCAGCGGGAACGCCGGCCGCAGCGGCAGGTCCGAGCGGCGGGGGTCGAAGGCGACGACGCCGACGCGCAGCCCAGGTCGCTCGCGCGCCAGGAGCAACGGCGCCCCGAACGACGCCGCCAGGACGACGTCGCCCGCGGCGGCCGTGACCCGCCCCGCCTCGGCGATGTTCACGTCGCCCAGGTCCAGGTGGCGAAGCAGCGGGTGCTCGTGGCGAATCGTGGCCGGGTCGAGGATCGGTGCGCGCAGCCGCCCGCGTACCGGGACCGGGCTGCCGCCGCCCCGCGGATCGAAGAACAGCCAGTTCCCCGACGAGGGCGCGCTGGACGGCGCCACCCCGTCGCAGACGATCAGGTCGTACCGGTCGGCCTCCGCCAGCGCCTGATCGGCCTGCGCCGCGGACAGGCGCGCCACGGTGACGCCCGCGCCCAGGCTCAGCAGCGCGCCGTCCAGGTAAAGGTCGGCGTCGCCGACGCGCAGGATGCGGCGGTGCGGGACCGGCGGGACGACCGCGGTCGCCGCGTCGTCTGAGGCCAGATCGTCGGAGGCCGCCAGCCGGGCCTCGATCCGCGCGCCAGGCGCGAACAGCTCGTGAAGCGCAACGGCCCGCCGTTCGCCCGGCGCCAGCGCCACGGTCAGCCGCTCGACCACGGCACCGCCGCTGCGAATCTCGACGGGCACCGTCACGGGCGCCGTCCGGAAGCTCTGCACGGTCAGCCCCGCCTCGACGGCGCCCGGGTCGGCCGGCACGCGCCGCGCGCCCAGCGCCAGGATACCCACGTTCTCGCGCCGCCGCCCCACGGGCGCATAGCGCACGTCCAGGCCGGGCGGCGCGACCCGGAGCGCATCGTCGGGGAAGCCGCCGTCGCTGATCAGCGCCACCGTCGGGCGCGGGCGACCCCGCAGCACCGCCGCCGCGAAGCTCAGCGCGCGCGGCAGGTCGCCCGCGTCCTCGGTGGGCGCGACGGCCGCCACCGCACGATCCAGCGCCGCCGGGTCCGCCTCGAACCCGCTCTCCGCGGTGGCGTCACTCGCGAACGACGCGACCAGCGCCCGGTCGGCCGGCCCCATCCCCGCGATCAGCTGCCGTGCCCGCGCGCGCGCCGCCTGCAGCCGGGTGCCCGGCTCGTCGGTGGCGGACATCGAGGCCGACCGATCGATCAGCACGACCCAGCTGCGTCCCTGGCGATCGACCGCCGCCGGGCGGGGATCGACCGCCGCGATCAGCAGCGCGGCGGCGATGCCCAGAGAGAGCGCCAGCGCCAGCCAGTGCCGTAGCCGGCGCGCGCGGCGCAGCGCCGAGCCGGCGCCCGTCAGCCCCAGCCACAGCGCGGCGAACGGAACGGCCACCTCGCGCCGCCGCAGCCGCACGAAATGCAGCGCCACGATCGCTGCACCCGCCACGGCGGCGACCGCCGCGACGACGGCGCCCGGCATGCCGCCCGAGAACAGCCAGCTCAGCCAGCCGAGGCCCACCACGCCGCCTCAGCCCAGAAGGCCGCCCGCCCGGAACATGCGCAGCACCACGGCGTCCAGCGGCTGGTCGGACGTCACGGCGAAGCAGGGGATGCCCCGCTCGCGGCAGTGCCCCTCCAGCGCGCGGCGCAGCGCCGCGAGCCGCTGCAGGTACGCCGTGACGGCCGCGGGCGAGATCGTGAGGTCGTGCGTCTCGCCGGTCTCGGCGTCGCGCACGCGCACGTCGCCGCGCAGCGACGGCGCCAGCTCGTCGGGCGCCGTCACCTGGATCGCGATCGGCATGAGCCGGTTCGCGCGCAACAGGGCCCGCGCCGCGCGCGCGCCGGCCGGATCGTAAAAATCGGAGATCAACACGGCCACGCCGCCGCGCCGCCCGGCGCGCCGGCCCAGGTGCGCGCGCAACGCCGACGACAGCGTCTGCCGGCCGTCCGCCGTGACGCCTTCGAAGAACCGCAGAATCCCCAGGATGCGGTTCTTCCCGCGCTGCGCCGGGAGACCGGCCGCCGCGCCATCGCCCAGCGCCGTCACCGCCACCCGGTCCAGGTTCGCGAGCCCGACGTAGGCCAGCGCCGCGCCCAGCTGCAGCGCCAGGTCGACCTTGGGCGGCGCGCCCATCGCCATCGACGCGCTCGCGTCGATGATGACGTCGATGGCGACGTCCTCGTCCTCCTCGAACAGGCGCAGCGCGCGCCGGTCGAGACGGCCGTACAGGTTCCAGTCGAGGTAGCGCAGGTCGTCGCCGGGGACGTAGTCGCGGTGATCGGCCAGCTCCAGCCCCGCGCCGATGCGCCGCGTGCGCCGGATGCCGCGCGCCCGCGCGCCGGCCGCGCGCCGCACGGCCAGCTCCAGCGTCTCCAGTTTGCGCAGGAACCGCTCGTCGAACCGCCGCGCCCCGTCCGCGAGGCGATGTCCGGCCTGCGCCGTCACACCGTCTCCGGCAGCTCGGCCAGCAGCCGCGCGACGATCGCGTCGGCGGTCACGCCTTCGGCCTCGCCCTCGAAGTTGAGAAGCACGCGATGGCGCAGGGCCACGGGCGCCACCCGCCGCACGTCCGCGAACGAGGGCGCGAAACGCCCGGCGCGCAGCGCTTCGACCTTGGCGCCCAGGATCACCGCCTGCGCGCCGCGCGGCGAGCTGCCGTAGCGCACGAACCGCCTCACGTCCGCCGCGGCGCTGCGCGCCGGCTGCGTCGCCTCGACCAGGCGCACGACGAAGTCCTGCACGGGGCGCGCGACCGGCACTTGTCGCACCAGCGTGCGCATCTCCAGCAGCCGCGCGTGCGCCAGCACCGGCCGCACGGGCGCGTCGTCGGTCCCCGTCGTGCGGTCGAGGATCGCGTGCAGCTCGCTGGCGCTGGGCGCGTCGACGCGCACCTTGTAGAGGAACCGATCCAGCTGCGCCTCGGGCAGCGGGTAGGTCCCCTCCATCTCGATCGGGTTCTGGGTGGCCAGCACGAAGAACGGCGGCGGCAGCGCGTAGGTCTGCTTGCCGACGGTGACGGACTGCTCCTGCATCGCCTCCAGAAGCGCCGACTGGGTCTTGGGCGTCGCGCGGTTGATCTCGTCGGCCAGCACGACGTGCGCGAAGATCGGCCCCTTCTGGAACTCGAACCGCCGCCCGCCCGTGTCCTCCGCGATCAGGTTCGTGCCGATCACGTCGGCGGGCATCAGGTCGGGCGTGAACTGGATGCGCGAGAAGCTCAGGTCCATCGCGGCCGCCGCCGTCCGCACCAGCAGCGTCTTGCCGAGCCCCGGGACGCCTTCGATGAGGACGTGTCCACCCGCCAGCAAGCCCGACACCACGGCGCCCACCACCTCCGACTGGCCGACCAGCCGCCGCCCGATCTCGTCGAGCAGCCGCGTCAGGTCCCCCCGGAACGCTTCGACGGCGCGCGCGGCGTCGTCGGCGCTGGCCGCGGGGGAGGCCGTCACGGTTTGCCTCCGCCACCTGCCGTCGCGCGCGGGCGGATCAGATCGAAGTAGCGCCGGACCAGGTACTGCTGTCCGGGCGGCACGGCGCCGGCGCCCAGCGCCTCCTCGACGGCGGCGCGGTAGTCGGAATAGACGTGCGCGTACGGGCGGCTCGCGAACCCGCGCCCGGCCGCGCCGTCGATGACCTGCGCGCGGCTGGGGCCCGGGCC
>CAZPUH010000079.1:0-5969 GCA_964589215.1 uncultured Myxococcales bacterium | reverse complement strand
CCGGTTGGCCAGCGGCGCGTAGATCTCCATCGTCTCGCGCGCGATCCGCTCCTGCTTGTCGCGCGGCATGTGCCCCAGCGTCCGCATGTTGTCCACGCGGTCGGCCAGCTTGATGAGGATGACGCGGATGTCCCGCGCCATGGCCAGCAGCATCTTGCGGAAGTTCTCGGCCTGGCGCTCCTCGCGCGTCGTCCAGGGGATCTGGCCCAGCTTGGTGACGCCCTCGACCAGGAACTGGATCTCGCTGCCGAACAGGCGGCCGATGTCCTCGGCCGTGGCGCTGGTGTCCTCGACGCAGTCGTGCAGCAGTCCGGCGCACACCGACGGCACGTCCAGCCTCAGTTCGGAGATGATGCGCGCCACGCCGACGGGGTGGACGACGTACGGCTCGCCGGAACGGCGCTTTTGACCCGCGTGCCGCTCGGCGGCGAAGGCGAAGCTGCGCTCGATGAGGCCGACGTCCGCGGCGGGGTCGTAGCCGCGGACCTGGGTGCAGATCTCTTGAACTTCCGTCATTGCGTCTGGGGCTGTCCGCGCGTGCGCGCCTCGGCGAGCAGCGCGTGCCCGTAGTGCCCGCGCCGCGACCGCGCGCAGCGAGCGGCCACATATATGGATGACAGTTCCTTGAGCGCGGTCTCCAGGTTGTCGTTCACGACCAGGTAATCGTAATCAGCGAAGTGCTCCAGCTCGCGGGTCGCGGTCACCAGCCGGCGGTCGATGGCCTCCGGGGCGTCCGTGGCGCGGCGCCGCAGGCGGCGTTCCAGCTCGGCCATGGACGGCGGCAGGATGAACACCAGGACGCTCTCTTCCGGCCACTGCTTCCGGATCTGCGCCCCGCCCTGCCAGTCGATGTCGAAGAGGTAGTCCTTGCCGTCCTCCAGCGCCCGGTTGACGGTGTGGACCGCGGTTCCGTAGCGGGCGCCGTGGACGACGGCCCACTCGGCGAACTCGTGGCGTTCGACCATCCTGGAGAACTCGTCCTCGGTGACGAACTTGTAATCGACCCCGTCGCGCTCGCCGGGCCGGGCGGCCCGCGTCGTGTAAGAGACCGAGAACTCCAGCCTCTCCTGCTCGGCCAGCAGGTGCGCGAGCGTGGTCTTCCCTGCCCCCGAAGGGGACGAAATCACGAGCAGGATGCCTCGGTGTGCCCCCAGCTCTGCGTCGGTCATTCGCTTGATTGTACCATCGCCGACGCAACGGCCGAGTTTAGCGCCGCGTCGGGCACGCGGGCGCGCGGCTACTCGACGTTCTGCGCCTGCTCGCGCACCCGCTCGAGCTCCGCCTTCGCGTCGATGATCAGCGCGGCCATCCCGGCGTCCTGGGCCTTGGAGCCGATCGTGTTCAGCTCGCGCCCGATCTCCTGGAGCAAGAAGTCGAGCTTCCGCCCGACCCCGCGTTCGCCCGGCCGCCCGCCGGCCCGCCCGCCCCCGAGGAGCGTCCCCAGGTGATCGAGGTGGGTGTCCAGGCGGACCAGCTCCTCGGTGACGTCCAGCCGCTCGGCCATCAGCGCCACCTCCTGGGCCAGACGCCCGGGCTCCAGGGCGGCGTCCCGAGACAGGGTCGAGAGCCGCTCTGTGAGGCGTTCGGCGAACTTCTGGGGAAGCCGGGCCGCGCCCGCGCGCAGGGCGGCCGCCAGCTCGACGAGCCGCTCGCGCCGGGCCCGCAGATCGGCCGCCAGCGCTTCGCCTTCGCGCGCGCGCATCGCCTGCAGCTCGCCGAGCGCGCCCAGCACCGCCGGCCGCAGCACCTCCCACAGGGCTTCGCCGGCCAGCGAGCCGCCGGTGGCGGTGTCCATGAAGGCGCCCACGGTCGACAGCGACACGGGCTCGTCGATCCGCAGCTCCTGCCGGAGGCGCTCCAGGACCGCGTACAGGCGGCGCACCCGCGCCTCGTCGACGCCGCCCGCGGGGTCCACGGCTTCGTCGCGGATCTGCACGATGACCGACCCGCGCTCGAGGGCGCCCCGGACGGCCCGCCCGATCTCGGCGTCGCAGGTGGCGTCCGGCTCGCTGCTGCGGATCTTGAGGTCCAGGCCGCGATGGTTGACGGAGCGGATCTCGACGCGCAGGCGCCGCTCGCCGGCGTCGGCCGAGCCGCGCCCGAACCCGGTCATGCTGAGGAGGCTCACGCCTCCGGCTTATACCAGCCGGGCCTTGTACCAGTCGATCGTGCGCCCCAGCCCCTCGGCGAAGGACACGCCGGCCGTGTAGCCCAGGCGGGCGCGGGCCGCGGAGATGTCGGCCCACGAGTGCTTGATGTCGCCCGCCCGCTCGTCCTCGTAGATCGGCTCGATTTTTTTGCCCAGGAAGTCGCCGATGAGGGCGACGACGCGGTTCAGATCGGTGGCCTGACCGCACGCGACGTTGAAGACGCCGCCCGAGACCTGGCGCGCGTCCGCCGAGGCGGCCTTGAAGTTGGCCTCGATGACGTTGTCGATGTAGCAGAAGTCGCGCGACTGGGAGCCGTCGCCGAAGATGCGCGGCTGCTTGCCGGCCAGCGCCACCGTGATGAACTTCGGGATCACGGCCGCGTACTCCGACTGCGGATCCTGCCGCGGGCCGAACACGTTGAAGTAGCGCAGGCAGACCGTCTCCAGCCCGTACGCGCGGGCGTAGATCTGCATGTACTGCTCGCCGGCCAGCTTGGAGCCGCCGTAGGGCGAGATGGGCGCCGGGGCCATGGTCTCGACCTTCGGGAGCACGGGATCCTCGCCGTACGCCGCCGAGGAGGCCGCGTAGACCACCCGCCGGACCTTCGCGCGGCGGGCCTGCTCGAGGACGCGGATCGTCCCGGTGGCGTTCGCGGCGTGGTTCTCGACGGGCTCGGCCATCGACTTCGGGACGGACGGGATCGCCGCCTCGTGGAAGATCAGCTCGGCGCCGTCGACGGCGCGGGCCAGCGCCTTGTCGTCCAGGATGTCGCCCTCGATGAGGTCGACCTTGTCGGCGAAGTCCGCGAGGTTCTCGCGCTTGCCCGACGAGAAGTTGTCGATGATGCGTACCTTGTCGCCGCGCGCCAGCAGGGCGCGGGCTAGCGACGAGCCGATGAAGCCCGCGCCCCCGGTGACGAGACACAGGCTCACGAGAGACCTCCGGTCAGCGACCAGCGCGCGCGTCCGCCGCGAACTGAGAGATCAGCTGGGCAAGCGCCGGGTCCGGAATGTCCGACCCCGTCGCCAGCACGAGGGGCGGATCCTCCAGCGCCGTCGGCGGCGCTGCCGCCAGCGACCGCACGGCGATCCAGGAGGCGGCAATCACCGCCGGGATGATGAAGAGCACGCGATGCTTGACCGACATAGTCGTACATTATCCTACCTCTGGTGGCGCGCAATTTTTCGCGCTGATCGGGGGGGGAACCGCCGGGTCGGGAGAAAGAACGGACCTCCTCAAAATACGTCGTCATCAAGGGAGCGGAAGCCCAGCCAACCCGGCGCCGAAACGCGCGCCCAGCGTGACCGGCGGCCGCCTGCGCGACGTCACGGAGATGACTCGCGGCGGGCCCGGAGAGGGGTTGGCGGCCCCGGGCTTGCCGTCCCGCGCGACGACGCCGCAGGCGCCGCCGATCGTTTCGGCGGCCACCGGCTCGGCGCCGGCCGCGCTCAGGACGGCGACGCGCGGGGCGCGCGTGGGCCCGGCGGGAACGAGCGCGCCGTTCGCCCCCAGCGTGAACCAGCCGTTGGCGCGCCCACCGGCGATCTGCACGACGAAGCCTTGGCCCGCCGCGCGGACCTCGAGGCGCGACACGTTTCCGGCAATGGCGATGGGCACGGCCTCTGTCATCGTCGCCAGCGTCAGTTCCCTCAAGGTGACCCCGTCGAGGGCAGGCTTGTCGCCGCGAATCCACCTCTGCGCCGTCACGGTGAGTAGCCGGCGGCGGTCGGCCGACCGCGCGACCGCCACCACGTGCCCGTCCTCGGCCGTCAGCTGGCGAAAGCGGCCGGTCTCGGGCAGGTAGGCGAAGACCTCCTGGTGCGGGTTCAGGATGAATTCGCCGTTGCCCTCGGGCGGAATCCGCAGCGGCGCACGCTGCCGGCCGACGAACACCACCGCGTCTTCGAGTCCCCTGCCCCACGCCGCGGCGGCGGACGCCAGGGCCGAGCGCACGGCGGCCATCTGCGGCTGCACCTTCAGCGCGCCCAGGTCGGCGGCTTCCAGCACCTCGCGCGACCAGGGCATGTAAGCGAGATCCAGCAGCGCGCGCACCTCGGCGACGGCCTCGTCGAAGCGCTCTTGTCGCACGAACGAGCAGGCCACGTTCAGGCGCGGCGCCAGGAAGTCGGGATCGGCCTCCTCGGCGGCGCGGTACTTCGCCCGCGCGTCGTCCCACTTGCCCTGCCGGTAAACGACCTTGCCCTCGGCGTTCAGCGCGGTCGCCTCGGGCGCCGGCGGGCGAAACGGATCGGCGGCGCCGAGACCCGGCCGCGGCGGCGACGGCAGGCACACCGGCGGCGCCGCCGGCGCGGCGAGCAACGCCGCCAGCGCCACCGCCGGCGCCGTCACGGCAGCGGGCACGGGCGAGTCACGGGTCCAGCCAGACCCGCTGCAGGTCGAACCGATCGCCGACGGCGGCCAGCCCGTGCACCCGCACCGATTGCAGCGCGGGCACGTCGTAGCGGTAGAGGAAGATCACCGGCTGGTCGTCGGCCAGCAGGCGCGCGAGGCGGCTCAGCACGGGCGCGCGCGCGGCCGGGCCGGACGCCAGGCGAGCCTCGTCGATCAGCGCGTCCAGCGCCGTAGAGCGGTAGCCGCCGTAGTTGAACGCGCCGCCGGCCCCGTAGAGCGGCTCCGGGTTCTCGTCGGGCGCGCCTTCCCAGATCAGCGGCGCGAGATCGAACTCGCCGCGCTTGAGGCGTTGCAGGATCGTCGCGGCGTCCGCCGGGATCAGGTCGACGAGCACGCCGGCCTTGCGCGCCTCCAGCGCGAACGCGTGCGCCTCGACGTGGAACAGCTTATTGCCCGACGGCTCCAGCAGCGACACGCGGATCGGATGACCCAGGTGATCGCGCACGCCGTCGGCGTCCGTGTCCCGGTAGCCGGCGTCGTCCAGCGCGGCGGCCGCTCGCTTGCGGTCGAATTGCGGCGCCGGAATGTCTTCCGTCAGCGGCGGACCGCCGATCGGCAGCGCCAGGTCGTTGTGCAGCTCGCCTGCGAATCGCGTGCGGTCCCAGAGCGCGGCCAGCGCGCGGCGAAAGCGCGGGTCGGCGAGCGGGTAGCGCTGGTGATTCACCGCCAGGAACGAATACCGGCGCGAGCGCAGCCGCAGCAGCTTGCTGGCGCCGTGCAACGTCGTCGGCTCGACCTGGTCCGGGTAGTGCGCGTCGATGACGCGTGAGAGGATGTCGATCTCGCCGCGCCGGGTGCGGTTCAGGGCGCGAACCGCGTCGGCGTCCAGATCGAAGACGATCTCGTCGACGCCGCCCGCCGGCCCCCAGTATTCGGGCGCGCGTTCGAGGCGGATGCGCTTGCCGCGCTCCCACCCGCCGAAGCGATACGGGCCCGTGCCGACCGGGGACCGCGCGATGAACGACGACTCCGGGCGAACGTCGCGCACCAGGTGATCGGGCAAGATAGGCACGTCGCACAGCGCGCGCAGCGCCAGGTCCGAGGGGCGCTTCAGCACGAACCGCACCGTCCGCTCGGTCACCAGCTCGATCGAGGCGACGTCCGCCAGCTCGGCGCGCAGCACCGGCGCGTCGTTGCCGTTGCGCAGCAGCGGCTCGACGGTGGCCTGCACGTCCATGACGCCGAACGCGCGGTGGTCGTGCCAGTGCACGCCGCCGCGGACGCGCACCGCGATCCGCATGCCGTCGTTCGAGACGTCCCAGCTGTCGGCCAGGCCGGGGCGATACGTGCCGTCGCGGCAGTCGAGCAGCGTCTCGTAGACGAGGCCGTTCGTGATCTGCGCCGTCGACGCGTCGGACTCGACCAGCGGCAGCAGCGTCGACGGCTCGGCGTCCAGGTGAACGCGCA
>CAZPUH010000078.1:0-7463 GCA_964589215.1 uncultured Myxococcales bacterium | reverse complement strand
GGTGGCGCGCGCCCGACACACCACCGGCGCCGTCGCCGTCGTCGACGAGGGGGGCAACCTGATCACGATCGATCGCCTCGACGGGACGTTCCCCGCCGCGTCGAACATCGCCGTCGGCAAGGCGCGCACGGCCGCGCAATTTAAGAAGCCGACCCGCTTCTTCGAGGACGTGATCGCCAAGGGGCGCACGGCCATGACCGCGCTGCCCGACTTCACGCCGCTGGGCGGCGGGCTTCCGCTGGTCGTCGACGGACAGGTGGTCGGCGCCGTGGGCGTCAGCGGCGCCGCCAGCGCCAAGGAAGACGAGGAGCTGGCCGCCGTCGCCGCGGCCGCCCTGCCCGCCGCGAGCACCAACGCCGCCGTCCGTTTGATCGACAAGGACCGGGTGACCGCCGCCTTCCAGAAGGGCGAACCGCTGATCGAGACGGCCGACTACAAGGTGCACGCCAGTCACCGCAGCAGCGCCGGCAAGTCCGAGGTCCACACCGACGAGACGGACATCCTGTACGTGCTGTCCGGCTCGGCGACGCTGGTCACGGGCGGCGCGATGGTCGATCCGGTGACCGTCGAGCCGGGCGAGATCCGCGGCGCGGGCATCAAGGGGGGCGAACGGCGCCAGCTGGTGGCCGGCGACGTGGTCGTCGTGCCGAAGGGGACGCCGCACTGGTTCCAGCACGTCCCGGGCCCCATCGACTACTACGCCGTCAAGGTTCGCTGAGGCCGCCATGCTCACCACCGTTCTCGTCACCACGTTGCTCGCGGCCGCCGGTTCAGCGCCCGCGCACCCGCCCGGCGATCCGCCGCTGGGCCGCCCCGACGCCATCGTCGACCTGGCGACGCCCGCCGGCGCCGCCCTGGTCGGCGCCACCTGGCGCGTTCACGACGCCGACCTGGTCGCCGTTGACGGGCGCGGTCCGGGCGCCGACCTGAAGCCCAGCGGGAAGAAGCTGCGCACGCGCGACATCGCCCCGCACGCCGAGGTCGCGGGCTTCGACGACAGCCGCTGGCCCGCGATCCAGCTGGCGGCCGATGGGTCGGGCCTGCCCGGGCTCGAGCAGCGGCGCGGCACGGGACGCGTGTCGTTCGTCTGGTACCGGCTGACCGTCACGGTCCCCGCGCGGTTCGGCGACCTGCCCGCGGCAGGAACGACGCTGGCGTTCGAGACGGTCCTCGACGACTACGCGGAGGTGTGGGTGGACGGCAAGCTGCCAGTCGCGCTGGGGCAGCCGGGCGGCAACGTCGTCAAGGGGTTCGGCGCGCCCAACCGGGTCATCCTGGGACGCGACGTCCGGCCCGGACAGAAGTTCCAGATCGCGATCTTCGCGATGAACGGCCCCGTCTCGGCCAGCCCGCAGAACTTCATCTGGGTGAAGTCGGCCACGCTGGACGTGTACCGGCATCCGGCCGCGGCCGTGCGCGACGACGCCGGGGCCGTGGTGCGCCTGTCACCGGCGCTGGACGAGCTCGTCCCGCCCCACGCTCAGATCGAGAAGCTGGCCGACGGATTCCTGTTCACGGAGGGGCCGGTCTGGCACCCCGACGGGTACCTGCTGTTCTCGGACCCCAACGCCAACACGATCTACCGGTGGACCCCCGACGGCGGCGTTGCGGTCTACCGCCCGAAGAGCGGGTACCGCGGGCTGGACGTCGCCGCCTTCGCCCAGCCGGGCTCGAACGGGCTGGCCCTGGATCCGGCGGGACGCCTGACCATCAACGAGCACGGCAACCGCCGCGTCACCCGGCTGGAGAAGAACGGCGTGGTGACGGTGCTGGCCGATCGCTACGACGGCAAGCGCCTCAACAGCCCGAACGATCTGGTCTACCGCTCCGACGGCGCGCTCTACTTCACGGACCCGCCGTTCGGGCTCCCGAAGTTTTTCGACGACGCGCGGAAGGAGCTGCCGTTCAGCGGCGTCTACTGCGTCATCAACGGCGACGTGCGCCTGGTGTCGCGCGACCTCTCCGGCCCCAACGGGCTGGCCTTCTCGCCCGACGAGAAGTACCTCTACGTCGACAACTGGGACGTTCACCGCAAGGTGATCCTGCGCTACGCGGTCGCCGCCGACGGATCGCTGCACGACCCGATCACGTTCCTGGATTTGACGGCGGTCCCCGGCGAGCAGGCGTTCGACGGCCTCAAGGTCGACCGGCGCGGCAACGTCTACGTGGCGGGGCCCGGCGGGTTGTTGATCGTGTCACCCGAGGGGAAGCACCTGGGGACGATCCGCTTCGCGGAGCAGCCCGCCAACCTGGCCTGGGGCGACGCCGACCGGCAGACGTTGTACGTCACCGCCCGGACGGGCCTTTACCGCGTGCGGCTCAACGTGGCCGGCGCCGGGGTGGCGCCATGAAAAGGATTGTCGTCGTCGGCGGCGGGTTCGCGGGAGCCTACGCGGCCCGCGCGCTGGAAAAGACGCTGCGCCGGCGCAAGGACGTCGAGATCCTGCTGTTCTGCCGGGAGAACTACACCGTGTTCCAGCCGATGCTGCCGGAGGTGATCTCGGGGACCATCGGGCTGACGGACGTGGTCAGCCCGCTGCGGCGGATGTTGAAGCGGACCCACGTTCACGTGCGCGAGGTCGAGTCGATCGACGTCGTCAACCGCACGGTCAGCATCGCGGCCGGCTTCAAGCCGCACGCGCACGTCGAACGTTACGACCACCTGGTGCTGGCGCCGGGGACCGTGACCGACTTCCGCGGGCTGCCCGGCCTGCCGGAGCACGCGCTGCCGTTCAAGAACCTGGCCGACGCCCTGGAGCTGCGCAGCAGCGTGATCCGCGCGCTGGAGGAGGCCGACGTCGAGAGCGACGACCCCGAGCTGCGGCGCCAGCTGCTGACGTTCGTGGTCGCCGGCGGCGGCTTCTCCGGGGTGGAGGTCGCCGCCGAGCTGAACGACTTCGTTCGCCACGTCGCCAAGCTGTATCGACGCATCGACCCGCGCGACATCCGCGTCGTGCTGGTGCACGCGCAGGACCGCATCCTGCCCGAGATGAAGCCCAAGCTGGGCCTCTTCGCGCAGAAGATCCTGCGCAAGCGCGGCGTCGAGCTGATGCTGGGCTATCGCCTGCAGGCGGCCACGGGCGCGTCGGCGGTGCTGGCCGGTCCGACAGGGACGGTGACGATCCCGACGAAGACGCTGGTCTCGACGATCCCCGCCTCGCCGCACCCGCTGATCGACAGCCTGGCGCTGCCCAAGACCAAGAACGGGCGCCTGGCCGTCGACGGGACGCTGCGCGTGAAGGACCACCCCGACATCTGGGCGCTGGGCGATTGCGCCAGCGTCCCGACGCGGGACGGAATGCCCTGCCCGCCCACGGCCCAGCACGCGACCCGGCAGGCGCAGCTGGTGGCGCGCAACATCGCGGCGGCGCTGGACGGCGATCCGTCCGCGGGGGCGCTGCAGACGTTCGACTTCAAGGGGCTGGGCAAGATGGGGTCGCTGGGCCGCCGCAACGCCGTCGCCGAGATCTTCGGGATCAGCCTGTCCGGCTTCCTCGCCTGGTTCGTGTGGCGGACGATCTACCTGCTGAAAATGCCCGGCTGGGGGCGGCGGCTGAAGGTCGCCACCTCATGGACGCTGGACCTGTTCCTGCAGCCCGAGTTGGTCGAGCTGCGTCTGAGCGGCACGGGCGGCGCCATCCACGAGCACTTCGAGGCCGGGCAGACCGTGTTCAGCGAGGGCGAGCTGGGCGACCGCGTCTACATCCTGCTGTCGGGCCAGGCCGAGGTCGTGCGCGGCAACGGCAACGGCGCCGAGAAGCGGCTGGCGACGCTGGGACCGGGCGAATGCTTCGGCGAGATGGCGCTGCTGGAGATGGCGCCGCGCAACGCGACGGTGCGCTGCCTGCAGGCCATGACGGTGCTCAGCATCCCGAAGCGCGAATTCGGTCTGCTGGCCGCAAACGTGCCCGGGCTGCGCGCCAGCTTCCAGCAGGTCACCGCCCGGCGGCTGGAGGCACAGTCGTGATGGCCCGCAGGTGGTCCGCGGCCTTCGCGTTCGCGCTGCTGCTCGCGGCCCGGCTGGCGCTGGCGGCGCCGGCCGTCGAGGGGGTCGGCGCGATCGGCGTGACCGTATCGGACCTCGATCGGTCGATCGCGTTCTACCGCGACGTGCTGTCGTTCAAGGTCGTGCGCCAGGACGAGGCGACCGGCGCGCCCGTCGAACGGCTGGAGGGGGTGTTCGGCGCCCACACGCGCAGCGCGCGGCTGCAGCTGGGCGGCGAGAGCATCGTGTTGACGCAGTACCTGGCGCCGCGCGGCCGGCCGGTGCCGCCCGACAGGCGCAGCAACGACCGGGCCTTCCAGCACGTCGCCATCGTCGTCTCGGACATGGACCGCGCCTACCGGCTGCTGCGCGCGCACCACGTTCGCTACGTCTCGACGGAGCCGCAGACGCTGCCCGCCTGGAACCCGGCCGCCGGCGGCATCCGCGCGTTCTACTTCGCCGACCCCGACGACCACACGCTGGAGCTGATCTGGTTCCCGGCCGGCAAGGGGGACCCGCGCTGGCAGCAGCGGAGCTCGCGCCTGTTCCTGGGCATCGACCACACCGCCATCGCCGTCGCCGACACGGAGCGCAGCCTGGCCTTCTATCGGGACGGGCTGGGATTCCGGGTGGCGGGGGCCAGCGACAACTCGGGGCCGGAGCAGGAGCACCTCAACAACGTGGCCGGCGCGCACCTGCGCATCACGGGGCTGCGGGCGCCGGCCGGACCCGGCATCGAGCTCCTGGAGTACCTCGCGCCGCGGGACGGGCGCCCGTCGCCAGGGGATCTGCGCGCCAACGACCTCGCGCACTGGCAGACGGTCCTGCGCGCCGCCGACGCGGACGCGGCCAGCGCGCAAGCGCTGCAGGCGGGGGCGGCGCCCGTCTCCGGCGAGACCGTCACGCGCGACGATCCGGCGCTGCAGATTCGGCGCGCGCGCCTCGTGCGCGACCCCGACGGCCACGGCCTGTTGATCGCGCAGCCGCTGTAACCGCGTCGTTCGCCCGACGTAGCAACGCCAAGGAGAGACACCATGGCGCGATCGGAGACGGGGACGCATTACGACGTGATCATCATCGGGTCGGGCGCGGGCGGCGGAACGCTGGCCCACGCGCTGGCCCCCTCGGGCAAGCGAATCCTGCTGCTGGAACGCGGCGATTACGTGCGGCGCGAGAAGGAGAACTGGAGCTCCGAGGCCGTGAACCTCAAGGGGCGCTACAACACGAAGGAGGTGTGGCACGACAAGGACGGACGGCCGCTGCACCCGCACACCAACTACTACGTGGGAGGCAACACCAAGTTCTACGGCGCGGCGCTGTTCCGGCTGCGCAAGGAAGACTTCGGCGAGCTGCGCCACGCGGGCGGGATCTCGCCTGCGTGGCCCATCACGTACGACGAGCTCGAGCCTTACTACACGCGCGCCGAGCGCCTGTACGCCGTGCACGGCGAGCGAGGCGCCGACCCCACGGAGCCGCCGGCCAGCGCCCCCTACCCGCACCCGGCCATCAGCCACGAGCCGCGCATCCAGCAGCTGGCCGACGACCTGACGAGCTGGGGCTACCAGCCGTTCCATGTGCCGCTGGGCATCAAGCTGGACGAGCGCGACCCGCGCCAGAGCGCCTGTATCCGCTGCGACACCTGCGACGGGTTCGCCTGCCTGGTGCACGCGAAGTCCGACGCCGAGACCTGCGCGGTCACGCCGGCGCTGAAGCACCGCAACGTTCAACTGCTCACGGGCGCGCGCGTTTCGCGGCTCGAGACCAGCGCGTCGGGGCGCGAGGTGACCAGCGTCGTCGTCGAGCGCGGCGGTCAGACCGAGCGGTACAGCGGCGACCTGGTCGTCGTTTCGGCGGGCGCCATCAACTCGGCGGCGCTGCTGCTGCGGTCGGCCAGTGACCGCCACCCGCGCGGCCTGGCGAACTCGTCGGACGTGGTCGGGCGCCACTACATGGGGCACATCAACTCGATCCTGATGGCGGTCTCCCGCTGCCCCAACCCGACGGTGTTCCAGAAGACGCTGGCGATCAACGACTTCTACTTTGGAACGCGGGACTGGCCGCACCCCATGGGGCACATCTCGTTCGTCGGGAAGCTGGACCTGCACGCGCTGCGCGCCGGCGCGCCCGCCGTCGCGCCGGGCTGGACGCTTGATTTGATGGCCAAGCACTCGCTGGACTTCTGGCTGACGTCCGAGGATCTCCCGGACCCGGAGAACCGCGTGACGCTGGACCGCGACGGGAACATCGTCCTGTCGTACACGCCCAACAACCTCGAGGGACACGAGAGGCTGCAGGGGGTGCTCAAGCAGATCCTGCGCAAGCAGCGCTGCCGCATTCACGGCGACGCCTGCCACGACGGCGTGTTCTCGCGCAGCCTGTTCGTCGGCGACCGCATCCCGCTGGCCGGCGTGGCGCACCAGAACGGGACCATCCGGTTCGGACGCGATCCGCGAACGTCCGCGCTGGATCCCGACTGCCGCGCTCACGACGTCGACAACCTTTACGTCGTCGACGGCAGCTTCTTTCCCTCCAGCGCCGCCGTGAACCCCGCCCTCACCATCATGGCCAACGCCCTGCGCGTGGGCGATCACTTGCTCGGGCGCATGGGCGTCGCGAAGGGGACGACCTCGAGCGACGTGACTGTCTGATCGGCGAGCGGCGGGCGTGCTCGTAGGCGTGGGCGTGGGCGTGTTCGTGTTCGTGTTCGTGTGAGGTACGCGACACGCGGCACGCGACACGCGAGCCGCCCTCGAACACGAACTCGAACACGCCCACGCTCACGCCCACGCCCGCCGCCGGCCCTCTGGCGCTCTCCCACCAAATGCGGTGGTTTTCCACGACGGCCACGGCGGTGGGTGGGCCCGCCGTAAGCGGGCCGCGGGGTTCTGGCAGCTCGACCGTGGCCCGCGGCTTGCTGTCCTGGGTGGCGCCCATGTTGAAGATCTCGTCACGCGCTGCGACTGGTGGTGTCTCGGTGGTCGCGCTGGAGGGCCGGTTGGTCGGCCCGTGGGTCGCGGAGCTTCGCCGGGTGGTGGCCGGAACGCCGCCCGGCTTGGTGCGGCTCGATCTGCGCGGCGTGGAGTTCGCGGATACGGACGGGGCAGCTTTGCTGCGGGAGCTGCGCCGCGGGGGCGCCCAGCTGCTGGAGGCGTCGGGGTTCCTGGCGGCGCTGATCGGAGGGGATGATGGCGAGGACGGACGTCGCGGGTGAGGCGGGAGCCGCGCCCGCGCTGCGCGATCCCGCGGAAGCGGGGCTGGCGGCGGCCATGGGGCGCTATTGCGACGGGGACGGTCGGGCGTTCGAGGAGCTCTATGCCGCGCTGGCGCCACGCATCCTGGGGTACCTGACGGGGCTGGCCGGTGACAAGGCGACCGCCGAAGATCTCCTGCAGCAAACTTTCATGAAACTTCACCAGTGCCGGTCGGCGTATGTGAGGGGTGCCAATCCCGTCCCCTGGCTGTACACGATTGCGCACCG
>CAZPUH010000077.1:0-5175 GCA_964589215.1 uncultured Myxococcales bacterium | reverse complement strand
GGCCTCGGCGCGCAGCAGCCCGGTCTGCGGATCCCAGGAGAGGATCCGATCGGCGAGCAGGGCCGACGCCACCTGCCGGTCGCGCGGCGCCGGCAGCGACGAATCGCCGTACGAGCGGCCCAGCCCGCGCGCGAGGGGCATTCCGCGGGCCGCGGCCTCGAGATCTTCCGAACGCACTTCGCGCGCCGGCACGACCGGCGCGTGGCCCCATCCCGAGAGGATCGGTTCCGCCTGCACGGGCGGAACTTTATATCAATGAGGTCCGAAGCGCCCCAAACGGGCGAACGCCGGCCAGCGCCGGGGCGAAGCCGGCCGCCGCGCGCGTCCCGCGCCTACGAAGAGGTGCGGGCGAGCGCCAGGTTGCGGCGCCGCAGCTTCTCGACCAGGGTCGTTCGTCCCAGGCCCAGCAGCTTGGCCGCTTCCTTCTTGTTGCTGTGCGTCTGGGCGAGCGCGGCTTTGATGTACGCGTCTTCCAGTTCGCGCAGGAGAACCGGCAGATCGACGGGCAAGGTGACGATCGGGGCCGGTGTGTTGGCCGTGGATTCCGTCACGTGATTGGCGTGCTCGGTCGCGGTCGTACCGTTGTGCTCAGTCGGGAGCTGGTCCCACGAAGGCGCCGCCCCTGTTCGAGAGGTCATGCGCTTTCACATCGGCCTTCCCCGCGGCCATCTTTAGCCCGCCGCGCAATCGGCTCACGGTTCCTGGGCGATCGTCCGAGGAGCAGACCAGGGGCCCCCCGATGTCCGATCGGCAACCGACGCGCTCACGGTTCGGCGCAGCCCCGCGCGGCGTGATGCGGGGCGTCCGGATGCTGTCCACCGGCCGCTGGCGGCCGCCGCTGGGGCAGACGCCGCTGACGGGCCGGCGCGCGCCGCGCCTGATCGCGGTGGGCGCCGCCCTGCCCGGCCTGGGCAAGAGCGTGGTGGCCTCGAACCTGGCGGTCGCGATGGCCGGGCTGGGGCGCCATGTCGTGCTCGTCGATCTGGACGCCGCGGCGCCCCGGCAGCACGCGCTTTTCGGGGTCGACCCGCCGCCGCCGGAGGGCGGGCGGCTCACGGGGATCCGTCACCTTCGGCTGGCGCCTCTGATGGATCGCCACGCGGGCGTGGGCCTGGACGCGCTGGCCCAGATCGACGCGGACGTCGTGATCGCGGATCTGGGGTCGGCGGCGCCCGAGCAGCTCTGGACGTCGTTCGCGACTGCCGAGCGGCTCGTCGTCACGACCGGCGAGCCGGCCGCGCTGCAGGCGACCTATGGTTTTCTTCACCAGGCGGCCGCGCGGGCCGAGCGGCAGTACGGAGCCGACGCGCGCGCCGTGCTGGCCCGGTTCATGGGCGGCCTCATCGGCAACGCGGCCACCGCGCCCGAAGACGCGGAGCGCTTCCACGCCTTCACGCGCATGGTGCGCGAGCAGCTGGGCATCCCGCTCATCTCGCTGGGTTGTCTTCGCAAGACCGGCCGCATCGCGCAGTCGGTGATGATGGGCCGCCCGCTGGTGGCGCGCCGCGGGATCGACGACGACGTTCGCCTGTTCCACAACCTGGCCGAGCTGCTGGCGGTCGAAAGCGGCGCCCAGAACACGTGCGCGCTGGACGGAGCCCCGGGCGAACCGCTCGCGCCGCCCGCACCGATCGACCTCGGGAGATACCAGCGAAAGCACCCGCGCTTCGTGGTCGACTGGGCCGCCACGCTGGCGACGGTGGAGGGTCCGAACGCCGTGCGGGTGCGCGACGTGTCCGAAAGCGGCGTGGCCGTCGAGACCACCTTGAAGCTGGGCGTCGGCGATCGCTGCTCCCTCTGCTTCTATCAGTTGCCCGGTCAGCCTTCCGTGGAGGTCGTGGTCCGGAACGTGGTGCCCGGCCTCAATCGCCTGGGTCTCGCCTTCGTCGACGACCCGACCGGCGACACACCCGCCGAGCTGGCGCGCATCGCCCGCGAACGCTCGACGGCCGAGCCCTAGCCGCAATCCGGCCCGGCCGCGGCGCGCTGGCGACCTTGACGGGCCCGCGCCGGCGCGGGACGCTGGCGCACGGTGACGGCGCGGCCCAGAGCTCTCTCCATCGCGGCGCGCGCGTGCGGCGCGCTGCTGCTGGCCGCGTGCCATCAGAACACCGCCGGCCTCGGGCCCACCGACGCCGCGGTCGCGCGCGACGCGGCCGCGTCAGACGCGGCGCTGCCGCCGAAGATCGACATCTCGGTCACCGGCTGCGCCTCGTTCGATCCGGCGGGCAGCGCGCCCGCGGACGGCGGCGACTGCGTGGGCCCGGCTCCGCTCACGGTCCGGTTCTCGGCTGTCGGCTCGCCGGGGCTGACCACTTTCCTGTGGCGGTTCGGCGACGGCAGCCCGGCGGTCGCCGAGCGCGCGCCGACCCACACCTACGCGCTGCCCAACCGCTACGACGTGACGGTCACGGCCGGGGCGGGCACCATGGGGACGGTGTCAAAGACGCGCGCCGCGCTCATCGTCGCCCAGGCGAGCGGGGCCGGCGCGCCGTGCGACGTCGACGCGCAGTGCGCGACGTTCCTGTCCTGCGTTTGCAAGGCGGGTTCCGGCTGCGGGCCCGCGTTCACGCGCGGCATCTGCTCGACCACCTGCGCCACCGGCTTTTGCGGCGCCGGCGCCGTGTGCACCGCGTACGCGTTGCCTCCGCCTCCCGCGGCGGCCGGGGATGCGGCGCCGCCCGACGCGGGCGGCGGCCTGAACCCGTTGTGCCTCAGGGACTGCGGACCCGGCACGCCCGCCTGCCCCGCCGGGTTCACGTGCGGGAACTTCCACGCGGGTGGCAGCGGCGCCACGGGCTGGGTCCGCGCCTGTCTGCCGAGCGGCGCGACCGCGGACCTGGGCGCCAGTTGCCGCAACGCCAGCGGTGTCTTCGACAACAACGCGTGCGCCAGCGGCTACTGCGCCCCCGTCGCGACCAACGGGCTCTGCGCCGCGAGCTGCCAGCTGCCGCTCACCTGTCCGGCGAACACGGCCTGCGCGCGCGTGGGAGCGGCACAGATCTGCCTGGCGGCGTGCTCGCCTGCGGTTCCGTGCGCGACGGATCCGCTGACGGCATGCCGAGCGGCAAGCCCCGCCGACGCCGGCGTCGACGCGGGCCTGCCGGTGCTCTCGGGAGACGTGAACCAGACCTACTGCGCCCCGCGCTGATACGCGGGGCACGGGTGCGGCGTCACGCCCCGGTCACTCGTCGTCGGCTTCTTCCGTGCGACGGTCGGGCTTCGACAGGTCGCGCTTGATCTCGGCCACCTTCTCGCGCGCGGCTCCCGCGAAACGGTCGGCGACCCCTTCGGCCTCGGTCTTCTTGTCGCCGGAGATGGCGCCGAAGGCCTCCTTCACGCGACCCTTGATGTTCTGACCTTTGCCGCTCGCTTGTTCCTTGAGGTCTTTGTCCATTTCGGGTTCCTCCTGAGGCGAATCTGAACATCTCCTCCGCCCGGTCAACGTCGACCGTGGCTGGACGACCGGTGGCGAGATTTCGTAACGCTGCGAGCGGGCGACGTTACGGATCCGCGGGCTCATGGAAGCGGAAAACCCCGCGAAATGGCGAAGGAAGCGCCGTTTCGGCCTGGCACGAAGGTTGAATACTCTTCGGTCATCGAAAACGAAGGCAAACGGGCACGCGGGACTTTCTAGGGACAGCGGCGGGAGAGAGCGAGGGCGGAGGCAGGGGGAGGCAGGCGGCGGGAAGGTCCCGGGTGCGCAAGAGCTGAGGGCGGGTCGGGGTTCGGGTGGACGCGCGAAGGACGGGGTCGGGGTCGGGCGGCGAAAGCGCGGATGAGCACGGGTCGGGGTCAGGTTTCGGGGTGGACAGCGGCGGGGACGGGCGTGAAGGGGTGCGTGGGGTGGAAGGGCGTGAAGGGCGTGAGGGGGTTCAGTGGCGTCTGAGGGGGGAGCGAGCGGCTCCGGTGTAAGCTGAGGCCATGCCGGAGCCGCTCCCGCCGTCGGGGCGCATTTCAATCGCCGTGTCGCACGGAGCGCTGGAAGCGGTCGTGCGCGAGGCGGAGCGTCCCGTGGCGGTGGCCGTGGTCTGTCACCCGCACCCGCTCGGCGGCGGCACGATGAACAACAACGTCGTGTACCGGCTGGCCAGGGCGCTGGTCGACGGCAACGTGACCGCGCTTCGTTTCAATTTTCGGGGCGTCGGCGCGTCGACCGGCACGCACGCCAGCGGTGTCGGCGAGGAAGAAGACGCCCGCGCGGCGCTGGACTGGGTCCACGCGCGGTACCCCGAGCTGCCGATCTGGATGGCGGGGTTCTCGTTCGGCGCCCGCGTGGGCTTGTCGGTCGGCGCCGCGGATGCGCGGGTCCGCGAGCTTCTGGGCGTGGGCCTGGCGTTGCGGATGTTCGACTACGGTTTTCTCTCCGCTTGCACGAAACCGAAGGCGGTGATTCAGGCGGCCGACGACGAGTACGGCGGCCGCGCGCAGATCGAGGCCGCCGTGAGCGGAATGGCCGAGCCGAAGCGGCTCTGGGTCGTGGATGCGGCAACGCATCTCTTCCCCGGGCGCCTGGACGCCTTCGAAAGCGCCGCCCGCGAGGCGGTCGCGTATCTGAGCGCGCTCGCTCAGTAACCGAGGTGGGCCTGGCGGGGCTTCCCGGATTTGTCCGGAAGGAACTGGGGCGCGCGCCTCTCGCCGCCCACGCGGAGCGACAGGCCGCGCACGCCGCCGCTGCCGACGGCGAGCTTGTCGACCGTCGGGTGCGCGGCCGCCTCGTGCCAGACGTGGACCTGGTAGTCGCCTGGCGGCACGCCCTTGATCGCGAACGTCCCGGCGGCGTCGGCCTGCGCGTAGTAAGGCGAATCGACGACGTAGATGAAGCCCAGCATCGACGCGTGGATGTTGCACAGCAGCTGCACCGCGCCCGGGTGCTTGAAGGTCTGCGTGTACGTCGCCCCCTGCTTGTAGAGGCCGGTGTCGAACTCGTTCGGCTTGGAGAGCGAGAAGATGTTGTGGAAGATCGGATCGTCGTTGCGGAAGTCCACGCGCGTGCCGGCCGGCACCGCCAGCACCCGCGGGACGAAGGTCTTGCCGCGCTGGCTGATCACCTTGCCGCGCGCGGGCGCGGGGCGCGGCGTGTCGCCGGCGGCGCGGGTCAGCCACACCACGGCGCCGCCCGGGCCCAGGGCGCCACCGCCCGCGACGGTGCCGCTGACCGACACGGCGGACGGC